>PLSH01000184.1 GCA_003165095.1 Acidobacteriaceae bacterium
GGGGCCAGACGAAGACGCGGCACATCCTTACTTCGAAATCGCCAAAAGTGAAACGCAAGCTGGGCCGGACCCTGCTGGTTTCCGTCGGCGACTACAAGAAGGTAGCGCGCATGATTCCCTACGCCTGAGCGCTCCGCGCCTTAGCCCTCTGTTTAGGCTTTGTGCGATTACGAAGTGCTTTTGGGCCGTGAAGGCCCCCGTCCCATGCGAAATGCGTTGGCATCGGACGAGAGATCAGGCTTGAAATGAGCGAGTGAAGAGGTTCCCGAGCCCTTGCGCCCCGTGCGTGACGGCCTCCTGCCTCCAGCCGCGTAACCGAGAACGCAAAAAGGAGAACCCCATGCCCCGCGTAAAACGTGGCACCAAGCGGAATGACCGCCGCAAGAAGATTCTGAAGCGCGCCAGCGGTTATTTCCTGACCAAATCCAAGCTTTACCAGGCAGCGCAGGAGGCCGTCGAACGCGGCCTGAAGTTTGCCTACACCGGCCGCAAGCAGAAGAAGCGCCAGTTCCGCTCGCTGTGGATCGTGCGCATCGCGGCTGCCGCCAAGCTGAACCACTTCAGCTATTCGCAGCTCATCAACGGTTTGAAGAAGGCCGGCGTCGAGCTCGACCGCAAGATCCTCGCCGAGATCGCCGTGAAGGACGCGCCAGGCTTTACCAAGCTGGTGGACCAGGCCAAGTCGGCGCTCGCTGCGGAGAAGAAAGCCGCGGAGAAGACAGCCAAGAAGCCCGCCAAGAAGGTCGCTGCATAGCGTCAGAAGGATCGAACGAGCGGCCCGGGATCCTGCGGATTCCGGGCCGTTCTGTGTTTGTGTAGCTCGCGATCCGCCGGGATGCCGCGTAATCCCCGCCATTGCCCCAAAAACAAAACCGCGCCGAAAGGCGCAATGTTTATTAGCCCCGCGCTTCAGCGTGGGGAAATGGAAGCCACCAAAGACCAGAGTCCCGTAGGGACGCCGCCGCGCTATTCGCCCAAAAATCCTTCCACCGCTCTTAGCCACAACTCCGGCTGGTCGACGAAGTTCATGTGCCCCGAGTTGGGCAGGATGACCAGCTTCGAGCCGGCGATCTTCTCGTGCATTTCGCGGCTCAGCGAGGGATCGCACTCGTCGTGGTCTCCTGCCATCACCAGCGTGGGCACGTGGATCGTGTGCAGGCGGTCGACCCACTCCACCGATTTCAGGTTCCCGTCGATGATGAACTCGCCGTGGGAGCCCCACATCTCGCGGTAAAGTTCCCAGTTGCCGGGCGCATTGCCCTGCGCTGGATCGTAGGTGGAATCGGGCCGCGCGCCGTAGAGGAACGGAAAGTAGCCGGGCCCCCATGCCAGCGCCTCGTATTCGGCGGTGTAGCGGCCGTGCTCCCAGGCCTCACCCTTGCCAAACAGGCCTGCGGCTTCCAACTCATCCAGGCGTTTCAGCTTGTCGGGCGGCATTTGCGCCTTCTCGCGCGCCAGCACCTCGTTCATCTGGCGCGTGGAGGGGAAGGTGCTGTTGAGAATCAGGTGGCTGAGGTGCTGCTGGTACTTGAGCGCGTAAGCCTGGGCCAGCACGCCGCCGTAACTGTGGCCGAGCAGGGAGATTTTCCCCAGTCCGAGGGCCACGCGCACGTCTTCGACATCGTCGGCCATGGCCTCAACGGTGTAGCGGCTTGCGTCCTCAAGCCGTTGGGACTGGCCCGAGCCGCGCTCGTCGATGAAAATGAGGCGATGCGTGCGCGCCAGGGGCAGCAGCCAGGGCAGGTAATAGGTATGGTCGGCGCCGGGACCGCCGTGGACCACCATCAGCGGCGGGCCCTTGCCGATCTCGACGTAGTAGATCATCACGCCGTGCGCGTCAACAAAGCCCTGCTGCTGCGGGTAGACGGCGGGAGTGGTCTGGACGAGGGAACCCTGGGCTGAAAGCAGCATGAAGGAGGAAAGAGCCAGGATCGCGGCGCCTGTTTTTTTCATGAACCTATGCTACGGCAGCAGGTCTGTTTCTGGCAGGAGAATTGGGATTTCAAGGGCTCCGAGGCGTGCTTCGGCGCGCGTCTGCTGCATGCAATGCTTTATCCTGCTGTTTACGCATGATGAACGATCCAATTCCCAATCTGCCGGATTTTAACGATGCCGCGCTGGGCGAGGCATTTGCCGCGCTGGAGAAACAGGCGCGCGAGGATGCGGCTGCGCTCGAGGCCGACGCATTTCGTCTGCAGTGGCTGGGGCGCAAGCAGGGCCTGCTCAACGAAGTTTCCGACCGCTGGCTGAAGGCCGCGCCTCCCGAGGCAAGAAGGGCGGTGGGTCAGCGCTTCAAACTGCTCAAGGAATTGGTGGAGAGGTTGCTCGAGGAGGCTGCGGGCGCCGGCCCAACCGACGCGGCGCTCAAGGCCGAGGCCATCGACATCACGCTGCCCGGCACGCGGCGGCTGACCGGCGCCGAGCATCCGATTACACGCACCCTGAACGAGATTGTCGCGGTGTTCGCGGGGCTTGGTTACGCGGTGGGCGTGGGGCCGGAGGTGGAAACCGACTACTACAACTTCGAGAGCATGAATTTTCCGCCCGGGCATCCGGCGCGCGACACCCAGGATACGCTGGTGATCGCGAATCAGGAGCGTAAGCCGCTGCGCGACCGGCTGCTGCTGCGCACCCACACCTCTCCAGTCCAGATGAGGACCATGGAGACCCAGCCGCCGCCGGTTCGCATCGTGATTCCCGGCAAGGTGCACCGCAACGACGCGGCCGACGCGACTCACTCCCCCATCTTTCACCAGGTTGAGGGGCTTTGCGTTGACACGAATATCACCTTCAGCGATTTGAAGGGGACACTGGATCACGCCATGAAGGCGTTGTTTGGCTCAGCCGTGAAGACGCGGTTCTTTCCATCGTTCTTTCCGTTCACGGAGCCCAGCGCGGACGTGCAGATCAGTTGTATTTTCTGCGGCGGCAAAGGCTGCCGCAAGTGCAAAAACTCGGGATGGATCGAGTTGCTGGGCTGCGGGATGGTTGATCCGGCGGTGTTTGCGTTCGCCGCGGAAAAACAGCCTGGGTACGATCCGAAGAAGATTTCCGGATTTGCCTTCGGCATGGGCGTCGAGCGCTTCGCCATGATGAAGTACGGGATCAGCGAGATTGGGTCGTTTTATACGGGAGATATGAGATTTCTCGGGCAGTTTGTTTAGCAAGTTGGCTTCCGCTGCGGCGGACGTTGGCAGGTTGGCAGGTTCGCGGTATGAGCAGAACCCGGCACTATCGTGATTTGATTGCGTGGCAGAAGTCCATGGAACTGGCGCGCATGATTTATGGGCGAACAGAGGAATTTCCAAAGTCGGAGACATTTGGGCTCCGGATGCAGTTACGCCGGTCTGCCGTGAACGTGGCGAGTCATATCGCCGAGGCGCATGGGCGATTGAACGATAACGAAATGCGGAAGGGGCTTGGATCGGCTCGCGCAGCCATTAACGAACTGCAGACTCAAATCGAGTTGGCGGCGAGCCTGGACTTCTTGGGCAGTTCCGCGAGTGAAGAGTTGCTTGACCCGGGCACTCGCGTTGCCAAGCTCATCAACGGGCTGCTGGGCGTTCTCGATCCCGTCGACGAAGAGACAGGACCGCGCCAACGTGCCAACTCGCCATCGCGCGCAGCGCGCCAGCTTGCGAAGAGAGAACCTTAACCGATGAAGATACTGACGAAATGGCTTCGCGCTAATTTACCTGGACTCGCTGTCGACGATGCGCGGTTGGCCGAAGACCTGACCCTGCGCGGTATCGCCGTCGAGGGCATTTACGATCTAGGTCCCGGCGACGGCTCGCTTTTCGAGATGGACATCACCACCAACCNNACCAACCGCGTGGACGCGATGAATCACTACGGCGTCGCGCGAGAGGCGGCGGCGATTTACGGCCTGCCGCTGCCCGAATTAGCCTACACTCTGCCAAAGCCCCGCCCGTCCGGCCAGGACTTCTCCGTGCGCATTGACGCCGAAGATGCCTGCGGCCGTTTCACCGCCCGCGTCTTGCGCGGCATCACCATCGCCGAATCCCGCGACTGGTTTCCCGGCGTGGAAGTTCGAACCTACTTCACCCTTCTTGAACAGAAGATGATCTCGAACGCCGTCGACGCCACCAACTTTGCATGGCTGGCAATGGGCCAGCCCACGCACGCCTTCGATCTCGACAAAATCGACGGCGGCATCATCGTCCGCCGTGCGCGCAAAGGCGAGCGGCTCAAGACCCTCGACGGCGTGGAGCGCGTGCTTGACGCGGACGACCTGGTGGTTGCGGATCACGCCAAAGCCCTGGGTCTGGCCGGCGTGATGGGCGGCTGGGACACGATGATTACGCCCGCGACCAAAAATGTTCTGGTCGAGGCGGCCTGGTTCGATCCCATCGCCGTGCGGCGGACGGCTCGCCGCCACGGGTTGCACACCGACGCAAGTCACCGCTTCGAACGCGGTGCGGACTTCAACGGCGCTCCGGTGGCGTCGGCGCTGGTCAGCGCGATTCTGTTGGCCAACGGCGGATGGATCGAAGGCGAACTGGTAGATGTGCGCGTGGCCGCCGCCGAGGCCCGCACCGCGCGGCGCAAGCCTGTCGATCTCAAGTTGAGCGAGGTGCGGCGCATTCTGGGCGCGACGGTGGACGAGGAAGGCATTACCGCTGCGACGGTCGAGAGCGTGCTGACGGCGCTGGGATGCGAATTGGCGTCACATGCATCGGGGCAGACCTCTGGTCAGGAGTCGTGGCATGTCACCTTGCCAAGTTGGCGCCTTGATCTCGAACGCGAAATCGACTTGATCGAGGAAGTCGCGCGCGTCTACGGCTACAACCGCTTTGCCAACACGCTGCCCGCCTTTGGCGAAGGCGTGAAGGCGCTGGAGTGGGCCGAGAGTGAAACGGCGGTGCGGCGCACGCTGCTTGCGGCCGGGTTCCACGAGGCAATTTCGAGCTCATTCTGTTCAGCGGCAGAGGGCGCGCTGACCGCGCCGCAGCCGGGGCAGGTGGTGGCGCTCGGCAATCCATTAAGCGAAGAGGCCGGCGGGCTGCGGCCGTCGCTGGTGCCGGGAATGCTGGCGTTGGTGGCCGGCAATCTGCATCGCGACGTGAGCGACGTGCGGCTGTTCGAACTGGGCACGGTCTTCAGCGGCACGACTGAGAAAGTGGAGGAGCGGCCGTCGCTGGCGTTTGGCGCGGTGGGGAGCCTGCCGGAGCAGAGCGCGCTCCATGCGCCGCGGGCCATCGAATTCCAGGATGTAAAAGGGGTTGTGGAACAAGTGCTCGAGCGGTTTCAAATGCGGGCCGCATATTTCGACCGCTTTCCAGCCGAAGCGGGACTGACGCCGGAGTGGCTGCATCCTTATCGCGCGGCGCGGGTGGTTGCCGAGGGCGCGACCGTGGGATGGTTTGGCGAACTGCATCCGCGCGAGGCCGCGGCGCGCAAGCTGAAACAGCCGGTGCTGGCGGGTGAATTGTATCTCGACCGGTTGTTCAAGCTGCCGCTGCGCAGGCCCGCTGCGCGGGAGATTTCGCGTTTTCAGCCGGTGCGCCGCGATTTTTCACTGATTCTGGATCGGAACATCGCATGGGAAACGATTGACCAGGCGATGGCGGGGTTGGCCATTCCCGAGCTGGTCGAGTGGCGCGTGCGCGAGGTGTTTCGCGACCCCCGCCTGGGGGCCGGCGAGTACTCGCTGCTGCTGGGCGCCACCTTCCAGGCCGCCGATCGCACCCTGCGCGAGGAAGAACTGCAGAGCTTTCAGGCGCGCGTGGTTGAAGCTGTTGGCAAGGCGGGCGCACGGCTGCGGACGTAGCGCTGAATCCGCGCTATACTCGAACGGAAACAGCGCGTTTGCAGCGGTCCTTTACGCGCGGAGGTTGGATCGATGTCAGAGTCTTTTTGGGAGCCGGAAGTGGCAGTCGAGCCGCGGCCGGAGGAAGAGCGGCAGGAGCCGCAGATTGAGCCGGAAGCGCTGGCGGTGAGCGCGGACGATTTTGCCGCGCTGGAGGAACGAATCCTGCGCGCGGTGGAACTGGTAAAGCGGGAGCGGCAGGCGCGCGGGGCTGCTGAGGAGCGCGCGGCGCACGCTGAGGAGCGGGCCACGCACGCTGAGGCGCAACTCCGCGAGCAGGGCCCGGTGGCGCAGCAGATGCAGGCGGAGTTGACCGCGCTGAGGGCCGAGCGCGATCACGTGCGGCAGCGCGTCGAGCGGCTGCTCACGCAACTCGATGGGCTGGAGCTGTGAGGCTGGCATGACCGAGGAAACGCGCGACAAGCCTGCCGAATACGTGACAGTCGAAATCTACGACCAGCTTTATCACCTGTCAGGCCAGGATACGCAGCACATTCGCGAGCTGGCGGCACGCGTTGACGCAAAGATGCGGGCGGTCGCCGCGCAGGGCAGGACGGCAGACTCGCTGCGCGTGGCCGTGCTCGCGGCGCTCAACCTTGCCGATGAGCTGTCGCGGGCGGGATTGGCGGATCCGGCGCTGGGCCATGCGCGCGCCGCGAGCCTGAGCGGGCTGCTGGACGAAGTGCTTGAAGACGAGCGCAAGACGGCGTCGTAGAAGGTTCCGAATTGGGCCAACCCGTTCCGAATCCGGCGGACGAAGAAATTAGCACATCCCGCCCGCATCGCACAAGACTTGTAATTCCTCGCGCGGACCCATACTATCCGCAATAGAAACCGGCCTGCAAAGCAGGTGGGTAATCAACGCTGGTTGAACCAACATTCAATGAACAGGGGCTCAACTCGACAATCGGTTCTGTGTGCCGTGTCCGCCAGTCCGGAATGCCTAATGAACCGCGGAGAGCTCCACNNCACCAGCGCATTGCCCACGGCCCAGTGGGTCGGATTTCTACTTTTTGAGGGAGTGTCGGCTTATGGCGGCGCTTCGCGCGTCCGCATAGGCAGATACGCCCGCAAGCCCTGAGAGGTATTCTGGCTCAGGTGCATCCAGTCCTCTTTCATATCGGATCTCTACTGATTCCAGCCTATGGCGCGCTTGCGGCGCTGGGGGTGGTGGCAGGGCTGTTTCTGGCCCAGCGCACCGCGCGCATTGCCGGCGTGAATCCGGGCCAGGTGTGGAACTTGTGCGTGCTGGCGCTCGTTGCGGCCCTGGCTGCCCAGCGTTTGCTTCTGATCGCGGCAAACTGGAGCGAGTTGCGCCGGCATCCGGGATGGATGTTCGGCCTGGCAATGATTCATCATCCGCTGCTGGCGGGCGTGGGCGCGCTGGCCGGTGCGGGAGTGGCTCTGATGTATGCGCGCCGGCGCAGGCTGCCGCTTCTGGCCACGGCCGATACGCTGGCCGCGCCGCTGGCCCTCGGCCTGGCCTTTGAACAACTGGGCGCGCTGCTGGCCGGATCTGGCTATGGAATCGAAGCCGGGCCGCATGTGCCATGGGCAGTAACGTATACCAGCCCGCTGGCCGCGCTGTGGAGCGGCACGCCGCTGGGAATTCCGCTGCATCCAGCGCAAGCTTACGCGGCGCTCGAGTTCCTGGCGCTCTCGATCTTTCTTTTGCTGTGGCTGCCGGTGCGGCGTCGTCAGGGCGATGTCGCTGGACTGGGGCTGATGGGAACGGGTGTGGCGATCTACATGACGGAGTTGTGGCGTGCCTCCGAAGGCCGTGGCGCCATTCTGCATGGTGCGCTCGACGGGCCGCAGATTGCGGCGGTATTGCTCGTATTGATCGGCGCGCTGGTGCTGAGAGAGCGCCAGGGCGTGTATGAGGATCGCAACGTCCCACCGTTTCCGCAAAAAGCCGCGGAAAGGGTAGGGCGCCCGGATTCTGCTGAGGATGTTGAAGGTTCAGCTATCGCAAATAGCAACGACGAGGCGATAGACGAGGCGGCGCATGAGTGAGATTCGGGCATTCGATGTTCCCGCGGAGGCGCGCGGGCAGCGGCTGGACCAATTTCTTGTCCAGTTTCTTGCTGGCCAGCAGGAAGTCGTGAGCCGTTCCCGCGTGCAACTGCTCATCGGCCAGGGCGACGTGCTGGTAGGCGATACGGCGCAGAAAGCCTCGTTCAAGCTGCGCGGCGGCGAACGCATCACGGTCACCGGCGAACCGCATCCCGCGCCGCTCAAAGCCACGGCTGAAGCGATCCCGCTGGACGTGGTGTACGAGGACGCGGACCTGGCAGTGGTGAACAAGCCGGCGGGGATGATGGTGCACTCGGGATCGGGACAGAACGAGGACGCGCGCAGCCGCGGAACGCTGGTGAACGCGCTGCTCTACCGGTTCAAGACGCTCTCTGCCACCGGCGGGGAACTGCGGCCGGGAATCGTGCACCGGCTGGACAAGTCGACCAGCGGCCTGATCGTGGTGGCCAAGAACGATCGCGCGCACGCGGCGCTGGGCGCGATGTTTGCCGGCCGGCGCATCAAGAAGACGTATATCGCGCTGGTTGAAGGCGAAATGGAGCGGGCGAAAGGCACAATCAACGCGGGAGTAAGCCGCGACCCGATCCGGCGCACGCGCATGACCACCCAGCCTAACGAAAATGCGCGTTCGGCTGTCTCTCACTATGAGGTCGTGCGCCGTCTGGCAACGCGATTTGGGAAATTCACCCTGGTTCGGGTGCGCATCGAGACCGGGCGCACGCATCAGATTCGCGTGCACATGGCGTCGCTCGGGCACCCGGTGGTGGGTGACACGCTTTATGGCGGCGCGGGCCAGGTGACGGACCAGGTGGCTGCGCAGGCCGCACAGTCAAAGGCCGCGCGGCGGAAGGCGGACCCGGAAAGGGTGAGGCTGGGGCGGAATTTTCTGCATGCGGCGCGCCTCGAATTCGAGCATCCGTCGACCGGCAAGCCGCTGGTTCTGGAGGCGCCGCTGCCCCAGGAACTGGAAGCGTTCCTGAACCGGCTGGAAGGGAACCGAAGCGCCTGAAGCGAAGAAACCGGCCGGGATGCCGAGGCGCGGGCGCAATTGTTAAAATAAGGAAGCTATGAAACGAAATCTCTTTTACTTTGCGCCGTTGGCGCTCATTTTGGCAGCCGCGGCGTTTTCCCAGCAGCCGGCCCCATCCGCGCCGGCCCAGTCCGCGCCGCCTTCCAAGGCGCAGCCCGCGCAAGCTCCAGCCGCTTCACAGGCGGCGCAGCCCGCCGGGCAGCAGGGCGATTCCGCAGCGAAGCCCATCAAGATCGTCGTCAACGAGGTCAACCTGATTTTTACGGTGACCGACAAGCACGGGCACTATATTCCCAACCTGCAGCAAAGCGACTTTGCGTTGCTTGACGACCAGAAGGCGCCAGCGAAGGTGACTTCGTTTCATCAGCAGATCAATCTGCCGCTGCGCGTGGGCCTGCTCCTCGACACCAGCACATCGATTCATTCCCGCTTCCAGTTCGAGCAGCAATCGGCCATCGAGTTTCTGCTCCAGGTGCTGAAGACCAAGCCCGACCGCGCATTTGTGATGGGATTCGACGTCACGCCGACGGTGACCAAGGACTGGACCAACGACCTGGACGGCCTGGAGACCGGCGTGGACAAGTTGAGGTCGGGCGGCGGCACGGCGCTGTTTGACGCGGTGTTCACGGCCTGCCGCGACAAGCTTCTCCCCGAGCGCGGTCCGGAGCCAGTGCGCAAGGCCATGATCTTGATCTCCGACGGCGAAGACAACCAGAGCCGCGTTTATCTTGACGAGGCCATCAAGGAGTGCCAGCGGGCTGAGACCATCATTTACGCGATCAGCACCAACTGGACGCCCAGCCGCGGCGAAGGCGACAAGGTGATGCAGGAACTGGCCGAACAAACCGGCGGTGAAGTTTTCTTTCCGAATTCGGTGGAAGACATGTCGACCAGCTTCCAAAGCATTGAGGAGGAGCTGCGCAGCCAGTACGAGCTCACTTACACGCCGGCCGATTTCAAGGCCAATGGCGCTTATCGAACCATTTATCTCTATTGCCACGACCGGCGCTACCAGGTGCTGGGACGCAAGGGTTACTTTGCGCCGCGTGAATGACACCGGGGCAACCGTAAACGACTAAACGGTTTTGAACTGATTTTATTTGAACGAAGGAGCGAGGCGATGGCCGCGCTCCTTTTCGTTTCTGCGCAGGATTCTTGCTGGATAAGGGAGCGTGTTCCGATTCAGGACGGTTTCGGCAGGTTTTGTTCGGTTTTGAATCATGTCAGGATTCAATTCTCATTCGCCTCACTGATTCGGCGGCATTGGGCGATGAAATAGGGGAAGGCGATTCCGCAGAAACTCTCACCGTGTTGGGAGCGGCATTCAACGTGGCGGGCGCGGCCCAGGCGTCGGGGAGTAGCGGCAATGCGAGGGTTGCCTTGTGCCGCGGAATGCTGTGCGGAGTGGGAGAATTACGGTGATCCGGCAGGCAATATCGTGCGACATCTGCGCAACGGAAAAGAAGCAGACCAACCACTGGTTTGTGGCTCATGAGCAGGGTGGGGAGCTGCGGGTGTCGGGGTGGAACTCGCGCAACCGGCTGCGTCCGGGGTCGAAGCATCTGTGCGGACAAACCTGCCTGCACAAGCTGGTGGACGAATTCATGGCCAAGGCGATTGCGGTTCGCGGCCAGCGTACCGAGGCGGGCGAAGGCGCGGCGCCGGCGGCGACAGACACCAGCCTGACCTCGAGCGCGGCCTACGAGCACGTGAGTCCTGCTGAGCCGGAGGGATCGGTGCGGCTGGTGGCGTCTCCCGCGCCGGAATCGCCCCAGCCCGCGCACAAGACACAGCCGGAACTGGTAACCACGCCGGGAAGGCCGGAGCGCGTCGAGCTAGCCCCGCCGCTCGATGAGCCACCGCACTACGCGTCGCGCAACTGGCGGGCCGAGGCTTGGGAACGGGAACGGGAGCGGGAACTGCGCGCGGCCGAACGAAGGCCGGATATTCAGGCGCGGCGCCGCTCGCAGGCGTGACCCGGTCAGCCTGAAGGATGGCTGCCGTGGGTTTCGATTCGTTGCTGGCCATTCTCGCGCTGCTGCCGTGGATTGCAAACGGCAAAGCGAGCTCCCGAACCAGCAAACGATGTGCTAACTTGTTGATTCATTTAGGTTGGTAGTACGTCTAGGTGGACCCAAATGCATGGTTTTCGGCGGTAATTGGATCCAAGTTGGCCCCAAGTTTTTGTCTGAGCGTTTAGTTGTTTCCGGATTGGTGACAACACACTCGGAACAAGACAAGTGGATGCTCAAGCGTCAAAGTAAGTCAAAGCCACATCCGTTGCAAATGGGTGTAAAGTGTCGGATATGTTTCGACGACTCACTCTTTTGATCATACTCGCTTCTGCGCAAGCATTGGCCAATGAAACCTATCGCCAAAAGCCGTGCAAGACTCCTGAAATCGCCTCAGGCTGTTTACGCATCCATGGCAGACTTTCTGCTGGCAATGGCACTCCCTCCACAAGGCTTTGGCCCATAGGGACTCACCACCTTTATGGCATCTATAGCAATCGATACGGCTTCAGGAACGATAGCCCGACTCTTGACAGTGAGGCTCCCGAACTCCATTTCACCTTTCCCAAAGGTCTGCCTGAACAGGGCGGATGGACTGTCTACGGCGACTTCGAAGTCTGCCCTTTAGAGCCCTTTGAACAGGATCATATGCAAGCCGCCTGCATAGCGGGTGCAACCCATATCGTCGTGCCGAAGCAATAAGCCGCATGCGGGCGCCCATTGCGGGCGTATCACCGCCCGACCGGAAATTACCCAGAATTCGGGACCGCATTGCATGCAATTTCAGAGCCTGCTTATTGAACCTAAACTGGACCCGTATGAAATGTCGCTCCGAAACGTGCCCCCCTATAAGTGCAACATATAGCATTGGTTACACGCCGTCAAAGAGGAGAGGGGC
>PLSH01000132.1 GCA_003165095.1 Acidobacteriaceae bacterium
CTGATCCCTGTATTTCACGGTTTGATGTGGGTGAACATGGGTAGCTTGGTGACGTCGCTGAAGATGATGAAGACCATGAAGGCCATGAGCACCATAAAGGCCGCCTGGTAGATTCGTTCCTTGANNAGGAAGAGAATCATGCCGCCGTCGAGGATGGGGAAGGGAAGCAGGTTGACGATGCCGAGGTTGAGGCTGATCATGGCGGCCAGGCCGAATTTCGGCTGCCACCCTTTCATCTCGGCCGCATCGCCGGCCATGCGGGCCATTCCCACGGGACCCTGGAGCTGGGAGATGGAAACGCGGTGGGTGAAGAGCCGTTTCAACACCTCGACGATCAGGGTGGAGTTGTCTCTGCAGAAATCCACGGACTTGCTGACGGCCTGATTCAAAGGGAGCGGCAGGTTGCGGTAGGAGGGCGGGACAGGAGCAAAGCCGAGCTTCCATTCGGTATCGAGTTTGGCAGGGTGGGCAGTCATGTAAAGCATTTCGCCGTGGCGCAGCACAGTGAGCTGAATCGGCTTGCCCTGCCCGGNNGGCGCAGGCCGGCATGTTCAGCCGGCATATCCGGCTGGACCTCAGAGACTGCAATCGGCCCGAACTGATACTGCGGCAGAAGCCCCTCGTCGCCAGGGTCGAAGTCGTCGTTTTTGGCTGAGGGCGGGATGTGCAGGGTGAGCGCCAGCGTGTTGCCATTGCGCTCCACGGTCATGGGGACCGGCTGGTTTGCATTCAGCCTGGAGTGCACATAAATGGCGTCCCAGTCGGGATTGCCGACGGAGTCAAAGCGCTGGATCACGTCGCCGGGCAGAATTCCCGCCTGGGCGGCGGCGGAGCCGGGAGTGACCCACTCGACGGTGGTGGACTTGACTTCGACCGATTGAACTTCGTTGATCCAGCCGAAGTAAAAGACCATGAGGGCCATGGCCAGAACGAAGTTGGAGGTGGGGCCGGCGAGGCCGATCAGCATGCGCTGCCAGCGGGGATGGGAGGTAAATGCGCCGGGGTCGTCGGGCAGGACCTGCGCCTGGCTGCCGGGCGCCTCCAGATTCTGTTCCGCGCTCTCGCCGGTCATCTTGACAAAGCCGCCGAGTGGAAGCAGGCAAACCTTGTAATCCGTCTCTCCGTGCTTGAAACCAAAGAGCCGCGGCCCGAAACCGAAGGAGAATGCCTCAACGCGGACGCCGCAAAGCTTGGCGACGATGAAATGTCCCAGCTCGTGCACCACGACCATGAAGCCGATCAAGACGATAAACGCAACGGCGGAAACCAGAAATTCATGCATAGATAAGCAGCAGTTCCTTTGAAACGCCTTCCGACCTATAGCGCAACGACCGAACTTAACCGGAGGCCGCGGCGGAGGGCAAGAATGGGGTACCCGATGTGAGTGCTTTCAAGCCCGGATCACCGATCCAGCAGCGCATGAGCCATTTGACGCGCTTCCCGGTCGGCGGCGAGCACTTCCGCGATGGTGGCGGGATGCGCCTCCGGCGTGGATGCGAGCACCCTTTCAATTGTACGCGGGATTCCCATGAAGGGGATGCGGCGGTCCAGGAATGCTTCGACGGCGACCTCGTCGGCGGCATTGAGGGCGATGGCGTGCGCGCCGCCCTTTTCCGCGGCTTCAAAGGCCAGCCGGAGGCAGGGAAAGCGCTCGAAATCGGGCTCTTCGAATTCGAGATGGCGCAGAGCGGCCAGGTCGAAGGTAAGCGTGGAGGCAGGCCGCTCAGGATAAGCGAGGGCGTAGAGGATGGGCAGGCGCATGTCGGTGACCGAGATTTGGGCCAGGATCGAGCCGTCGACGTATTCCACCAACGAGTGCACGGTGGATTGGGGATGGACGATGACCCGCACCTGGCTGGGCGGCACGTCGAAGAGGCGGCAGGCCTCGATGATCTCCAACCCCTTGTTCAACATGGTTGCCGAGTCGATGGTGATGCGGCGGCCCATGACCCAGGTGGGATGCTTGAGGGCCTGCTCGGGGGTGATGGAGGCGAACTGGTCGAGGGGGAGCCGGCGGAACGGGCCGCCTGAGGCGGTGAGCCAGATGGTCTTGACCTCAGCGTGCGTGCCGACGCGGAGGCACTGGTGAACGGCATTGTGTTCGCTGTCGATGGGCAGGATGGGCACATTGTGGAGACGAGCCGCATGGGTGAGGATTTCGCCGGCGGCGACCATGCACTCCTTGTTGGCCAGGCCTATGGGCTTTCCAGCCAGGATGGCGGCATGGGTGGCTTCAAGGCCTGCGACGCCGACGATGGCGGAGACCACGAAATCGGCATCAGGGTGCGTTGAGACGGCGACGGTGCCGGCGGTTCCATGGACCGTTTCGATTCCGCTTACGCCTGCCTGAAGGAGGCGCGCGGCGAGTTGGCCGGCGAGTTCCTCGGTGGCCATGGAGACGATCGTCGGCCTCCAGCGCAGCGCCTGAGCGAAAGCCTCGTCGAGGTTGCGCCCGCAGGCCAGCGCGGCCACCCCGTAGCGCTCAGGGAACTGCTCGACGATGGAGAGTGTGCTCTGACCGATGGAGCCGGTGGAACCGAGAATGGCGAGTCGCTTCAAGATATTGAAATTGCCCTAAAACCGTTGGTGAATAACCTGAGCGTACCACAGCACGGGAGCGGCCAGCAGGAGGGCGTCTATGCGGTCGAGCACGCCGCCGTGTCCGGGCAGGAGACTGCCCGAGTCCTTTACGCCGGCTGAACGTTTGAGGGCCGACTCGGCCAGGTCGCCCACCTGGGCGGCCACGTTTACCACCACGGCGAGCAGCAGCCAGTACGCAAGTTCATCGGGAAAAGAAAGGATGGCCGAGGGCCAGCGGGTCTGCAGCAGAGAGAGCTCGGGTGAGGCCGACGGCTGCTGGAGCAGAGTGGCCAGGCCCACCAGCAATCCGGCCGCCGCGAGGCTGCCGGCTACGGAACCGATGGCGCCCTCCCAGGTCTTGTTGGGGCTGAGGGTGCGCGCGAGCTTGTGCCGGCCCCAGGCGCGGCCAACGTAGTAGGCCACGGTATCGCCAGCCCAGACCACGCAGAGCAGAAACGCCACCAGGGAGGGGCCGCCGGCGCGCAGCGAAGGCAGGGCCAGCAGGGTAAAGCCGATGTAAAACATGCAGAAGACGGAGGCCGAGGCGTCTGCCATGACTTTCTCGACGGGTCCGCGGAAGGTGCAATAAACCAGCAAGGCGAGGCAGAGCGCGCCGAAGATGGCCGCCGTCGATTCCAATTCCGGCCATTGCAGGTTTCCGGCAAAGAGCGCGAGCATGGCCACCACTACGGCGACGCGGGGCGGATTGGCGTTACCGTGCTGGGTGAGGCCGAGATACTCCCAGGCGGCGAGGGCGGCGACAGCGGCCACGGCCAGCGAAAAGAGCCACTGCCATCGCGGCCCGAGAAAGACCAGAACGAGGACGAGGGGAACCAGAACAAGAGCGGTGAGTACGCGTTTCATTCAGGGTAGAGGATACACCGGCGACCCTCAACTAAAGGTCTAAGTAAATCTTCCCAGGCCTATACGGGGGCAATAAACAGATTGTCTATCTGTCTTGATATTTTGGCTATTTATTGCTATAAATATCTTAGCTCGCGACACATTGCGCTTCTTTGGGAGCAGAAAGAGGAATCGAATGAACCATGGTCTGAGCGATCAAGTGCGCAATGTGGCGGCAGACAAATACGTGCAGCCAGCTATCCGCGCGGGTAAGTTGAGATTTTCGGTTGCAGTTCGGGACCTGATGCGGCATTTGGAGCCTTTGGGGTTCCCAGCCAGGAATTGGCCTCAAATTTGTACGGCAATCCAAGCCGAAAAATTTCTGCGCGCTCATGGGATAGAGATCGAAGCGGTCGATGGTCCGCCCAAAAAGCAGAGCCCGACTGTCGTTGTCAGGTATCGTGTACGGGGAACTTCAGCCGAGTCAGGCACGGTCGAAGTGAGAGGGAACCGCGAACTTGAATCGCGACCGGACGAAGAAGATCCCGCTGCTCGAGCATTAAGACTTACCGAAAAACTGCGCGGCCTCTTGAAGGAGGAATTCGCGGCATACGGCGGCGGCGAGGCTTTCCTGCGGTGGGTCAGATCGGAAGATGAGGACGCGGGATGAGCCGGATCTACTGGGATACGATGCTCTTCATTTATCTGCTGGAGGATCACCCCGTATTCTCGTCGCGGACGCGGGAGCTCCTGGAGCGAGCGTACAAGCGCGGCGACTCCCTTTATACGAGTTACCTTGCCCTTGGCGAGATGATGGCAGGCGCCGCAAAATCGCCACATCCGAAAACTGCTGCTGCCATTGCGGAAACCATCAGAGAAATGGGGTTCTCATTTCTTCCCTTTGACGGAGGTGCTGTCGCTCCGTTCAGCACTTTGCGATCGCAACAGAAGTTGAAGATCGCCGACTCCATTCACCTGGCTTGCGCAGCCTCGGCCGGCGTCGATCTATACCTGACCGGGGACACACAACTTTTCAAGCTCGATGTGGCGGGAATCCAGTTCATCGCCGATTTCAATTCGCCAATTCTCTGAGTTTCCGGCGAGGGTGATGAGTGCGCTGCCCTTTTTCCCCGCACCACCCCGGATTCTTGCGGCTAGACAGGTTGCGGGAAAAGGGCATGAGCCAGCTGCTTCGGTAAGGAGAGACCAGCAGGGGTTAAAGCCCGTCCTTTATTTTGAGGCATTTGCGGCAGTCAGGGCTGAAGCCCTGACCTACCAGTCGGGCCCTGTTACAAAACTTCTAAACACGCCGCCCATATTGAGTTTTTCCGCAGCCTGTAAAGCCCGCGTTGATATTGCTGATGTTGTGCCAGGGATAAATCGCTGGCCTACCGCCCGCGCGAGTTTCTCAGCAGCTTGAAGAGCCTGTCAACTGGCGGCGATGCGGATCTGCTCGGGGTCTTGCTCGACTTCGCCGCCGGCTTCGCCGATGCCGCCGTAAC
>PLSH01000281.1:0-2513 GCA_003165095.1 Acidobacteriaceae bacterium
AGGCCGTGGCCGACGGCTTCGTGGATGAGGACGCCAGGCCAGCCGGGGCCGAGAACGACTTCCATTTCGCCGGCGGGAGCGGGGACTGCGCCGAGCTGGAGGATGGCTCCGCGCGCGGCTTCTCTGGCGAGGTTCTCAGGACTCTTGGAGTCGATGAACTGATCGAGACCGGAGCGGCCGCCGCCGCCGGCGGAGCCCCTCGTGGTGATTGGGCCTTGCTTGGCGATGACGGAGACGTTGAGGCGGCAGAGGGGCTGGGTGTCGCTGGCGAATGCGCCGTCAGAGGCGGCAATGAGGATGCGGCGCAGTTCTTCGCTGTAGCCGGCGCGGACATGGACGATGCGGGAATCGAAGGCGCGGGCGGCGCGATCGGCGCGCAGGATCAATTCAAGGCGCGCGGCGAGATCGAGATCATAGCCGCCGAGCGGGACGGGATAAAGATCGGCCGCGGAGGTCTCGGTAAATCCCTGGACGGTCTGTTTGGCGGGGCCGGAGGCGATGAGTGCGGCGGTGCGGGCGGCGTGGAGCAGGCGATCGGGGTTGAGGTTGTCAGTGTAGGCGTAGCCGGTGCGCTCGCCGGAGAGGACGCGGATGCCGCATCCGGCGCTGGTGCCCTGGCTGGCGGATTTGACGATCTGTTCGTCGACGCCGAGCGAGGTGGCGATGACTGACTCGAAATAAAGGTCGGCGTAGTCGCCGCCGGCAGAGAGAGCCTCGCCCAGGCAGCGCTCGAGGAGCTGCTCGGTGATGCCGAATTTCTCAAAAAAGAAGCGCTTATGGCTGGGAACCGGGGGAGACGGGGAGTGGCTCATCGTTGTTTCAGTGTACGCCGGGAGAGGGTGCGGGCGGGGCGGTTGCCGGGGTTGGTGCGGGGCTATTTCACTGGTGCAAAGCGGGCTGGAATCGTGTTAGGATTTTTGCCATGAAGAGGATGATTGCAGCAGCGTTGCTTCTGATGGTGTTTGCCAATCCGGCAGCCTTTGCCGCGAAGCATCATCATCACAATAACCGTCACCACCACCACCACCATCATCACGCCTGAGGCGATCCCCGGTCTCTAGTCAGCACCAACGCCGGACCGGGCGCTTCTTGCACTCCTCGAAGTTTCGGACATGCAGACGGCAGGGGCTGAAGCCCAGCTTTTTTCTTGAGCCGTTTGCGGCCCGACTAAAGTCGTGCCCTTTCAAAACCACTCCGAAGGCGGTTTGAGGCCGATGGGAGCTGGCTTGCGGTGGTTCCCGGGCCCCAGAATCGGGACCGCGGGGCACCCGTTTAAGAGGTGAATTCGCTTCCCATGTGCGGGCGTGGACGCCCGCACTACAGCCGGTCTGGAGACCGGCGCTACATCTGTGGAATCGTGCCCTGGTTACACAGCATCGTTTTCGCGCCCGGGCGTGGATGGTTGAGAGTTCAGGCGGCAGATCCATGTGGCTTGGTGGTAGGATGGGTACGGTTTTTGCTATGACAGAACTGGATCAATTGCGATATCCCGTGGGGCGGTTCATGGCGCCGGCTGCGAGCATCGGGAGCATTCGCGCGGCGCAGATTGAGACGCTGCGGCTGCTTCCGGAGCGGCTGCGGGCGGCGGTGAACGGGTTGAGCGATGCGCCGCTCGACACGCCTTATCGCGACGGCGGATGGACGGTGCGGCAGGTGGTGCACCATGTTGCCGACAGCCACGCGAATTGTGTAATCCGCTTCAAGCTGGCGCTGACCGAGGATTGGCCGACGATCAAGGCTTACGACGAGAAGGCATGGGCCGAGCTGGCCGACAGCCGGCTGCCGGTCGCGGGGTCGCTCCAGTTTGTAGAGGCGTTGCACGAACACTGGGTTGCGCTGCTCGAAGCGATGACGGAAGAGGATTTCCATAAAGGGTTCACCCACCCGGAGCACGGCCGGTCAGACCTGGCCAAGGCGCTGGCGCTTTACGATTGGCACTCGCGGCACCACGTTGCACACATTACCAGCCTGCGTACGCGCATGGGCTGGTAGCGGCTCCCCGTGGCGGCGGGAACGGAAGCGGTTCCGGCAGCGCGCCTGGCCAAAACCATCGAAGAATACTTAGCGGATCATCCGGCGGCGGCGCTGCTGGAGGATGGGCGTGTGCTGTTTGACCTGCGCCGGGCGCATTACTCGGTGAGCGAGTCGCACGGGCGCTGCCTGCTGCAGATGTGGAGCGACGAGCGCAACGTGGTGCGGACGGTGGTGGAAACGCAGGAGCGGGCACAGTGCCTGCGGCTGACGACGCGGCGGATGGGAGCGGCGAAGCCGCAATCTCTGGAACTGGTTCCAACCAGCGACCGGCGGACGCCCACGGCGCGGGATGCGGCGCGGCGCAGCTATCAACGGCTGCTGGAGCGGGCGCTGACGCAGCGATTCATGGGCGCGAAGGTGGACGGGCTGCGGTCGGCCATGGACCTGGAGCACAGTTTTGGGCCGGCGTACGTGCGGGGACGGCTGCTGAGGGGAACGGCGGCGGACGCGGTGATCGGGGTGGGCGGGGCTGAATCCTC
>PLSH01000281.1:2550-5683 GCA_003165095.1 Acidobacteriaceae bacterium
GAGCGCAGCGAAGAGCTGACGGCGGTGGATTTTCGCGATACCGGGAACCTGGAGTCGCGGCTGGTGCACGCATTTTCACAGGCCGCGGCGAAGGAACGCTGCGCGCCGGGAGTTGAGCGGCTGCTCAAGCTGATTCCGGCCGGCGCGCGGGAGCGGGTTGAGGTGCGGGCGGGCTCGGCCACCGAGGTGGGACTGCTGCTGCATGGCCTCGAATTTGCGCGGGTGCGGCAAGGAGTTGCGCCCAACAGCTTTGCGCGCCAGGAGGAGATCACGTTTGGCGCGGGCGCCAACGAGACGCCGCTGAACGAGGAGAACGAGGGGCTTTGCCGGGAGCTGATTCTGCGGCTGTTTACGAGCCGTTACGCGGACGGGGCGCACAACGATGCGCTCTACCGCATGCAGCCGGAGCGGTGGCTGGAGTCGCGGCTGCGGGCGGGAATCGCGGAACTGCTGCCGGGGCTGCGCGCGGATTTGCTTTATTCGCAGGTTCCCGCGCTCTCAGTGGGCGAGCGTGGAATGCTGGACCTGCTGGCGCTGGACGGCAATGGGCGGCTGGCGGTGATTGAGCTGAAGGCAGAGGAGGATTTGCATCTGCCGCTGCAGGCGCTCGACTACTGGATCAGGGTGCGGGCGCTGAATAACGACAGGCAGGCGACAGGTGGAGGCAGGGCGCTGTCGGCGTTTGAGCGGGAGGGATATTTTGGCGGCGCAGAGGTTTCGCCGCTGGAGCCGAGGCTGCTGCTGGCTGCGCCTGCGTTGCGGATTCATCCAGCCAACGAGCCGGTGCTGCGCTATTTTTCGCCGCAGGTGGAGTGGGAGCTGATCGCACTCAGCGAGCATTGGCGGCGGGAGTTGAAGGTAGTGTTTCGGAAGCGGGCGGGCGAATAGGGAGCGAGTGAAGAAGTGAGCAGGGAATAGGGGCTGAGGGACTGGCGGACTACGGTGGAAACCTGAAAGCCCGCCAGTGGCACAGGGGACTGACTTATTGCGCGGGGAGGTGCTGGTCGCCGATTTGCTGGTTGGCGGCGGAGACTTTGGCTGCCCAGTAGGCTCTCTCGGCATCTTCGGCGGCGATGTTCAAGGTTTTTCCCGAGAAACAGGGATTGGTGAATTCGTTGCCGGCATCGGAGTTGCCGGGGTAGGTCATGCTGAGCGCGCTTGCCCAGAAATCGGCGGCCATGGGATTTTCGCTGGCATTGGGGCGCACCAGTCCGCCGGCGGTGGTGGTGATGGTGTTGTTGTAGAAGAGCGCCGGCCCGGAGCCATAGGAATCCCAAATCGAGGCCGCGTTGACGAAGGTCGCGGCAAACCATGCGCCGGAGCTGTCCTGTCCGCAGGAGACGACGCGATTTCCGGTGGCCGTGACGTCGTGGCCGTTGTCGATGGAGACGCCTGAGCCGGCGGTGTGGACGATTTCGTTGTCTTGAAAAAGAGCGAAGGCCGTGACTGGGGCATCCTTGCCGCCATCGGCGATGATGCCGACGCCGTCGAAATCGCCAGGCGAAACCGGCGAGGAGTCGCCTTCCATGTAATTGTCGTGAACCCAGATGGGATGGCCCGAGGCGCCCTGGCTGCGAAAAATATTGATGACATCGGTGGTCGAACTTTGCCCCATGGTCTGCATGTTCTGATTCCATGCGATCTCCGCGCCCTGGGCCGCGATCACGTTGCTCAGGATGATGAAGTGGCCCGGGTCCGGCTCCTTAGCGAGCAAGCCACCCTGGCCGTCGCTGGCTCGATCTTCAAGGTTGACGGCGAGGTTGTTAAGAATCTCGATGGATGAGGCGGCGGTTTGGGAGACTGAGATGCCGAAGCTGACGCCGGTCATGGTGCAGTTCTGGACGGTGAGGGAGTTGATTTTGGAGGCGAAAACGAAGGCTCCGCGCATTTTGCCTGCGACCTGGGGATCGAGGCCTGTTCCGGTGACATTGTCGATGGTGACATTGGCGCCGGTGGTTACGCCGCTGACTTGGATGAGGGCGCCGCGGCCGGTGATGACGGAATCCTGGATGGTGACGGGTCCGTCGGTGTGGATGGTGACCGCGGGCGTGGCTGGGTCGCTGCTGTTCCAGTTTCCCGAGTAGGTTCCTCCGCTGGTGATTTCGATGGGCCCGGAGACGGCTTGCGGAACGACTTCAACGAGGGCTTGAGCGGTCTGGTTTCCACAGGCCACCGAAACGGTCGCATTGCCTGCTTGCCGGCCCTGAAACTCTTCGTCTCCGACTGGAGGAAGGATGGAAGAACTGGAAGAGGACCAGACGCAGGAGGTATCGGCGGACTGGCCGGTGAGAGAGAACTGAATGGTCTGCCACGCCTGGATGGTGGTGTTGGAAGGGTCGAGGGACAAGGCGGCAGGGCCAGGCGCTGGAGCGGCAGCGGGCGCTGGACTTGAAGCTGCGCTTTGCAGGGAGGAAGTGCATCCCTGAGAAAAGAGGAGCATGAGGGCTGCGGCGAGCAGCGCGGTGAGGGGAAGAGTTTGATGAGGCCGGGAAGATTGGGTGGCGAAGAGGGAATTGAACGGGAGCATGGGACGCCTCGCGAGGGCGCGGGTGATTTATTAGGAGCGCCCAAGGTTTGTGTGAGAAAGAACTCACACAGTGAGGACATCGGCGTTGCGGAGGGGGACTTTCGGGGTGGGGCGCTGGATTATGAGCCCGCGGTAATGAGGAACGGCTAAGGTATTAGTTTTTCTGAGGGAGGTAATGGCGGGTACTTATGAGCTGGGTGGGTTGGGGGATGGGTGATTCAGGGGCGTGCGATCCCACCTTAGCGACAAAAACAAGGGCGTCGTGCCCAGAGGGCGCCCAGATGGGGCACCCGGGTTCGTGACGGGTCAGGCTGTGCAGCGGGGCGCCGCGCGGCTACTCAGGACGCCAGCGGAGGATGGGTTTTCTTGCGGCCTGCACTTCGTCGAGGCGGGAGACGCGGGTGGAGTGGGGAGCGGACTTGACCAGGCCGGGGTTCTCCTCGGCTTCTTTGGCGATGGCGCGCATGGCGGCGATGAAGAGGTCCAGTTCTTCAACCGATTCGCTCTCAGTGGGCTCGATCATGAGCGCGCCGTGCACGATGAGCGGGAAGCTGACCGTGTAGGGGTGGAAGCCGTAGTCGATGAGGCGCTTGGCGATGTCGCCGG
>PLSH01000421.1 GCA_003165095.1 Acidobacteriaceae bacterium
GGAGACCGGCGCTACATTCCGGTCTTCACAAGCGAACGCGTCGAGATTACGCCAGGGGTTATGCTACCTGCCGGGGTGGTTCCTCGGACGCGACGACTCTCACCGTGTCGTTTCCTATCACGGCTGCTTCAAGAGAGGCTGAAAGCGGCTGTTCAGTGCACTGCGGACGGAAAGGCAACGAGAGCAGGACACGATTGCCGGCGACGATGTTGTAGGAGCGGAGGGGTTGGGGACCGGCGAATGCGGTGTTCCATTCGACAGTCACTCGATCCCCATCACGCTTGGTAGTCACCTGGCCAGGCTGTACCAGGATATTGGTCATTTCCTGGAAGTAATTCGTGGCGGCGCCATGGCGATCCTTAGATTCCTTTTCAATGCGCAGCCGCTCGATTTCCGAAGGCAAATCCGTCACCGCCGCGGCNNGAATATGCCACAGCTCCGGGCTTTCCAACCGTGCGGATCACGTCGTCTGGAGAGTTGGAGAAGCGTGACGGCTTTCCGTAGTAGGTTCCATCGCCGAAGATCTTCATAGCGATTACACCGATGCCACGGGCCACAGCCAGCGGCAGGACGTTGTTCTGGTGGGAACTGCATAAGCGATCGTTGGAATTGAGCGCCACCAGAAGCGTGTCAATGACGCCGTCGCGATCGCGGCGAATGGCGCTCATCAACACTGGCGAGCTCTGGTGGCCGGTGATTCCAATGTGGCGGATCCAGCGTTTGTGCTCGGGGTTGAGGCCGGTGGAGTTTGTGCCATCGCGATAATCGACCATGGCGGCCATCACTCCGACCTGGTCCCGCTTTCCAGTGCCGCGGTCGTCGTAGCCCACGTAGATCTGGTCGACTTCCTCGAACGACATCAGGTGATGGATCTGCATGACGTCAAGATACGCCCCCTCGGGAATGAAGCCCTTGCCATCGCCAAACATTTGAGTGAGGGAGCGCTCCAGTTGGTCGATTGCGGTGGGCCCCGGCCTGGCGGGGTCGGCGGCATGACGGACCCTGGTCTTGCTGGTGATATACAGGCTCTCGCGCAAGGCGCGATTGTAGCTGGGGTCGGACGGCGCCAGGTGCAGACGGCGGAATGCTTCGCCATAGTTGATTTGGCTCGAGCCGTAGCGATTGGCGCAATCGAGATAGTTCAGTCCAAGCTGAACCGCGCGAACGATAATGTCGGGGGCGTCAATGCCAGGGGCCGTAAATTGCAGGGAACCCTGACCGCCCAGACCAAGCGGGACAACCATGCGTCCCGTCCGGCCGAGAAGCCGTTTCGGAAGTTCGGCAGCGGCCTCGGCGTAAAGACGTCCGGGGGTCAGCGCGNNATCACTCAGCCAGCCTCCTCAACTATCTTGGAGCTAAAGCCAGCAGTCCTGGTGTGCTCATCATCACATGCGCTCCTCGCGACGATGATCGGTCAGGTTGTCGGCGATGATCCAGCTCAGTCCGAACCGCTTGTCCAACTACCTAACCGGCAACAGGCCGCGTCGGAGGTGACTCGTAATCCATGAAAATCAACCTTGAGCGAGAAGTTGAAGGAGAAGTGGAAAGGCCGGTTGGTTTCTCACCCGAGGGGTTTTTACCTCCGAGGCGTCTTGAGCGCGCTCGCACGCTCGTAAACATTGACGATTATGACACTCCGAGGTTTCAACATTATGGATTAAAAAGGAAATAAAAGGGGGTACAATGGTTCGGACGAACAACTGCTAGCCCTCCTGCAGGGCGATACGCGTCATGCCGTCAATTCCAGCTTAGAATCAGCGGCTGAAGGCACTTGCCTTTTGGGACTGGAGATTGAAGGACCCTGCGGTGTTCCTGTCATAAACATGCCTTTAGGAAGGTCAAGATGAAGCTGAAAATTAATGGCATCACACGTCAATTTCAGGGGGATCCTGAGATGCCGCTGCTTTGGTACCTGCGTGACGTGTTACGTCTGACAGGCACAAAGTTTGGTTGTGGAATCGGTCTTTGCGGCTCATGCACTGTCCACGTTGACGGCGCGGCTACGCGGAGTTGCATTCTGCCGGTGAAAGCCGTGGCCCACAAAGAGATTCTCACGATCGAAGGCCTGAGCGCCGACGGTGAAAATCCAGTGCAACGGGCGTGGATGGAAGCGAATGTTCCGGAGTGCGGCTATTGCCAGAGCGGCCAAATCATGCAGGCTGTTGCCTTGCTGAAAGAAACACCTCGGCCAACCGACAGTGATATTGACCAGGCCATGGAGGGCATGATCTGCCGGTGCGGAACTTACCAGCGGATCAGGCGGGCAATCAAAATTGCAGCGGGGGTAAAGGCATGAAAGGGATTGGAAAAGTCAGCCGGCGGAAGTTTTTGAAGGGTATGTTTTCGGCTGGTGCCCTGGTTCTAAGCGTGCCAGTGGCGCCGTTCAAAATTTCAGCGGCCGCTCAACAGAGTTCTACGGAATGGAAACCGAGTGTGTATCTTGGAATCGAGACCGACGGGAGCGTGATCCTTGTGGCGACGCGTTCGGAGATGGGCCAGGGCGTTCGAACCTCGCTGCCAATGATCATGGCTGATGAAATGGACGCCGATTGGAAAAGAGTCAGGATCGAGCAGGCGATTGGAGATCAGCGTTATGGCGCTCAGGACACAGATGGATCGAAGTCCATCCGAACCTTTTTCGGTCCCATGAGGGAGGCGGGCGCAACGGCAAAGTATATGCTGATTCAGGCGGCTGCGGCCAGGTGGAATGTTCCCGCCTCGGAGTGCCAGACCGCTCTCCACGCTGTTTTGCACGGGCCGACGGGCCGCCGGCTGGGTTACGGAGAGTTGGCGGCTGAGGCGTCGAAACTCCCCGTGCCAGATAAGAGCAAGTTGAACTTGAAACCAAAGAGTTCTTGGCGTTACATCGGCAAAGGTGTTCCTCGCTACGATCTGAAGACGATTTGCAAGGGGCAAGCCGTTTACGGCATTGATGTGTTTAGAAAAGGAATGGTCTATGCTGCGATTGAGCGCCCTCCTGTGCTGGGTGGAAAGGTCAAGTCATTTGACGACTCGGAAACCTTAAAGGTGGGCGGGGTGCTGCAGACGGTTGGCATCGATCCGTTTGTCCCGCCGCCGGCGTATCAGCCACTTGGCGGAATTGCCGTGATTGCCGACGGCACCTGGGCGGCTTTCCAGGGCCGCAGCAAGCTGAAGGTGTCCTGGGAAAACGGACCGAACGCGACCTACGATTCCGGTGAGTACAAGAAGGAGTTACAGAACACCGTCCACAGCCCGTGCAAGGTTGTCCGCAACGAAGGCGATGTGGAAAGTGAGTTCGCCAAGGGGGGAAGAATTGTCGAAGCGGATTACTACGTTCCGCTCCTGGCGCAGGCTCCGATGGAACCGCCGGTTGCAGTCGCCGATTATCGCAACAACAGGGTAACGATCTGGGCTCCGACCCAGAATCCCCAGGGCGTGCAAGCCGCCGTTTCAACGCAATTGGGACTCCGGCCAGAGGATGTGACCTGTAATGTGACCCTTCTGGGCAGCGCGTTTGGACGAAAAGATCAACCGGATTTCATCGTCGAGGCTGCGGTGCTTTCAAAAAAACTAATGCGCCCGGTCAAAGTTGTCTGGAGCCGGGAAGACGACATCAAGTTCGGCTATTACAACTCAGTTTGCGCAATGTATATGAAGGCATCGCTGGGGAAGGATGGTTTGCCCACGGCGTGGCTTCAACGTTGTGCTTTTCCTCCGATACCTTCGACCTTTATGGCAAACGCGGTTTACGGCGATAATGGTCACCTGGGTCAAGGGTGGGTTGACGTACCCTTCGACATCCAAAACCTTCGCGTCGAAAACGGGCCGGCCCAGGCCCATGTCCGGATTGGGTGGATGCGCGCTGTGGCGTCTATTTATGAGGTGTTTGCCGTTCAGTCTTTTGCAAGTGAACTCGCGCACATTGCGGGCCGGGATCCCTACGAGTACTTGCTCCAATTGATCGGGCGGCCGCGCATTCTTGACCTTAAAAACACACAGTACCAGAATTACGGCGCGCCTTACGACCAGTATCCAGTCGATACGAGTCGGCTTCTCAAGGTTACGGAAACAGTGGCGGAGAAGGCAGGATGGGGAAAGCGGAAGATGGGTAAGCGCTCAGGCATGGGCATCGCCGCAAATGAAAATACTTTGACCTATGTCGCAACTGTCGTTGAAGTTGAAGTCAGCGATCAAGGCGACATTAGCATTCCGCGGGTGGATACCGTTGTGGATGCCGGAACGATCGTAAATCCCGAGATGGCACGGGCGCAGATTGAAGGTGCGATTGTTTTCGGAACAAGCATCGTAAGAAGCGGAGAAATCACTGCTACTCAAGGCGCGATAGACCAGTCGAATTTTAATGACTATCCGGTCGCCACGATGAGCGAAGCTCCGCTTCAGACGAACGTGACCTTCATTGAAAGTGACGCACTGCCAACTGGCGTAGGGGAGCCCGCGGTATCCGCATTTATAGGGGCGTTTTGCAATGCTATCTTTGCGGCTACAGGCAAGCGGATTCGCTCCTTGCCTATCGGAAACCAGAAACTGGTCTGACATCTTTTGACCTCGCGAACTTCCGGTCCTTTCAGGGGCACTTCGAGCCGGTAGAATTCATCGAACCGAAAATCAGAAGAAGAATTGATAATTCGTGGAAAAGGTAAGGGTGTCGCTTACTCGCGGCGTGATGGCAGGCCCATGAATGTAGCTGAGGCCCATGCTCATGTATTGACCGGGATGGACGCGCAACGAATAACTGCCAGTGAGCGCGGCCGATGCACGCCAGACAGACTTCCCCTGGGCTAGCAGCGAATGGGTCAGTTCGTTACTGTGTCCGGAGTAGTAGGAGACAAGCGAAGCCATGTCGAACGGCCTTGAGCGAAAGGGCGCTTTCCGGTAAAGGCGCAATTCGTAGTAGCTGTCATAACGGTCGAGATGCGAGTCGGCGGCCATGGCTGTTCCGCCCAGATAGAGGCCTTGACCGGGGTGCAATGAATTCGACCTTCGCAACTGATAATCCATCAGAACGAACTCGGAGTGATTGCCGGACTGTGCCGCTCCAGTGGCCAGGTTGGTAGAGGGAGAACTGTTATGTATGTAACCGGCGCGAAACCAGGCATCATGAGCCGTTGCGCCGGCAGTACGCCGGTATCCCATTTCGTCAAAGAGGAGGAGTTTGTCCCCGTGCGGGATGAACCGGAATCCGGTATGGTTCCGATCGACCTCTTCCGGACCTCCGTGGGGATCGATACTTCGCTGCGCAACCGACTTCAAATAGGTGTGCTTCGGCCCCTGTATCCGTAGATTGAACGAGGGCGCCGTGAGTGGAAAGTTCGAGACTCCCACCTCATATGGCAGGACCGCATAGACTCCCTGCGCAGCTGTTGTCAACGATCCGCCGATCGACAATCCGATCACTTCCATATTGTTGCCGATGTACCCGGCTTTGAACTCGACGCGTCTGTCGGCGAAAGCCTTGTAGAAATACAGTGTGTGCATCTGAAAGGCCTTGGGGCCGGCAGGATTCCAGCTCACCCAGTACCAACCTCCGCAAATATATAACTCGGCATGTTTCAGATGCATCTGGCGAAGGTCGGCCGTGAGGGTCCAGTTATACATTATGCTTTCAAACGGATCATCGCCGACGTAGGTCTGCGTATCGGCAGGCACGGGCGCCTCAAGCGTATTCTGCCCGTACATCACCGTGAGTTGTGAGCGCAGGGCGACGCCCTCGGAAAAGAGCTTCTGCCTGAAATCCGAATCGATGCCGATAGGGCTCTCAGTAAACGGGGGCATCGCCGTTTCTGCGCCGAGACGATTCAGATCTTCGATCGATCTTTCAGACGCACGAGGATTTGGCGGAGTCGATGCTGCCCCCGGTGAGTCCTGGACCTGCCCCCAGGAAGGGCAGGAGACAAAAAGCGCCACCGCGAGCAGAGCGTAAAAGAATGGGTCTTGCGAAATCCGCATTCAAATCTCCGAGACATGCTGTGGCTTGAGCAACGCAGAACTGCTCATTGGGCTGCCCCCTTCCTCATCTTAGCGGCATCCGCGCTTGCCGTTTCTCATCTGCCTCCCCCTTCGCTATTCCATCCGTTCGCCAAGGGGTACGTTTTCCGCGGGCAAGGTCAGACCTGGCCGTCCCATAAGCTACCCGGATGCCGTTGCTGCCCCCTTCGGATGGTCCATTATAATTATTGGGCAGGATCGACCTATTCAATCAGGTCAGGAAGAGGCACATATGCAACTTGTCACGTTCCAACATAACGGGTCTGCAAGACCGGGCGCAATTTCAGGAGACAAAATTATCGGGCTTCAGGCCGCCGGCTTTTCCACGATGCTGCAACTTATCCAGGGAGGTTCAGAGGCGCTTGAGCACATAAAAACGTGGCTGGAGAATCCTCCCAAGGATGAGATTGTTCCTCTCGCGGAGGCTCGGCTCTTGGCCCCTTTGTCAAATCCCCCGAAGATTATCTGTGTGGGTTTGAACTACCGCGATCACGCTCTCGAGTGCAAGGCGGAGATCCCAAAGGTACCGACTCTTTTCTCCAAATACACGACTTCGATCATCGGTCCGGGAGAGGCGATCGTATTGCCGAAGAATTCCAAGCAGCCCGATTATGAAGCTGAATTTGCTGTGGTGATCGGGAAGGGAGGGCGCTACATCTCCAAAGACCGTTGGCGCGATCACGTATTCGGCTACACCAATTTGAACGATGTGAGCGCTCGAGACTATCAGGAGGCCACCAGCCAATGGATGGTAGGAAAGACCTTCGATACCTTCGCGCCCATGGGCCCGGCCATCGTTACGGCGGACGAAGTCGCCGACCCCCAGGCCCTGGATATTCAGATGATCATCAACGGAGAAGTGCTGCAAAGCTCGAACACATCGCAGATGGTCTTTGGGATTCCAGAGCTCATCGAATACATCTCGAGCATATTCACGCTGGAGCCGGGAGATGTGATCTCGACGGGGACTCCGGCAGGAGTGGGTGAAGCAAAGACGCCGCCCCGCTGGCTGCGGCCGGGAGATGATGTTGTGGTGCGAATCTCAGGTATTCCGGAGTTACACAACGAAGTTAGAGCGGAATGAGAATTGCGTCGGCCCCGCGAGATTTCAGGCGGGAGCAGGTAACTCCTGCGCCCGCGGCGGACGGCATCGCGAGGGATCTTCGCAAACCGGGGTAGAGATCCTCCGCGCCTATTTTTTCATGTGCATCCTTGTGGCGAGGCACAGGCCGGGCACACCACATCGTTGTTACAAATGCCGCGCTCGATTGCCCGTTCCTCAGGGTTCGGTAAATGTGTATTGAGTGGCCTGCCACGTTCCGTTGATGAGTTGCCAGAGCGTGGCATACACCGTCACTCCCTGGGTCGGTAGCGTCACGGTTTGAGAGGTGGCCGTCACTACACCGGAGTTATACAGGTTGTTCGATCCCACTCCGGTAGTGCCCAGATAGAGCCTGTATTCGGCCGGGCCGGCTCCATTGGCCCAGCTAAAGGTTTGGCTTGCGCTCAGCACGCCTGCCACAGGGCTCAGCGTGGCGGGAGTGGTCGTTCCGCCCTCGGTGTAAGTGATGTCGGTGTGTTGCCAGACGCCGTTGATCTTCTGATAGAGCCGCGCATACACCTTCACTCCCTGGGTCGGCAGCGTCACGGTTTCGGATGTGGCCGTCACTTCACCGGAGCTATACAGGTTGTTCGATCCCACCCCGGTGGTGCCCAGGTAAAGCATGTAGCTTGTTGGGCCGTTGGCGGCCCAGCTGAATCTGGTGCTCGCGCTCAGTAGGGCGCCCGCCGCGGGGCTTAGCGTGGCGGAAACAAGCGTCCCTCCCTCGGTGTAGGTGGTGTCGGCATATTGCCAGACTCCGTTGATGTGCTGGTAGAGCCGCGCGAACACCGTCACTCCGTACATCGGTACGGAGAAGGTCACAGAGGTGGCCGTGACTTCACCGGAGTTATACAGGTCGTTCGACCCCACTCCCATCGTGCCCAAGTAGAGTTGGTACTCCGTCGGGCCATTGGCGGGCCAGCTGAAGGTAGTACTCGCGCCGAGCACGGCGCCCGGCGTGGGGCTCAGCGTGGCCCGCACCNNTTGCCAGACGCCGTTGATGCGCTGGGAGAGGCGCGCAAATACCGTCACGCCGTACATCGGTACGGAGAAGGTCACAGAGGTGGCCGTGACTTCGCCGGAGTTATACAGGTTGTTCGATCCCACGCCGATCGTGCCGAGGTAGAGCTGGTACTCTGTCGGGCCGACTCCATTGGCCCAGCTAAAGTATGTGCTCGCGCCCAGAATGCCGCCTCCCGTGGGGCTCAGCGTCGCCAGAGTCGGCGCACCTCCTTCGGTGTAGGTGGTGTCGGCATGTTGCCAGGCTCCGTTGATGTGCTGGTAGAAGCGCGCGTACACCTTCGCTCCGATCGTCGGCAGGCCGTTCGCGGTGACGGCAGTGGCCGGGGTTTCGCCGGAGTTATACAGGTTGTCCGATCCCACCCCGGCGGTGCCCAGGTAGAGCAGGTAGCTGGTTGCGCCGTTGGCAGGCCAACTGAAGTTTGTGCTGGCGCTCAGCACGCTTCCCGCCGTGGGGGTCAGCGTGGCCGGGGTCAGCGTGCCTCCCTCGGTGTAAGTGGTATCGGCATACTGCCACACGCCGTCGATGCGCTGGTAGAGGCGTGCAAATACCGTCACGCCGTACATAGGTATGGTCACGGTCGCAGAGGTGGCCGTGACTTCACCGGAGTTATACAGGTTGTTCGATCCCACGCCGATCGTGCCGAGGTAGAGTTCGTACTCTGTCGGGCCGGCTCCATTGGCCCAACTGAAGGCCTGGCTTGCGCTCAGCACCGTGCCCGGCGTGGGGCTCAGCATGGCGGGCACCAGCGCTCCGCCCTCAACGTAGGTGTAGTTTGCGGATTGCCAGACTCCGCTGATCAGGGAAGATAACCGCGCGAAGACCGTGACTCCATCAGCAGGCAACGTAGTTACGGTCGCGGATGTAGCAGTAATCTCGCCTGAACTATACAGGTTGCTCGCACCCGCGCCGGTGGTGCCCAAATCCAGCTCGTATTTGGTAGCCGAGGTTCCGGTGGTCCATTGGAAGAGCACATTGCTCGATCCCAGAGCAGTGCCTACGTTGGGTGCTGGAGAATAGAGCACGGCCGGGCTCGGGGCCACGGTCACGCCAACGGTCGCTGTTGCAGTCAGATTCAACGGCGGATTGAGCGCCATCGTTGCGGTGAAGATGTCGTTGCTGGTGCGCGATGGGATGATCAGGTTGCTGAATGTGGCCAAGCCGGAAGAGAGACTTTCCGATGTGGTTCCGGTCAGCAGGCTGGCGCTGTCGGTCATGGTTACAGAATTGGTGGCAAATGCGGCCGGAGCACCGCTTTCGGTCAATCCGACCACGGGCGCGGGCGTGATTGACAGATTCCCGGTCGGGTTGGAAGGCGGCTGAGTGGTGAAGGCGAGCGCGTAGTTGGTCTGCACTGAGCCCGCATCCACGCAACTTCCCCCAGTGCCCGGGTATGTGGAATTTATATTTCCATCGCCGCGCTGGTCGGTCGGCAATGTCAGGTTGTAATTGTTGTATGCGTTCGACAAGCCGGTCACCGATCCGGCGCAGATGGCGGTACTGCCCGGAGGCGGAATCAGCGTCTGGGTGGGGCCGCCGTAATTACCCAGCGGAGCAAGCGTGATGGACGGAGAAGTAACCACGTCGCCCAAAACCAGCTCCATTCCGTTGGAGTCAGGAGACGTGCCATCGGTTGCGGCATTGGGATCATTGGTTGTGTTGCCTGAAGCGATGCTGTTTTCGATGTCCGACTGGCTGCCGCTGTCGTCGAGCATGGCTCCGTAGAAGCCGGTGTTGCCGGTAACAGTGATGTTGAAGGCGGCAACAAATCCGCCTTCTGCGCCCAAATCGGCGATGGCGCCCGCGCCCGCTCCGGAAGTTGACGTGTTGTTGTAGAAGGTGTCGTAACCCAGGAGCGCATACCCGCCTTCGACCGTAGTCAGGCCGCCTCCATCGGCGATGGTAAAGCCGCCTGACGAGGGGATCCCCGTGGACGAGTTGCCATTGAGCGTGCTGCCCACAATCTGCACTTCCGCTCCCAATACCGCGAATGCGGCGCCGGCATACGCTCCAGTGTTGCCGCTGAACGTGCTGTTGTAAACATCAGTCAATCCGACGATGTCCACTACGAGAGCGCCCGCGCCAATGGAAGCACTGTTGCTTGTAAAGACAGCCCCGGAGATTGTGACTTGATCTCCGTAATCGTAGAACGCTCCCGCATCGACACCATTGTTATTGGAGAAAGTGGTATTGGTTACCGTGACCAGCGGGCCGGAAGGAACAGAAGGGGCACTCACAAGCGGGCTGGCGAGCGTGGATTCGCGGGTTGTGGTCAACGATCGGATGCCGCCGAGCGGCGCGGCAGCACCGTCATGCAAAGATCCGGATTTGCTCTTGCCCATGGGCCGCACGCGGCCGGCAAAGCCGGAGCGTCCGCCTGAAGCGGCTCCAAAGAACCCGGGCTTGGTTCCCGGCGCAGAACCGGAAACCTGTGCGTTGGCAGCAAGAGCGGAGGTTTGACTTGAAGCGAAAGGACGGCCCTTGACGAACTTCGGCGTACCCGTGCTGGTGTCGCTGAAGATTGCTCCCGCGTCGGGGCCGAACAGACCCGTCGAGCTGTTCCTCGAGAATGTGCCGCCGTTGATTGTCAAAACGCCTGAGTAGTTATCAATTGCCCCGGCGGTGTCACCGATGTTTCCGGTAAAGTTGCAGTTTGTCAGGGTGAGGTTGGCTTGGGTGTTAATGCCACCGGTACCGGAGTTGTCTCCCGTGGCCGCCGTACCGTTGCCATTTGTGATGTTCAGGTTGGCGATTGAATCAGGCCCGGTGAGGTTCAGGGTATTTGGTGTACCGTAGGCATAAAAAATTGCGCTGCCGGTGGCTGGACTCGCGGCGGTGGGCCCGCTGATGGTGACGAGATTGGTCGGGGCCGGTCCCGAGCCCTGGGTTGGCCCACTCAAAGTGACGTTTGCGCCCAGCGGGAGGGCGCCAAAGTCATAGCCCGAATTCTGAGGCGAAGTAAGAGTAATGGTAGTGGCGCCATTAAAGACCGACGGCGAGAAGGTGACGGTGCCGGCGCCCAGGTTGCCCACGGCCCACAGCGCATCACGCAGGCTGCAACTTGCATCGGGCGTTGCTCCGCCAAGGCTCTGGTTGGTGCAGTCTGAGAGGGTGTCCTCGCCGTCTGTGGTGTCGGTACTGACTGTAACCATGAATGACGGTAACGGCCCGACGGAGATTCCGGTTTCGGAGCCACTGGTGAGGCCGGTTGCCGAGGCGGTGATGCTTTGCGGGCCCGGTGTGAAAAATACCACTGAGTATGCCGCTACGCCGTAACTAAACGATGCGTACTGCGTCACCGTGGCAGCGCTGTCTGACGTCGTCACCGTCACGGGTCCGCTGAATCCGGTGGCGAGGTTGCCATACTGATCGAAAGCAGCAATCACGACTTGCGCGGTTGCGCTGGTATACCAGGGGGTTGGATAATCCGTGACAACCAGGCTCACAGCCGTAGCGGCATTCACGGAGAATGCCGGGGATGTGCCGATGATGGCGCCGTTCCCAATGTCTGCTGCGGTAATGGTCTGGATGGTTTCAGTAACGAGCGTGGCGGCGAATGTGCCGGTGCCAAGGGTGAGCGTGCTGTTGACCGGCAAAGAAACGCCCGTCCCCGTGTCAGTGGTTAAGAACTGCACGGTGCCTGAATAGCCGGTGGCCACGTTGCCGTAAGCATCGACGGCCGTGACAGTGAAATTAAACGGCGTTCCCGCAGTGACAGACGAAGGAGTGGAGATCTGGAAAGTGGTTGCGGCGCCCGGAACTACCGAGAAAGTTCCCGTTCCCGTGACCGCGGGAAGGGCCGTAGCCGCGGCTGTAATCGACTGCGCTCCGGCGATTGTGAGGGTCGCGGTGGTCTGTCCGACGCCGTTGGTCAGCGTGAGCGGGCCTGGATTCACAAAGCCGGTATCTGAGCTTGTAAAGGTTACTGAGCTATTGAAGGTGCTGTCGGTTGTATTCGAACTGGCGAGCGCCGTCACGGTGATGGTGAACGGGGTCCCGGCAACGACAGGGCCCGTGGCCGTGATTGAGAAAGTCGCCGGAGGCGGCGCTACCGTGCCGTTCGCCTGGATCTGCTGCTGAACTCCGGCCTGGTTCAGGTTGTTGTCGGTGAGCGTGATGTTCTCGCTCGACAATACCGGATTCTGCGGGAAGAACTGGACGGGCACATCGCATTCCTGGCCCGCATTCAGGCTGGTTCCGCCGGCGCAACTGTTCGGATCGGAGGTTCCGGTGAAGTCGCCTGGATATTGGACGGCGGTGATGTTCAGCGCCTGATTGCCAATGTTCTCGATCTGCACTGTTTGCGTGCCGTCGGTGGTGTCAGTGGTTCCAACCAGCGTGGGCGTCGGGAAGGTCAGCGCGGGAAGCTGCGATTGGTTTATTTCAACGACTCGTGAGTTTTGACTGTCACAGATGAAAAGGTCGCCGGTTCCGTCCAAAGCCACGCCGCCAGGAGTGCCCAAAGAGGCGCCATTCACCGTCGGATCTATAGCAGCCGGCGAGCCTCCTCCAGCAGGAATCTCCACGATGCGGTCGTTGGCATAGTCGGCGATGAACAGGTCGCCCGCGGCATCCACGCCTACTCCCGTGGGGCCAACAATTGCCTCGCTATTCACGGTCGGAGCGATTGCGGTTGGCGCGCCACCCCCGGCCGGCACCTCTACAATGCGGCTGTTGCTAGAGTCGGCGATGAACAGGTCGCCCGCACCGTCAAAGGCCAGGCCGACGGGTCCATTCAGCCCCTCCCCATTTACAGTTGGGTCGATGGCAGTTGCAGCACCGCCGCCTGCCGTCACCTCAACGATGCGGGAGTTCGTAAAGTCGGAGATGAACAGGTCGCCCGCACCGTCAAAGGCCAGGCCGGCTGGTTCACTTAGCCCCACCGCATTTACGGTTGGGTCGATGGCAGTTGCAGCGCCGCCGCCCGCCGGCACCTCAAGGATGCGGTTGTTTACGGAGTCGGCAATAAACAGGTCGCCTGCGCCGTCAACGGCCACGCCGGATGGCTTCTTCAGCGCCACGGCATTCACCGTCGGGGCAATGGCAGTGGCTGTTCCGCCGCCGGCAGGCACCTCCACGACGCGGTCGTTCTGGGTGTCCGCGATGTACAGGTCGCCTTGGCCGTCTACCGCAGCAGCGTTTGGATGATTTAGCGGCTCGCTGTTCACCGTGGGGTCAATGACAGTGGCCGTGCCTGGACCGTAGGCAATCTGCGGGCCGGCGCCGATGCCGTAGAGCGGCACACTCACCAGCACCGTTCCAGCATCGCTAGCGTTGGAAAAGAAGACGACTGCGCCGGCGCGCGGGCCGGAAACGGAGGGATTGAAGGTGACGTTGACGACGCAGTTGGCCGCGAAAGAGTAGGTCTGCGCTGCGCAGGTGCTTGACCCGCCGTCGGCAAAGTCGAGGCCCGATGCGCCAGAGGTGAGGATGCCTATGCTGCCGACCGTGACGCCGGCGGGGATGGAAAAGTTGAATGTCTGCGCGGCACTTGTTGAGCCAAGGGCCTGGGAGCCAAAGTTGCCCTGGCCCCATGTCCAGGTGTCGCCAGGATAGCCGCTGCTCCCATAGCCGCCAAACAGCACCATCTGGCCGCTGGCCGCATCGTAGGCCATGCTGGCTCCATATCTTGGGGACGGACTGGCGGCAGGGCTTTGCTGCGTCCACGTTGTCCCGTTCCACGTCCAGGTGTCGCCAAATACGGTGCTGGCATGGTAGCCGCCAAACAGCAACCCCTGGCCGGTGGCCGCATCGTAGGCCATGCTGGCTTGAATTCTTGCGGGCGGGCTGGCGGCA
>PLSH01000099.1 GCA_003165095.1 Acidobacteriaceae bacterium
AGGTGTTATGCGGTATTAGCTAAGGTTTCCCTCAGTTATCCCCCACTCCAGGGTAGGTTAGTCACGTGTTACTCACCCGTGCGCCACTTTACTCATGGTATTGCTTCCACTTTCTCGTTCGACTTGCATGTGTTAGGCACGCCGCCAGCGTTGATTCTGAGCCAGGATCAAACTCTCGTTTGAAACCTGATGTCACACCTCGCTGACGGAGGTCAGCTTGGTGCGACCGCGCCAACATATCCGAAGATATGCGGCGCCTTACCTTGTGAGAATGATCAAGCCAAACCTGATCCCTTCTCACGACTGGCACGTTCAACCAATTTGTCAAAGATCCTTATGGACTTACCGCCTGAGCGGGGCCCCTTTGGATCGAGGCCCAAGCTGTGACGCCGGGGTGTCCTCGAACTTGATGCGCTGAGCCGATTTCCACAGTTTTCTGCAGCTACCGGCGTTTTTGCGCGAACCTTCTAAATTTACTAAAACTTCAACCTTCTGTCAATGTCGAATCTGGTTACCAAGTTTGGTTCACCAGAAGGACCGCTCAAACTCGATGCTGGCGGAAGTTCCTCCCTGGATTTACCAAGTCACTCGATCGAAGAGTGAAGCCCTCAAAAAGGGCGCAAAGCGCAAAATATCAAAGAACGACCAGCGCAAAGCGCCCGAGCCACCAGGGCTCGCAGGAGATAACTCCTGGGTCATGCAATGGATTGTTCTCTGTGGGATTCCCTACAGGGATTCAGGGGCTACAGCCTCGCCTGATCCAGCGAACCAACTCCATTACTTTAGCTTCCCACTTCCCTCAAACGGGGCAGGCCACATGGCCACCGGGAGGCTCTACTGCTCATCACTAACTTTTCAAGAGTAGCACAAGCCACCCTGACTTGCAAGCAGCGCGGTCCAAACCGAAATCCGCTATTTGCAACATTCCGAGAATAACAACCCAGCCTGGAGAAGACAAGGGAGCGGCCTGTGGAAAGCGGCGGCTTCTGTGGGAAACGCGCGCCCTAGGGCTTGGTCAGTGACGGAAAAACAGGCCTAAGTCTTTGAGTCCATTGACGAAAAGCTGCATGGCCAGAGCCACCAGCAGGAGGCCCATGATGCGGACCAGAATGCGGATGCCGGCTTCTCCCATGAAGCCGCGAACGCGGTCAGCGCTGGCGAGGACCCAATAGCTGGCCAGGGCGGTGATGGCGATGGAGCCGAGAATGGCTCCCATCTCCCAGTGCCACAGGCCGGGCACCTGGCCAACGAGAACCATCACGGCGGAGATGGCGCCGGGGCCCGCCAGCATGGGAACGCCCAGCGGGACGATGCCGGCATCCTCCTTGGCCGTGGCTTCTTCGGTGTCGCCTGTGGTTTCCTGGGTGGGAGAGCGGCGAGCCTCGAGCATGTCAAGACCTATCAACAATAGAATCAGTCCCCCGGCAATCTCAAAGGCGGGAAGAGTGATGCCGAAGAGCCGGAAAATAAGCTGTCCGGCGAGGGCAAAACTGGCGAGCACAATGAAGCAGGTGAGCGCGCCTTTGCGGGCCATTCGCCTGCGGCGGACCCGGTCGGCGCCAACAGTGATGGCCAGAAACGATCCGATGGCGGCGAAGGGGTCGACCAGGAAGAAGATGGAACTGAGCGCGAGCACAGAGAAGCGCACGATGGGCGCGGTGCGAATCTCGTTCAAGGCGACTTGGGCTGGATTTGTCCAGAGCACAATTAGAGGCTAACGCAAGTAGAGGCTAACGCAAGACAGCGGCAGCATGGCCAGGAAGTCAGGACACCGGGCGGCGAGCCTTCCAGGCGCGCCACTCCTGGGCGGTGATCTCCCATATCTCCGAGGGCAAGCGACCGCTGACGTAATCCTTTTCGCCCATGCCTGCCAGACGCATACCCTGCTTCTCCGAGATTCTTCTCGAGGCGAGATTGCCGACGGCCTTTGCTGCTCGCAGCCGAGGGAATCCCAGGGTCTCAAACCAGAAGTCGTTTACCCAGATGCAGGCCTCGCTCATCAAGCCCTGACCATGCCAGGGAAGTCCCAGCCAGAACCCGCGATTGTCATCGGAGTCGCACATCAGGCTGATGGAGCCGATGATGCGGGCGGAATCGCTCGGGAGACGCAGNNGGCATCGGCCAGCGCAAGCGGGCGTAGAATCAGGCGCTCGGTTCTGCCTTCGACGTTCATGCGGAGATGATAGCAACGCTCGGCCACAGGAATCCGCGATAATAGAGGGGCAGGAGCAAGGAAGCACGTTGAAATCAGGATTTGTCGCCATACTCGGCCGGCCCAACGTGGGCAAGAGCACGCTGCTCAACGCTCTCACCGGCGAAAAAGTGGCCATTGTCACTCCCAAGCCGCAGACCACGCGCAACCGCGTCGCGGGGGTGGTAGAAGTGGCGGCGCGCAAAGGCGCGCATGGGCCGGCGCAGATTGTTTTTGTGGACACTCCGGGTGTGCACAAGCCGGGCTCGCACCTTGACCGGCGCATGTTGCAGGAGATTTACGAAGCGCTGGAGACTCGCGATGTAGTCCTGGTGTTGATGGATGCTACGCGGAGGGTACAGCTGGAATCCCCGGTCGAAACTGACTCCCAGGCCTCAGAAGCGGAACCTGGGGCACCCGGTTATGAGGCGTCCGCAGACTCTGGGGCTACGGGCACCAGGGAGAAACATAACGGCGCCCGCGGCAATTGGGCCAGCGAAGATGAGTTTCTTTTCGGGCTGGTGCGGAAGCTCGATTGTCCGGTGTTCCTGGTGCTGACCAAAATCGACTTGGTGCGCAAGGATGAGCTTCTGCCTCTGATCGACGGCATCAGCAGGCAGTACAAGTTTGCGCAGGTGATACCGGTGAGCGCGCGGAAGCGCGACGGCCTGGATCTGCTGGTGGAGAAGATTGTGGAAGCGTTGCCCAAGGGTGAGCGCTACTACCCCAAGGACCAGTACACGGATCAGCCGATTCGCTTCATGGTTGCGGAGTTGATACGCGAGAGCATTCTGATCGAGACCGGCGAAGAGGTTCCATACGCCTCGGCGGTGGTGATCGAGCAATTCGACGAGCCGGAGCCGGTGGCTCCGGCCAGGAAGAAAGGCCCGCCGGCGCGGCTGCCGCTGACGCGAATTGCCGCGGCCATTTATTGTGAGCGCGACGGGCAGAAGGCGATCCTGATCGGCAAGGGCGGCTCGAAGCTCAAGGAGATTGGCACGGGCGCGCGGCGCAAGATCGAGTCGCTGCTGGGGACGCGCGTGTACCTTGAACTGCACGTGATTGTCGAGCCCGGTTGGCGCGAATCAAAGACGTTCATCGAGGCGCTCGACTGGCGCAACCAGTTGGAGAGGCTGGCCGGCGACCAGATCACCGAAAAGCCGCGCGGTGATGAAGATTCGGAGTAGCAAGTCGTCAGTTCCCTTTTGGAGCGAGCGACCGGTAGCGGGCCGCCGGACGTGATTTCAAGTCCCGCTCCAGGACAGAGGCAATCGAAGACCGTTCACGCGCTCACGAATGGCAGGGGCACTCGCAGTCCATTCCTTAGTCGTGGTGCTCGCCAGAGCAGCAATCGTGTGCCGCGCTTTTGATTTGCACGACATCGGGTTGCACGTAAGGCTGATTGGGATCGACGAAGTAGCCTTCAGTGTACTTGTCGTGATGTCGGACCCAGGCCATGGTGTGCGCGAGGCCAGCCTCGTCACGGCCCTTTGGGACCAGGTCAAGGAAGTTGTACGCGCCTACCAGGATGTCGAGGCCGCGCGCGTAACTGGAGTACGTGTGAAAGACCGCGCCGCTGCTATCTTTGGCGAACACGCTGAGGCCGGGGGCTTCGTCGCTGGGGAAGGTGGTGAGACTGTAGTTGTAGTCCACCTGGCCGGCGGCGCGCGCCTCGGGAGTAAACGAGACATGATAGTCGTAGTTGAAATCGCTGCCAAAGGACGACACCCAAGGGAAGCGCCAGCCCATGCGCTTTTTGAAGGCTTCAATCTCGGCGATGGGCGCGCGCGAGACCACGGCTAAGGTCACGTCGCGGTTGGCCAGGTGGATGGCCATGCCGTCGAAGTGATCTGAGATGTAAGAGCAGCTGGGGCAACCCTCACGCCATCCCGGACCAAACATGAAGTGGTAGATCACGAGTTGGCTGCGCTTGCCGAACAGACTTGTTAACGATACTTTACCGTCCGGCCCCTCGAATTCGTATTGCTTTTCAACCTTCTCCCAGGGCAGTTCGCGGCGTTGGCGGCTGAGCTCATCGCGGAGCCGGGTAAACTCTTTTTCCTTGGCCAGGAAATCCTTTCGGGCGGCGAGCCACTCGGCTTGCGGAACCACATTTGGATTTTTTGCTTCCGGCATGATGGTGGTCATCATGAACCTCCTTCTGATTTGGTTGGGGAATTGCTTTGCCTTGCGGACCCGGCGCGTTTTATTTGACGCCGCTGGGCTTGTTTGACGGTACTCGATTTGCATGCTGGTTGCACATGTTTGGTTCTCCGGGGCTGGTTTTGTGGAAATCTACGTACGCCCCCCCCCCATCTCTGCAAAGAAGCCGTTTGTTTTCAGCGACATAATATTTTTTCTTCGCCGTAACTACCTGATTCTGCGGAAGATGACCTGCAGATACGTCTCCACCAAGGAGTTACGGGTTTTTCTGGACGACGGCGGCGGCGGCGGCGCTCGAAGGTGGTGAGTTCCTTGCTTTGCCCCCCTATTTACGATTGTGCACCAAACGGGGAATTAATCTGCAAAGGTAGCGAAAGAAATATTCGGGTGGGAATGGCCGATTATTATTGCCGATGAATATAGCCTCAAAGATGGAGCGCCTGTAGGTCCACGTACCCATCACGTAATCCGTCATCGACAGTGGTGTCTGGATCACAACACATCGCCGGAAGCGCCACGGATGCCCGCCAGCGCCCCGGCGCTGCGTGCTTCGCTGCCGGACCTCACCGCGCCGCCGATGGCCGGGAGCAGTGGCCCTGGTCATGTGGAACATGAGAAGAAGACATTCTTTTCATTGCTGAAAAACACCCGCAGCGGAGGCATCAGTCAAGGCCGCGCCAGCGCCGCCGCAGCGGGCGGAGCGAAGCGGAGAGCCTTTACGGATGCCGGAGCGGAGGGTACGGCGCGTGAGCGCGAAAAAGGCCCGATTCACCCCGACCCTTTGTTTTCAACAGGTTTACGCACGTAGACCGCGATGTTTACATAAAGCAACCCCGGCCCGATGACTTTTACCCTTAGTCGCTTGTTTTCTTATGGTTAACGCTCAGTAACCTGTAAACACTATATATTTAATGACTTTTCCTCTTAGCCGCTTGATTTTACAGTGGTTCCCGCATAGGAACCTGAGAACACCATATATTTCGCGTCATGTGACTGTAGGCTACTGATTCCGCAAACGTTCCCGCAGGGGAACTTCAGGTTACTCCACAGCATCCATTCTGGGG
>PLSH01000220.1:0-11770 GCA_003165095.1 Acidobacteriaceae bacterium
GCAGCGTCTCCGCCAGCGCTTCCGGAATTCCCCCGGCAACCAGCCGCGAGGTCTCAATGCGCATCACCGTCTTGTTCACCGCGTAGCGCGCCACGGCCGTAGCCTCAAGCCGCTCCGCTTCAGCCCCCGACCCCACCACGATCACCTGCACCGGATCGAGCAGCAACCGCTCCAGCGCCAGGCCGTAGCTGCCTGCGTAGAGACCAAAATGCTCCACGATGCCCGCAAAACAGGCCAGCGTATCTTCAGCTATGTCGCGATACTCCTTGCGTCCGCTCAGCGCTTCAAGACGTAACAGCGCAGCAGCAGCTGTGGGATTGCCTGCGGGCGTTGGCGCGTCCTGCAACGGCTTGCGCCTGGCACCCAGCGCGCCCAGTGGCGTCACGCCCTCCGCAGGCGCTGACGCATCGTAAAAAGCTCCTGCCGTTGAATCGTAAAAACGCGCGATCAAACCGTCCGCCAATTTGACCGCCGCGCTGTAATGCTTCATCTCGCCGCTGGCCAGCCATGCGTCGATACACGCATGAACGGTGAAAGCGTAGTCCTCCAGCGTTCCCTGGGCTTCTTCCGCGTCCGCTGCGCCATCCGGGTACGCGATCACGTGCTTCAGTCCTTGGTCGCCGTCCCAGGCCTCATCGAGAAGACGGTCCAGCGTGCGCAGCGCAAACTCGCGCGCCGATCCCGTGCCCAGAACTCGCGCCGTTTCCAGGTACGCAGTCACCGCCATCGCGTTCCATCCCGTGTACAACGTGCGGTCAATGAACGGCGCAGGCCTTTCGGCGCGGGCAGCCAGAAGCTTGCGGCGCGCGGAATCGAGCAGCAGGCGCAGGCCCTCGGGATCGCCGTCCGCCTGCGCGGCCAGCTCGGCGAGCGATCGCTTCACGTGCAGCACATTCTTGGCGGGGTTGTGGTGCATGTCGCCAACCTCGCCAATATCCCAGTACTTTGCCGCGATCTCAAGTTCAGCCGGTGTTAGAACGGCGCGGGCCTCGTCCAGAGTCCATGTGAAGTAGTCGCCATCGTCATCCAGGCCGACATCCGCATCCTGCGAGGCGTAAAATCCTCCCCGCTCGCGGTCGGTCATCGTCCCGTCGAGCCATGCCACGATCTCGCGTGCCGTCTCCAGAAAATCTTCGCGGACAAAACTCTGGAAGCCGTGTACGTAATTGCGCAACAGCTCCGTGTTGTCGTAAAGCATCTTTTCAAAGTGCGGAACCACCCAGCGCTCATCCACCGAATAGCGATGGAATCCCCCCGCGAGCTGGTCGTAAACGCCCCCGCAAGCCATCTTCTCGAGCGTAGTGGCAAAAGCATGACGTGCCTGCTCGTTGTCCCGGTTCATGCCCACCTCCAGCAGCAGGTCGAGTGCCGCCGGATGAGGAAACTTGGGCTGCGAACCAAAGCCGCCGTTGCGGGCATCGAATTGCTTCAGGGCCGATTCCGCGATCTTTTCGACCAATAAAAGCGTCAACTCCCCGCCTCGGCCTGAAGAGCTTTCGTTGTGCTCGATCGCGGCCATCACGCTCGAAGCGGTCTCCAGGGCTTCGTCGCGCCGCTCGCGCCACACCTGCGCCATGGCCAGCAACACGCGCCCAAATCCGGGCCGGCCGTACCGGTCGTCGCGAGGCATATACGTCCCGCCAAAATAGGGCCGGCCGTCGGAAGTCAGAAACGCGGTCAGCGGCCATCCCCCCTGCCCGCTGATCGCCGATACCGCGGCCTGGTAGCGCGTGTCCACATCCGGCCGCTCGTCGCGATCCACCTTCACCGCAATGAAATGCCGGTTGATGAGCGCCGCGATCTCCGCGTCTTCGTACGATTCGCGGTCCATCACGTGGCACCAGTGGCACCACACCGCGCCAATGTCCAGCAGAATCGGTTTGTCCTCTGCCTGGGCAAGCGCAAACGCCGCCTCGCCCCACGCGTGCCACCGCACCGGCTGATGCCGTGCCGAGCGCAGGTACGAAGAAGCTGCGTGCTCGAGCTCGTTGGCGTGCGAAGACTCAACTTGATCGGGCGTAGGGGAACCATCCTCGTGCATGCGCTGAGCATACCATTCACTTCGCCCAGCGAAGTAGCGCCCGTCTCCAGCAACGTAGCGCCGGTCCTCAGCGAAGTAGCGCCGGTCTCCTGACCGGCTGTCGCGCGGGCGTCCACGCCCGCGCCCCTCAGCAAGAATCGACGCAGGCTTCAGCCCCCGAATACCCCCCGAATCCCGTGAAGCTTCCTCAACTCTTCTCGAGTTCGGCCTCGATCGCCGCCAACAGTTCCGGCGCATCGGGAGCCGTGTCGGGCGTGAACCTCCGCACTACTTCGCCCTCCCGGCTCACCACAAACTTCTCGAAGTTCCACATGATCTCCGGTTCGGGATTGGCGTCGATTCCGTATCCCTTCAGCTTTTCACGGAACGGAACCGCGGCCACGCTGGTGGCTTTCGGCTGCGCCGCAATCAGCGCCGCATAAAGCGGATGCTTCTCCGGGCCCACCACCGTGATCTTGCCGAACAGCGGAAACTTCACGCCGTAATTCAGAGTGCAGAAACTCTGAATCTCATCGTTCGAGCCCGGCTCCTGGCTCTTGAAGTCGTTGGCCGGGAAACCGGCGATCACCAGCCCCTGCCCGCGAAATCGTTCGTAGAGACTCTCCAGCGCTTCGTACTGCGGTGTAAGCCCGCACTTCGAGGCCACGTTGACTACCAGCACAACCTGCCCCTTGAAGTCCGCAAGGGACGCGTCCTCGCCACTGATCTTCTTGACCGGAATGTCATAAATCGCTGCACTCATATGAATCTCTCCCTGATTCCCTTCTAACATGGGAAGGCTCATCCCAAAAGCTGCTTCGCCACCTTGATGTACAGTTCCACCGCCTCCAGCAGCTCTTTCTTCGCCAGCTTCTCAAACGGCGTGTGCGCCACATGAATCGATCCCGGTCCTAGCAGCAGCGGCTCGCCCCAGTTGCTCAGCTGCGGAATATCCGTAGTGAACTTCGCAATCATCGTCGGCAATCCCTCCACCGCGCGCAGCCGCACAAACGGAATCTCCAGCGTGAAGTCGACTTCCGCAAGCCCCGCGCAGGCTTCAATCAACGCGGCTCTGACCGGTGCCGAGTCGCCNNTGGATCTGGCCGATGTTCAGCGTGCTCGGCCCCACGTCTTCAAGACTTGGCAGCGGAAGCGCCAGCAGCCTGCCCAACACCTCAACCAATTTGTGCACCGCCGAGTCGCCGAGTTCCGGATAGGCGGAGTGAGCCATCTTGCCGGTTGCCTTGAAGACCGCGCGCAGCGCGCCTTTCGAGGCCAATGCCAGGCGATTGTCCGTAGGTTCTCCATTGATCAGAAAGCGGCTGCCCTTGGGCGCGAGGTTCGCGGCCTTGGCGCCGGCCGAGTCGCGCTCTTCGCCCGAAACAAACAACAACCCAATCCGAAGCCCAGCCGCGCGCAGCGCATCCGCGGCGGCTACCTGCGCCGCGATAATTCCCTTGGCGTCTGAAACACCGCGCCCATACATGGTTTCCCCATCCTCGCTGAACGCGATGTACGGCGGAACGGTGTCCATATGCGTAGAAAAAACCAGGTCGGGAGTTTGCCCGGCAACCCCTGCATAAACATTCCACCGCGGCCCCGCCGCTGCGCTCTCGATCGGCTGCGCCACCACAGTCTTCTCCACTTCCCAGCCCTGGCCGGCCAGAAATTCAGCCAGAAAATCGCCCACCGCGCCCTCATGGTAGGTAGTGGATTCGATTTCGCATAACTGCCTCGTAAGCGCGATAGGGTCAATTCGTGCATGGAGATGAGGATCGATCATCATGCTCAAAGAATACCGTAGATCGCCTTCCGGTTCACGATCCGGAACCCTCCGCCGATTTCCGGCAGCCGCCAGCCCGCTGCGGCAGATTGCAGTTCGGTAACCGCCGCGAAGCGTGAAGCAGCAAACCGATTTGGCGTAGAATCGGGAGTGGAATGATTCCCGCAACCCCATCCGGCCAACCTGCCACGCGCCTGGATTCGCACCAACCCAATCCCGCGGGTCCGCGAAATGAAGCCGCCGTGTTGCGCAGCGTGGAGTTGACCGGGCCTGCCGGGCGTCTCGAGGCGGTTCTCAACCCGGGCTCGCCGAACGCCCCGTTTGCCGCGTTGATCTGTCATCCCCATCCCAGGTACGGCGGCAACCTGCACAACAAAGTGGTGTACCACGCCATGAAGGCCTTCAACGATCCGGAGTGGGGACTCGGTTGGCCGGTGTTGCGCTTCAATTTTCGCGGTACGGGGCTCAGCCAGGGCCAGCATGACGGCAAGGCCGAAACCGGCGATGTGAGGTCGGCTCTCGATTGGCTTGAAAACGAATTCAAGCTGCCCTTGATCGTAGCCGGGTTCAGCTTTGGCGCGGCCATGGCTCTCCTCACTTGTTGCGGCGCGGACCACGCACCCAATCACGTGCGCGCAGTCGCCGCGCTGGGCCTGCCCACCCAGGCTGATGGCCGCGAATATCGGTATTCCTTCCTGCAAAACGCAACCCTTCCCAAGTTGTTTCTCAGCGGAGACCAGGACGAGTTCGCGACCGCCGCGCAACTTGAGCAGCTTGCCGCTTCCGCTGCCGATCCCAAACGGCTGGTGCTCATTCCCGGCGCCGATCACTTTTTCACCGGCCAACTGGAGCCCATGCAGCATGCATTGGCCGGATGGCTGAAGGAGTATTTGCTATGACCCCGGTCAGCGACTCCGCTCTCGACACCCTGCACGCATCGGCGACGGAAATCTTCACTGACGCCCTGGCGGCCTGCAACATTGCGTCCGCATTCGACCGGCGCATGCGTTTTGAAGGCAGCCTGTTGCGCCGGCTTATTCCCGACGGCAGCGGACCCGCCACCATCGATCTCTCCAGCTACAAGCGTGTCTTTGTCATTGCCTTGGGCAAAGCGGCCGGCCCCATGCTCAATACTCTGCTCGAGCGCATGAAACGCCGCAAGGGATTGCGCGGCATTTGTTGTTCCAACCAACTGCCGAAAAAACGCAACTGGCGATTCCGCTATTTTGAGGGAGGCCATCCGCTGCCCAACGAAGACTCGTTTGCCGCCGCGCGCGCCGCTCTGGCCATGCTGCGCAAAGCCAGGAAAGACACGCTCATCTTCTTCCTCATCTCCGGCGGAGGTTCGGCCATCTTCGATCTGCCCCTCGATCCGCAGATCACGCTGGATGAAACCATCGAGTTTCACCAGTTGTTGCTCGCCTCGGGCGCGCCCATCAACGAGGTCAACACCCTGCGCAAGCACTTTTCCGCCGTCAAGGGAGGACGGCTGGCCATCGCCGCCCCTGATGCGGCAAAGGTCAGCCTGCTCCTGCCCGACGTGCCGCTGCGGTCGCTCGACGCGCTCTCTTCCGGGCCCACTTCTCCCGATCACTCCACCGTGGCCGAAGTGCGCGAGCTGTTGGCCAAATACAACCTCGCGTCCCGGCTCCCGGCCTCGATCCGCGCCTTCTTCGAGCGCGCCGACCTGCCCGAGTCGCCCGGAAACAAAGGATGGCGTCCACCGTTCCTGCCCCGCCTTCCGAGGTCTGAGCCGGCGCTTACCCGCCGCGTTACCGACGCAGCCAGCATGACCGGCGAAGACGAAGCATTCCGCGATTCGGTCTTCGAAATTCTGCTCTCCAGCCACGATCTGGTCGAGAACACCCGCGCCCAGGCGCAGAAGGCCGGATTCTTCACCGTCGTTGACAATAGCTGCGACGACTGGGATTACGCGGATGCCGCGCGCTATCTGCTGCAGCGATTTCACGCCTTGCGCGCCGCTCACCAGCGCCTCTGCCTCATCTCGGTGGGCGAGGTCACCGTCACCTTGAACCGCACCCCGGGAGCCGGCGGACGCAACCAGCAGTTTGCCCTGGCCTGCGCCCTCGAACTGCAGCAGTATCCCGGCGAACGCCTCACCGTGCTCAGCGCCGGCTCCGACGGTATCGACGGAAACACGCAGTCGGCCGGAGCCATTGCCGATCCGACTACCGCGGCCCGCGCCCGCGCCTTCGGCTTTGACCCGCAGGCATCGCTGGCTTCCTTCAACGCCTGCCCCCTTTTCACCGCCCTCGGCGACTCGGTCGTAACCGGGCCTACCGGGCAAAACCTGCGCGACGTGCGCCTGCTCATCGCAGAAAAATCGTAACTCTGCATTTTCCACATCTCCTGCCTGAATTAGGATGGGTTCGTGCCTCGTAAAGCAACCGGCAAATCGGCCGGCAAGATGCCCGATATCCGCACCGTTGCCGCCGCGGCCAAGGTGTCCATCGCTACCGTCTCCAGGACCATCAACCGTTCTCCGCTGGTCAGCGAACGGCTGTCAAAACGCGTCTGGCACGCCATCAAACAACTCAATTACTTTCCCAACACCCATGCGCGAACCCTGGTTTCGGGACGCAGCCGCTTGTTGGGAATCATCGTTGAAAACATCACCAACCCTTTCTTCCCGGAGCTGATCCAGAGCTTTGAAGAGATCGCCGTCGCCCACGGATACGAGATTCTGGTCAGCTCGTCGAACNNGTGGACGGCGTCGCCGTGATGACCTTCGGCGAAGAAGAGACCGTCCTCGATCAACTCGTGCACCGCAACGTGCCCATCGTGTTCGCCGAATTCAAACTGGACGACCCCAAGGCCAGCACCATTCTGCTCGATTACTCCACCGGCATTCATGCGGCCGTGCGCCATCTGGCCGACTTGGGCCATCGCAGAATTGCGTTTCTCGCCGGGCCCCACACCCTGCACTCGGCCATCACCAGGGAAAATAACTTCCGCGCCGCCATGCATGCTTCCAGGCTGCCCATTCAGAAAAAGTGGGTCATCGAGTGCGACCACACGCTCAAGGGCGGCGTGGCTGGATTCGAGCAGTTGCTGGAACTGCCGGCGCCGCCCACCGCCATTGTCTGCTCTAACGACATGACCGCCATCGGCGTGCTGCGCGCGGCCTATATGAAACGGTTGCGCGTGCCGGAGGATCTATCCGTGATCGGCCTCGACGACATCGATTTTGCCGAGTTCACCCTCCCCCCGCTCACCTCCATCCGGCTCTCGCGTTCTGACGTCGCCCGAGCGGCGTTTGAGGCCCTTCGCGCGCAGGCGGAGGATCCCGGAAATCCCAAAATACAACGCGAATTCCTGGTCTCCACCAGCCTCGTAATCCGCGAATCCACCGCCCCGCCCAAATCAAAGGCCTGACCTATTTCCCATTTGGTTTGTAGTCCCATTGTGACTACAATGGTATCTATCTCTGAATCCTGGGAGGCTTGCCATGGCGACCGTCGACACTTACGTCCGTGCCCGCATTGACACGGCTACCAAAAAGCGCGCGGCCCATGCGCTGGAAGCGATGGGCCTGTCCATCTCCGACGCGATCCGCCTGCTGATGCTGCGCGTAGCCAATGAGAGCCGACTGCCCTTCGAGGTCCGGGTTCCCAACTCCACCTCCCGCAAAGCGATTGCACAACTGGAGACGGGAAAGGGCAAGCGCTTTCGAAGCGTCAAGGCATTGATGGCCGATCTCCATGCGAAGGATTGAGCGCTCGTCGACATTCAAACGCGACTACAAACGAGAAGCGAAACGTCAGCACCGGGCAACACTCGACAACGGCCTCGTGCCGGTTTTGACGGCGTTGGCAAACGACCAGCCGTTGGAGCCGCGATTCCGCGACCACGACCTCACCGGCGAATGGAGCAACTACCGCGAGTGCCAGGTCAAGCCCAACCCGTTGCTGATCTATCGAAAGCCCGGCCAGGACACCTTGCGCCTGGCCCGGCTTGGCTCGCATAGCGAGTTATTTGGCTAGCCCTCATCCTGACTATCTGCCCTGCTTCTTACAATCCCTGCCTTGGGGGCTAAGTTGCTCACCGGCTAGCCGCAATCATCTGCGCCGCGTGCTGCAGGCTGGTCTCCGTCACCTTTGCTCCCGACAACATCCGCGCCACTTCATGGTTTCGCGCACGATCATCGAGCACCCGGATTTGCGTCTTGGTGCGCCCATCGGACTCCCGCTTCTCCACCGCCAGATGCTGATCGGCAAAGGCCGCAATCTGCGGCAGGTGCGTGACGCACAAAACCTGCTGCCCGCGCGCCAGCGATTTCAGCTTCTGCCCCACCGCTTCAGCGGCGCGACCGCCGATGCCGATATCGATCTCGTCGAACACCAGCGTTCGCGGCGTAGGAGCCTTTGTCTTTGGCTTCGCCGCACCCTCTTCGACGCTGACCTTCAAAGCCAGCATCACCCGGCTCATCTCTCCGCCTGAAGCAATCTCCGCCAGCGGCTTGAGCGGCTCGCCCGGATTGGTCGCGATGCGGCACTCCACCTCATCCCAGCCCGCTGCGGTCCATGCTTGCTCCTGCTTACACTCCGTCACACCCACCTCGAACCGCGCCTTCATGGCCAGCGAGTTGATCTGCGCTTCAGCAAGCTTGGCCAGCCGCGTTGCCGACCCCTGCCGTTCCGAGGTCACTGCCGCGGCCGCCTTCCGGTATTCCCTCGCCGCATGTTCAAGTTCCGCGCGAAGCCCCTTCAGGATTTCATCGCGGTCTACCACCTCCGCCAGCTTGACCGCTACGTCTTCGCCGAATGCAATCACTTCGGCGATGGTCTTGCCGTATTTGCGTTTCAGCCGGTCCAGCAACGCCAGGCGGTCTTCGATTTCGGCCAGCCGCTCCGGCGAGGCATCGATGCCCTCGGCATAGTCGCGCAGGGTTGAGGCCACATCGCCCACTGTCGCCCTCACCGAAGCGATCTGCTGCGCAGACTCGCTAAAGCGGGCGTCGTAGCGTGCCAGTTCCTCCACATTGCGCAGCGCCGCCTTCAGCGCCACTTCGGCTGACGCGCCACCCTCGTACAACTGGTCGAATGCGCTCATGGCCGCCGTATAAAGCTTTTCGGCGTTGGCCAGCACGCGCTTCTCCGTCTCCATCGCCTCGTCTTCGCCGGCTTCCAGCCGCGCCCCTTCAATCTCCTGGCGCTGATAGCTCCAGAGATCCACCATCCGCAGCCGGTCCTGTTCGCCCAGCAGCAGGTCGTTGAGCTTCTCCTGGGCCGCGCGCCAGCCGCCATAGGCCTCCGCGACATCATAGGTCGAGATGCCCCCGAAGCGGTCCAGCAAAATCCGCTGCTGTGTCTGGTCAAAGCTGGATAGCGTCTCAGTCTGCGCGTGAACCAGCGCCAGCTCCGGAGCCAGTTGCTTGAGGACGGCAACCGTGGCCGGCTGGTTGTTGACGAAGACTCGCCCCTTCCCTGAAGCCAGAATCTCGCGCCGGAGAATGATCTCGGTGCCTTCCGAATCAATCCCGTTCTCTTCAAGAATCGAGTCGGCGCCCGGCGTCGACTCAAATACGCACGAAACCACCGCCTTGTCCGATCCGTGGCGAACCACCTCGGCCGACGACTTGCCCCCCATCAGCAGCGCCAGCGCGTCCACCAGGATGGACTTGCCCGCGCCGGTTTCGCCCGTCAGCAGGTTCAGCCCCGGCCCGAATGAGGCAATGGCATGATCGATGACCGCGTAGTTCTCAGCGCGCAATTCAACCAGCATAGTTGAGCGGACCCCTTGAAACTCCATCGGTACCCGGCACGATCACAGGTAGGCAATCCGCCCGCAGCATAGCATGAATGGCGGCTTTCGAGTGCGCGCCAATGCCGCGCGGCGGCTTCCGGGGGCATCCAATCGATAACTTGGGAGAGCTAACGGCGTCTGATACCGTGGATATTGAGGTGAATGCCGATTCTTATTGCTGCATTGGTGTGCATATTTCAGACCGACAACGGCGCGGGCTCCGCGGCTCAGCCGGTCACCCAGGGTTTCAGCGCGCTCGCGGAAATGGTCGGCAACATCGGCGCCATCGCGGTCGGCGTCCTGTTGCTGTTGCTGATCGCCAGCCTCTACTCGTGGACGGTGATTCTCGGCAAAATCGCGACCTTCAGAAAGGCCACCAAAGACAGCCGCCGGTTTATCCGTGGATTTCGCAAGGCCACCCGCCTGCAGGAGATTGCCACCCTGACCGCCGATTGCGGGTCAAGCCCCCTGGCGCAGGTCTTCGAGGATGTGTACGAGGCCTACAAGCGCCAAACCGGCGGCTCCGGGCCGCCGCGCAACATCACTGCCATGGAGCGCTCCGCGCAGACCGCGGCCAACGAAGCCGTCACCAGCCTCGAGCGTCGCATGACGTGGCTGGCAACCATCGCCGCCACCAGCCCGTTTGTGGGCCTGTTTGGCACCGTGATGGGCGTAGTAGACGCCTTTCACGGCCTGGGAACCGCGGGCGCCGCTACCCTGCGAGCCGTCGCCCCTGGCATCAGCGAAGCCCTCATCACCACCGCTGCCGGCCTTTTCGTCGCCGTGCCTGCGGTCGTGGCATACAACCAGTTCACCGCGCGGATCAGGGTCTTTTCCTCCGCTGTCGATGATTTCTGCCGCGAGCTGCTGAACTCGCTCGAAGAGATTCCGCCGCGGACGCCGCGCGATCCCGACGACACCCCGCGGGAGGCCTGACATGGCCTTCACCACCAGCAACGGCCGCACCCGCACCTCCCTGGCGGAGATCAACATCACCCCGCTCGTCGATGTGGTCCTGGTCCTGCTGGTCATCTTTATGATCACCGAGCCGGTCCTGCAGTCGGGCATTGAAGTGTCGGTCCCCAAGACGCGCACCGTCAAGCAAATCACCGAGCAGCGCATGGTGGTCACCATCGACCGCGATCAGCAGATCTTTCTCAACGATCAGCCCATCAACATTCNNAGCGTGATGGATGCGGTCAAGCAGGCGGGGATCACCAACGTCTCCATCGTCACCCAGCCGCTCGACACCAAAGGATTGGCGGGAAACGGCGGAAATTAGCATGAAGAGCGCCCTCGAAGGCGTCGGTCACCTGGAGCGGGAGCTTTCGCCTGAGCCCTTTGCGGCGCCGGCCATCGGCGCGCTTGCGCTCCATGGCGCATTGCTCGCCGCCCTCGTCGCCTACGGCCTCCTCAGCGGGCTCTTCAAGCACAATTTGTGGGGCAATCAGGAAGCCGGCGGGGCCATGCAGGTCAATCTGGTCAGCAGCGCCATTCCCTTGCCCAACAATCAGCCGATGAACAAGAATGTGCTCTCCACTGAGACGCCCAGCCCGGCTCCCGCGCCGCCCGCACCCAAGGAAAAGCAACAGGTCGACGAAACGGCGATTCCCATCCTCGGAAAACAGGTAAAACCAAAGCAGCAGACCACGCCAAAAACCCCGCAACACCAGCCCCCGCCCCTTCAGGACAACCTGGCCCGCTACGGCGAGCAGAACGGCACTTCGATCCCCAGGAGCACCCAGCCGCAAATGGCATCGAATGGACCAACCGCCGTCGGAGATAACGATTTTGCCAGCCGCTTCGGCTGGTACGTGGATCAGATCAACGCCAAGATGGCCGGCAGTTGGAACAAGCAGGAAGTCGATCCTCGCACCCCGCACGGAGCACGCGTCTATCTGGTCTTCAAACTCGGCCGCGATGGCCGCCCCGGCAATATGCAACTCGACCGCTCCAGCGGCAGCCCCACGCTCGATCGCGCCTGCCTGCGCGGCGTCCAGCGCGTTGACACCTTCGGAGCCCTTCCATCGGCATATAATCAAAGTACGTTGAATGTTGGCTATTACTGCGAGTACTGACGTTTTGTTCGCGCCGGCGTCCTCAAATCCATAGGCCCCAAGAGGGTCGTGCGTAAAACCATCCGTTCCACTGCAGGAAGGATTGCTCATCGCATGAAAGCAATTTTCCGGCTCTTGCCGCTG
>PLSH01000220.1:11838-13424 GCA_003165095.1 Acidobacteriaceae bacterium
CTCGCGCCCCAGGCCATGCCCGGCTCGCCGCAGGAAATCGTGCTCGGGCAGTGGTCGGCGGACCCTGCTGACGCAGCCATGGTTGCCTTTGGCGCCCTTTCGGTCACCAACGGACGCCTCGCCGTCTACGGCTGGCTCTTCGACGCCCGCAACACCGCCAACCCTCAGGTCCTCGGCAAACAGTACAACGAGGTCGCCGGTGACGATATGGCGCGGACCGTCGCCCATCGTTTCGCCGACGAAATCATCTCCCGCTTGGGCGGTGGCATTAACGGAATCGCGGAAACCAAAATCTACTTCGTCAGCACCCGCACCGGCCCCAAAGAGATTTGGGTCATGGACTACGACGGCCAGAACCAGCATCCCATCACCCGCCTGGGCAGCATTTCTCTCTCCCCGCGCATCTCGCCGGACAGTTCGCGCATCGCATTTTCATCCCTGGGCAAGGAGGGATGGGCGATCCGTTTGTACTCTCTCGATCTGGGACGCATCGTGAGCTTTCCCGGCGGCGCCGCCGGCGGCAACAACTTTTCCCCGGCATGGTCGTCCGACGGCTCCAAGATCGCGTTTTCGTCCTCCCGGTCCGGTGATTCCGAAATCTGGATTACCGACGCGAGCGGTGGGGAACCGCGCCGGATCACCACTCTGCGCGGGCCCAACGTATCGCCAACTTGGAACCCCCGCACCAACGCGCAGATTGCCTTTACCGGGGGGCGCACCGGCGAGCCGCAGATTTACATCATGGAGCAGGACGGCACCGGCATGCAGCGCATGACCGACAGCGGATATGCAGTTTCGCCATCCTGGTCGCCCAACGGCGGGCTACTCACCTTTAGCTGGAACCGCAAGTACGGGCCCGGCGATCCCGGCGGACAGGACATTTACGTAATGGACATCGCCAGCAAAAACTGGCTCCAGATCACCCACGAATCGGGCAGCAACGATTGCCCCTCCTGGTCGCCGGACGGCCGTCACATCGTCTTTGAAAGAAAAGTCGGCGCCCAAACCCAGATCTGGACCATGCTGGCCGATGGAACCCAGCAGCGCCAGCTCACGCACTCAGGCAACAATCTCATGCCGAACTGGAGCCTGAAGTGATTCCTGAATGGGGAAAATCGGAGCTTGCTCTGCATCCTGCGTGCCGGGCATCCGGGAGTCATGGTCTATCATTTTCAAGTTACCAAAACCTCAAGGCCGCCTGTGCCCAAGGGGCGAGGTAAATCAGTACGTCGGCCGCGTAGCCCGAAGTTCATTGAACGCGGCCGGTTGTGAACGACAACGTTTTCTGAAGGGATATAGACCGGAACCATCCCTTTCAATTCCGCCGCTCGACCGGTTGTGCCCGCGGTACAGTGCAATTCGGCACAGGCTGGGAGCGACGGAATCAGGCATGGTGATAAACGGCCGATCTCTCTGAGAACTTTTTGAACCAGGAGAAGGAGTAATCCATTGAAATTTCACTATCGCATTCTTGTTCCAGTTGCTCTGCTTGTTAGCTTGATCGTTGTTTCCGGCTGCAAGAAGAAACAGCCTTTGCCACCTGCCGAGACGGCGCCATCCGCGGCAGGAGTCGCGGCCCCAACCGC
>PLSH01000220.1:13491-15562 GCA_003165095.1 Acidobacteriaceae bacterium
GTTGTCGTGCCCACCAGCACCATGAGCGCGGACGAGGAATTCAAGGCCAGCGTGCAGGACATCTTCTTCGACTACGACACCTACGATATCCGCGGCGACGCGCAGGCTACCCTGGCAAAGGACGCTACCTATCTGGCCAGCCATCCCGAAATCAAGATCGTCCTCGGCGGTTATTGCGACGAGCGCGGATCGGATGAGTACAACCTGGCCCTCGGCCAGAATCGCGCCGATGCGGCCAAGAATGCTCTGGTTACCGCCGGGGTTGCTCCGAACCGTATCCGCGTAGTCAGCTACGGCAAAGAGAAGCCTTTCTGCACCGAGTCCAACGAGCAATGCTGGCAATTGAATCGCCGCGCTGGATTTACGATCGATCGATAGCGGAAACCCGTGCCGCGGACTCCAAGCCCGCGGCCGGTTCCGGCAGTAAGCACGCGGTTGTGAGGGAATCTCGAATGTCGGCCCCTCCGCAACCGGAAAATTCGAATTGCAGCGTGCGCTCAAACCCCTGCCAGTCGCGGGGCCGAGAAGCACGCTTGCTATCATGGGTGAAGCATGCAAACACCACGCAAACTTCGCAATCGTCTCCTCGCGGCAGCAGTCTTTTTACTCATTCTGGCCCCGGCGGGAACGCCGGCTCACGCGGTCTCGAAAGAGATCATCGAGCTGCAAACGCAGGTGCAGCAACTGCTGGACATGGTGCAGCGGATGCAGTCCACCCTCGACACCCGCTTCGGCGTCTTGCAGAACCTTGCCCAGCAGACAGCCGACCAGGCTACCCAGATGACGGCGGCGGTTAACGCGCTGCAGCAGAAGCTGAACGCAAGCAACGACGCTGTGAGCGGCAAAGTGGATACCGTTTCCGGCCAGGTCCAGTCCCTCAACGATTCGGTTGACGAGCTGAAGACGCGCATCGCCAAGCTCGATAAGACCGTCCAGGATTTGCAGGTGCAGTTGCAGAATATTCAAAGCCAGCCGGCCCCCACAGCGCCTGCCGGCACGGCGTCGCCGCAATCCGGCCCTGCCACTCAACCAGTTGGCGCCGGACAACAACCAGGCGAAACCCCGGGCGTTCCAGGCCAGGGCTCGCCGGCCGCGTCCCAGGCTCCCCCGCTCCAGGAATCCTTCCAGGCCGCGGTCCGTGACTACAACGCCGCGCACTACCAGGTGGCCGCCGCGGAGTTTCAAGACGTGGTGCACTACTATCCGCTCGATGACCTGGCCGGTACCGCCCAGTTCTATCTCGGCGAGATTGCCTACCAGCAGCAGGATTACGCCAATGCGGTAAACGCCTACAACGCAGTGCTGGAAGGGTTCAGCGGCAACTCCAAGGCTCCCGCTGCGCAGCTTCACAAGGGATTGGCTCTGCTGGCGATGAACAAGCGCGAAGCGGGAATCCGCGAGCTGCGCCTGCTCATCCAGCGCCATCCGCAGACGCCCGAAGCAACCAAAGCCCGCAGCAAGCTGAATGCGCTGGGCGTAAAAATCAACGCGCGCTGATCCTCAGATTTCCCCTCGGATTCCGCGATCCGTTCCGCGGCCTGGCTTGCGCGCATTCATCAGGAATCTGCTTTTCNNAGCGCCACTCCTATTCCGATGTTATGGAGCGCCGCCCCGATTGCGATTCCCACGCTAAGGCCGATTGCGATTCCTCTGCCCCCGTTATTCTTCATCGTGCCCCCAGCAGTTCCGCCAATGAACCTTGACCCGCCCGTTGGATTCCGGCAGGCTGCAGTATAGCATCGGCGCGAAATTACGTAGCCGGCTGCCCATCACGGAACGGGCTGGCTTCCGTTCTTCTTGGTCAGGCTCTTGTGGTGGCGAACATCCGCTCCCTGAACCCAGAAAATCACGTCCTCGGCGATATTCGTGGCGTGGTCGGCCACCCGCTCCAGGCTGCGGCTGATCATCAGCGCGTTCAGCGCCTGCGGAGCCAGGTGGCTTTGCTCTTCCATCACTTTGGTCAGGGCCTTGTAGGCCGCGCGATTCATGCTGTCCACCGCGTCGTCCATGGTCAGCACGCCGCGGGCCAGCTCCGCGTCGCCCTCAATGAACGATTGCAGGCTCTTGCGCA
>PLSH01000231.1 GCA_003165095.1 Acidobacteriaceae bacterium
CGGACGAATTGAAGAAGCAGTTCAACGAGGCGATGCTCGGCGCATTTCCCGACGGCGTACAGGCTGAATTCGATCGCTTTCTCGGTCTCGACGATTACAACTCCATGCTCATGGGCGTTGCCAAGGTGAGCGGCAGTATCGGCGCGCCCACCGGCAAATATTTTATACTGCCGGGCCTGTTTTTCCAGTCCCGCGCCAACCATCCTTTCGTGGCACAGGACAAGCGCACCATCCCGGTCGATCTCCACTACCCACTGAAGGAGAAAGACGATGTGACCTATGAGCTACCGCCGGGCTACAGCGTGACAAGCTCGCCAAGTACTCCCGACCTCAAATGGTCTGACTTTGCGGCGCTCAAGATCGAGTCCACGACAGCGGAGAACACGGTGGAGGTGACGCGCGAATACGTGCGCAACTTCACGCTGCTGGGCCCGGAGGGTTACAGCAATCTTCACGATTTCTACCAGAAACTTGCGACAGCCGATCAGCAGCAAATCGTACTTACACGCACTCCAGCGGCGAAAGGAAATTGACCATGGGCTCTCCAGCTTTGTCGTTATCCCGTCTTATTCGCATCCTGGCGGCGCTCTTGTTGGTTGCAGCCTGCGCGCCGGGCCACGCCGGCCTGTTTGGCAAAGACGCTCCAGTGCCGCAATGGGGCCTGGACGCTGTCAATATTCCGACTCCGGATTACGCCAAGGGCGCCAGCGAGGTCTATCTATACCGCGAAATCCTGGAATCGGTCGACGCGCAGGGCCGCGCCACAGAGCGCGAGCGCAGAGCCTTCCGCATTCTTCAACCACAAGCCCGAGACAATTCCTGCCAGGTCGAGTTCGACGTGGACGAGAAGATCAACTACTTCAGGGAGTGGACCATAACGGCTGACGGGAAGCAGTTTCCAGCCAAGGACACGGACTTCTTCGACGTCGGCGACAACAACATCCCTGTCATGCTCTCCACCGCAAAGGCTCGCGTAGTTCATGCCCCCGCAACCGATGTGGGCGCGACGGTGATCTGCGAGTCAGAAGAATTGCTGGCGCCTTACCAAAAGGAAGTGGTCTGGTTTATCCAAAGGGGCGTTCCGATCGTCAACGAGGCGCTGGAGATCGATCTTCCGGCAGGGCTCGCTCACTCCGAATCCTGGCACAGCTATCAGCCCATCAAGCCTGTAGAGGTAGCCCCCGATCACTGGCGCTGGGAGATCAAGGACATGCCAAAGCTGGATCTTCGCGAAGTGAAGGAGAGCCCGGATTGGGAGGCGCTGGCCGCCCGCATGTCAGTGCTCTGGGGGGATATGTCCGCCGAAGGAAAAGACGACCAATGGAGGGCATTGGGCCTGTGGTGTACGAAACTGGAGGAACATCGTCCCGACCCGACCCCGGAGATTACCGCCAAGGCTCAGGAATTGGTTGCCGGTGCGCCGGATTTCTACAGCAAACTCAAGAACATTACCGAATATATCCAGAAAAACGTTCAGTATTTCATCGTCATGCGTGGAATCGGGGGCTGGCAAGCACATTATGCCGGCGACATCTTCCGTAACCGCTATGGCGATTGCAAAGACAAGACGACGCTGCTGATCTCGATGCTCCAGGCGGCCGGCATCCAGGCGTTCTATGTGCCTGTGGACAACCGGCGTGGAGTCGTCGATCCCAATGCGCCGTCTTTCTTTGGCAATCACATGATTACGGCCATCGAGATTCCAGCGGATGTGAACGATCCGCGCCTCCAGGCCATTGCCAAGGCAAAAGACGGGAAGCGTTACCTGATCTTCGACCCGACCAACGAAACCGTGCCGGTGGGAAATTTGCCAACCTACGAGCAGGGCAGCTACGGGATTCTTGCCGCGGGGTCCGCTAGCCAGGTTATCGCGCTGCCGGTACTGGCGCCAGACACGAACGGGATAGAACGGAAGGGAAACTTCGCGCTCTCGCCGGACGGTATTCTGACCGGGACAGTCGATACGTCGAGAATCGGGTCGGACGGGGCCTTTCTGCGCCACCAACTGAAGGGTGAAGACGAAAAGGAACGGCGCGAGAACCTGGAAAGGTCGGTATCGAGCGATCTGCCCGGAGCGGTACTGGATTCGTTTCAGTATGTTCAGCCTCCCGAGCTGGATAAGGCCATGGAGCTCGATTACAAGGTCACGGTTCCGAAATACGCGCACACGGCCGGCCCGCTGCTGCTGGTGAGGCCGCGGGTGGTGGGCGATTTGGCCAGGCCATTTGACGACAAGCCGCGCACGCTGCCCATCGACCTGGAAGAGACCGGCCGATGGCGCGACAGTTTCGACATCACGCTGCCTGCCGGGTACGTTGTGGACGAGACGCCCGACCCGGTCAGCATGGACGTGGGATTCGCGAGCTATCACTCCTCAGTGGCGGCCAAGGACAACGTGCTGCACTATCAACGCGAATATGTGGTTCGGCAGGTGGAGATTCCGGCCGGCAAAGCGGCGGATTTCAGAAAGCTCGAAAGCACGATTCTCTTTGACGAAAAGGGCGCGGTGGTGCTGAAGAAGCAGTAGTCCGGCGAGCGAATTCCCTGCTGCCTTGAAGCGCGCCAGCGGCCTGNNTCGCCAATGTGCCAATACTCCTCAGTGGATGGGTTTGCCAACGACTGGCACCTGGTCCACCTTGGCAGCCGCGCTCAGGGCGGCGCGGGCCTGGTAATGGCCGAAGCTTCGGCGGTATTGCCTGAAGGCCGCATCACGCCTTCCGATCTCGGCATCTGGAAGGATGCGCACATTGCGGGCCTGGAGCGGATCGCGAGTTTTATCCACGGGCAGGGAGCGCGCGTTGGAATTCAACTGGCACACGCGGGGCGCAAGGCGAGCATGAGTGTGCCTTTCGATGAAGAACGGCTAGTGCTGCCGGGAGAAGGCGGCTGGCAGCCCGTGGGACCGAGCGATGTGGCATTCGCGCCGCACTATGCAGCGCCTCGCGCGCTGGACCAGACAGGGATCGATGCGGTGGTGGAGGCTTTTCGCCGGGCGGCGATCAGGGCGCTTGAAGCCGGATTCGACCTGGTGGAGATCCACGCGGCGCACGGTTACCTGATCCATGAGTTCCTGTCGCCACTGGCGAATCGGCGCACGGACGAATACGGTGGAAGCCTGGAGAATCGCAGCCGCCTGGCGCTTCAAGTGGTTGACGCCGTGCGCGGCGAGTGGCCTGAGCATCTGCCGCTGTTCGTGCGCATTTCAGCCACCGACTGGGCAGAGGGTGGTTGGAACGTGGACGAGTCGGTTGAACTGGCGAGGCGTTTGCGCGAGCACGGGGTCGATCTTGTGGATGTTTCCTCCGGCGGCCAAGTTCCGAACGCACAGATTCCAGCGGGACCCGGATTTCAGGCGCCGTTTGCAGCGCGCATTCGCCGCGAGGCCGGTGTTGCAACGGCAGCCGTGGGTTTGATCACCGAGCCTGAGCAGGCCAACGCGATTGTGGAGCAAGGGGAGGCCGACCTGGTGCTTCTGGCCCGGGAGATGCTGCGCGATCCCTATTGGCCGGTGCACGCCGCAGCGGCGCTCAGCGAGCCGGCCAGTTGGCCGAAGCAATATCTGCGCGCGGCGCCACGCGGTTCCTCATCACGCACCTTAGCGTCGCACCCTTAAAATGGACGCTTCAGGCGCGCCCCAGCGCGGAACGGCGTATAGCAGGTCACTCAGATGGGTCAGGGGCAAGAATTTGCTTCACTTTCAGTGCAAATTGTGGCCTATACTTTCAAAAGAGTGAGGTTCCCCGATCGCAGTCTCCTCCTCAGCGAAGCGTATGGCTATGCAACTCTCGCGGAAACGCGCCCTCGCATCCCCCTCAATACCCGACCGCCTTTATTTCAAGATTGGCGATGTTGCGCGCATCTGCGGGCTTGAGACTTATGTTCTGCGCTTCTGGGAGACGCAGTTTCAGCAACTGAAGCCGAACAAGAGCGGCACTGGTCAGCGGCTTTACCGGCGCCGCGACGTGGAACTGGTGCTGGAGATCAAGCGCCTGGTTCACGGCGAAGGCTACACCTTGCCCGGTGCTCGGCAGGCACTTGAACAGGAGCAGCGGCAACGCGAACCGCAGGCCAGCCTTCCGCTTGCCGGGGAATCGAACAAGCGACCCGATGCGATTGCCGCGGCAATCGGCCACGCTCGCGCCGAACTGCGGGAGATTGCCGGCTTGCTGGCTTCTCCCTCGCCTCAGCTTCAGCGCCGGCGACCGCGGCTGGCCACCATTCCGGCGCCGAACGGCACGCTTTTCCCTTCCTGACAGATCCGAACGCCGCCTTTTCCCTCCTCAAGACCCGGCGCGCCGAATTTGGGATCTTCATATTCTGATGGGCCAATCTGTGCTAATTTAGGGCAACAGCCCGTTTTCATCATTCTGCGATTGGAAAACGCTTCCCATTCCTGCCAGATATCAGGCTTCTTTCTTAACCCAGGAGCTTTAAAGATGGAATGCAAGCTTTGCGGATCAACAAAGTTTCGGCTATCGAGACTGCGGTTTCCGGATCTATCCCAATTGATCTACTTTGTCTATCCGATTCGTTGCCGCGTCTGCTACAAACGGAGGTTTGTCAGCTTTTTGACAGCGTTAAGGATTCGCAGGGCCAACCATGTCCGCCATGAGGAAGAACGGCGCCGGCGAAACCAGGAAGCATCATCGGTCGGGGGGGCATAACCGGCTCGCTCCGGGTGCCGCATCGCATTGATCGCCGAGCCGGCAGATTCATTGGCGGCTCGTTGTGAGACCGAGCATATGCGTAAAAAATCCATGAAGATAAGGGCGGCTTAACCGGAGCAGTTGCAGCAGGCGCTTCTCGGCGCTTCGGAGACGCAAAACAAAATCGTCAACGAGAATCAAAAGGCGCTGATCGGATTCAGCCAGGTTCTTGAGCAGCACATGGCGGGCGTGGAAGACAAGGCGGCGGTGGGAACCCGGACACTGAGAATGCTGAGAGGGCCGGATGCCCAGTTTGCGGTGGCGAAGGACGGTTTGAGTCGATCATCCAGCACGCGCAAGACGGTACGGTGCAGCCGAAGATCCAGTCTTCGACGCATCGCTGTCCGTGAGCAGGGACTGCCAACGCGGCCAGTTGACGGCGGAATTTTCAGGGGTTTGCGCGCAAATTTTCAGGCCTGAAATCGAAACTGAATGCAGCGTCGCGGGTGAAGGGCTTGTGCCGGGTTGCCGACTCTGAATGGCCGGGACGGGCAGATTTGAACTGCCGGCTTCTACATTGCCATGCGGCATGGACCGATCTGAATCGCCGCCCTGATGGACGGTTGAGAAGTTACCGATTGCGACTCTTTTCTCTTTTCTCTTTTCTTGTCCCAGTAGTATGATCCTGGGAATTCCCTGCAACAGCGGTTTTGAATCCGAGGATTTCAGAAAAGGCCCATTGCGATTGGTGCAAGTTGCTTCGCAGGGTGCGGCACCAGCCCGGCAGTGGGGGGAGATTTGATTGAGATATCGGTCGATTGTCATCGCAGCAGTGTGGATGGTCCCCGTTGTCGCCTGGACGGTGTCAAAGGACTTCAACG
>PLSH01000358.1:0-8239 GCA_003165095.1 Acidobacteriaceae bacterium
AAGATGGTTCATAACGGCATCGAGTACGGGATGATGCAGGCGTATGCAGAAGGATTTACGGTGCTGGAGAAGAAAGAAGAGCTGAAGCTGAATCTGCCGCAGATTGCCGAGATCTGGCGCTACGGCAGCGTCGTGCGCAGTTGGCTGCTCGACCTGACCGCTGACGCGCTCCGCAAGAATCCCACGCTCGACGGCCTTGAGGCGTTTGTCGAAGACTCCGGCGAAGGCCGCTGGACGGTCTTCGAAGCGATCGATCTCAACGTCTCTGCTCCGGTCATCACCGAGTCGCTCATCCGCCGCATCCGCTCTCGCGAGGACAACAACTTCACCGATCGCATGCTGGCCATCATGCGCAACGAATTCGGCGGCCACGAAGTAAAGACAGTAGCCAGCGAGCACCCTTAACCGATCACTCATTCACTCATTCACTTTTTCACTGATCTCTGACCACTGACCACTGACGACTGTCCCGGAGGAACGCCAACCATGGCCACAATCCAGATGAAAGTGCGCCCCGAAGATCTTTCCCAGGTTCCCAAGAGCGCGGAGCGGATTCCCGAGCCCGGAATTCTCGTTATCTTCGGCGCTTCGGGCGATCTGACCAAGCGCAAGCTGCTGCCCGCGCTGTTTCACCTGCGCCAGGCCAATCTGCTGCCCAAACAGTTTGCCATTGTCGGTGTCGCGCGTCGCCCGCTCGGCGATGAGTTCGCCGCGGACATGCGCGAAGGCATCGTCGAATTCGGCGCCGCGGACGCGAGCGATCCCAAGCTCGACGAATTCTTGAGCCACATCAGTTACTTTCCACTCAAATTCGACGACCCGTCCAACTACGCGGGCCTCAAGGCCGAACTGGAGCGCATTGACCGGGAAAAAGGCATCGCCGGCAACCGCCTCTTCTACCTGGCCACCGCGCCCGAGTTCTTTGCCGGCATCATCGAGAACCTCGGCGCTCAGGGCATGGCGAATCCGGAGAAGGGTGTGGCAGAAATCGTCATCGAAAAGCCCTTCGGCCACGATCTCGATTCCGCGCGCCTGCTCAACCACCAGGTCAACGCCGTCTTCCACGAGAACCAGGTCTTCCGCATCGACCACTACCTCGGCAAGGAGACGGTGCAGAATCTGCTGGTCTTCCGCTTCGCCAACGGCATCTTCGAGCCGGTCTGGAACCGCAACTTCATCGACCAGGTGCAGATCACCGTGGCTGAAACGCTGGGCGTCGAGGGCCGCGGTCCGTTTTACGAAAAGGCCGGCGCGCTCCGCGACGTGGTGCAGAACCACATGATGGAGCTGCTCTCCCTAGTCGCTCTCGAACCGCCTTCGAGCTTTGAAGCCGAGAGCGTGCGCCGCGAAAAGGTGAAAGTCTGGCAGGCCATTCCATCTATCCCGATTCTGAATACGGTGCGCGGCCAGTACGGCCCGGGCATCGTCTCCGGCCAGCACGTGGTCGGCTACCGCGACGAGGACCGCGTCAACCCCGAGTCGGGCACTGAAACCTACGCGGCGCTGCGCCTGCAGATTGAAAACTGGCGCTGGGCCGGAGTGCCGTTCTATCTCCGCGCCGGCAAGCGGCTCAAAAAGCGCGCTACCGAGATCAGCATCCAGTTCAAGCAGCCCCCGCTGCTCATCTTCAACCGCTTGCAATCGAGCGGCCCATGCCAGGACATTCAGCCCAACCTGCTCACCATCCGCATCCAACCCGACGAGGGCATCGCCCTGCGCTTCGGCGCCAAGGTGCCCACCACCCCGGAGATGAATGTCTGCCCGGTCACCATGGACTTCGACTACGAAACCGCCTTTGGCAAATCAAGCGCCAACGGCTACGAGCGCCTGCTGCTCGACGCCATGCTCGGCGACCAGACCCTCTTCTCGCACCGCGACGGCGTCGAAATCACCTGGGCTCTCTACACCCCCATCCTCCAGGCCTGGGCAGCCAAACAGCCTGAAGTCTTCCCCAATTATTTTGCCGGCTCCTGGGGCCCCGAGTGCGCCGACCACCTGCTCGAACGCAGCGGCGCCCACACCTGGCGAAACGACCTCGGCCGGAAGTAACACGGACCAGGACATCCCGGCGGATATCCGTCGGCGGCCACAGGGGGACCGTGACGTAATTAGATTAGATTAGACGAAATCCGTGCAGGCGTTTAGCCGCGTTCTGATCGAACGTCAGAGTAGCGGCGCAACCTCTCCAAATGCCGATGCCGCCGATCAATGCATCTTCGAATGTCCCAGTTCCACTTCTAAGTGCGACGACACCCTGATAGACTTCCTGCTCGTTTTGCACCTCTAGGGTATCGGCCGCCAGGATCATTTCGATTTGCTGGGCAATCTCCCGGCGCGTGCGCTTGTATAGGCTTCCAAGAACCCAGACAATTTCGAGGATCGAGACAAGGCTGACGAAACCGGGATTCTGCTCGGTCAGACGGCGTTCGATAATCTCCGTCGCCTGGGGTGACTGCGCGGGATCGTCTTGCACCAGGTAGCGCAGGAGGACGTTCGTATCAAGTCCGATCATTGCCAAGCCCGATCATTTCTTCCGCCGAAATCTCTCCGTGGCTCCTGCCTCGATTGCTTTGTCAATCTCCTTGGCAGATACCGGCCGCGGCAGCTTCGGAATGCTGCCTTTCAGGCGCTTGGTCGGAATTTTGGGCAGAATCATCACGCCGTCCGGATGGAAGAAGAACTTGAACCGGTCTCCCGCCCTGATCTGTAGCCGTTCACGAACCGCCTTGGGAATCGTGGCCTGCCCCTTGCTGCTGAGTTTGGCTTCCATGATGAGATACCCCCTTTACATTTTAGCAGAAGTAAAGAATTCCGGGAGGCTTTCCTGAAACTGCCGATCGATTAAGGCTCCTTGGGGCCCGAATGCGCCGACCACCTGCTCGAACGCAGCGGCACCCACACCTGGCGAAACGACCTCGGCCGCAAGGTGTAAGAAACAGGGAATAGGGAGTAGGGAATAGGAGCGGGGATCAGGAACCAGTAAAAAAATGGGTGGCCCAGGTTTCGAGCTCAAGACCCGGGAAATCACGTGTTAGCGGTGCTCGCGATTGAAACGCAGAGATTCCCGGCGTAAGCTCTGCCTATGCGCGCACTCTTACTGGGAATCCTTGTCTGCATCTCTGCGGGATTCGCTTCAGCACAGAACAACATACGGCAAATTGATTTCAAAAACTTCACCTACCCGTTGAGCGCCCCGTTACTCGGCCACGCCGAGTTGAAATGGCTCGGCAATCCGAAGGATGGTTATTCGAAGAGAAAACCCATACGCCTCATCAACGGGGTCGACACTACAGGCTTCACTCTGCAGTCTGTTGAGTACGCAGACGTCGCCGGCAAGGGCAAAGAAGATGCAATTGTCGTGTTGCGATATGAAGCTGGCGGCACACAGAATACCCACTACGTTTACATCTATTCGTTTGACGGCGGGAAGCCGAAGCTTCTGGCCTATTGCCATACCGGGGACCGCGCTCTTTACGGCCTTTCGAAGGTTTACGTCGAGGATGGGCAGTTGGTCTTCGAACTTTTAGACCCCCGCGAACGAACGGGGGACTGCTGCTCGACTTGGCTCGTGCTGATGCGTTTTCGCTGGAACGGCAGCCGATTTGAAAAAAGTGGTCGACTTGACGATAGCGTCCTCCGAGGAGAAGCAGTTGGCAGGCCCGAGTATGACTCTGTTCACTAGCTCATTTGCGCCGACGAGTATCGATACCCTATTCCCTTGGTCCCTTGTTCCCTATTCCCTGCCCTTATCCATCGCCTCATTCGCCAGCCGGTCCGCTTCTTTATTCCCGCCGCGCAGTGTATGCCGCATCTCAAACCGCTCCAGCCGAGCAGCCCGCCGCTTCGCCTCCTGCCACAGGGGAATCAAGCCCGGGCTCTTCACCTTGTAAAGCCCCTTCATCTGCTTCACCATCAGCTCCGAGTCCGAAACCACCCGCATTTGCTTCGCCCCATTCCCGAGCGCCCACTCCAGCACCGCCAGTAGCCCGGAATATTCCGCATAATTGTTCGTCTGCCGCCCCAAGAACCGGCTCAGCCGCGCCACCACCTGACCCTGCGGATCCTCAATCACCGCTCCGTAGCCCGAAGGCCCGGGATTGCCCCTCGACCCACCGTCGCAGTGAGCCGTAAACCACCCCGCCGCCTCATCCGCCCTCAAATCCCCAAACAGGTTTCCAGTTCTTTGATCGCTCATCGGTTCTTAGTGTACCGGCACGCTCCGCAACCAGCCTGAATTCCCTGTGGAGGGCCGCAGCAAATCGCCCGCTTAAAAATCCGGCCCCGCCTACCCGCTGACTTGCTGACTCTCCCCCCCGGCTTACCAAACCCCATTTCCAGCGTCTATTTTGATAACCCAAAGACTCTTTTCCCCAGAGCGGATATCTGGAGCGGAGAAGCGGAGCATTCCATGGCAGCAGACGCGGTCAGTCTTCCCATTTCCCCGGTTGCGGGCGCCGGCGCTTTAGGCTGGCCTGCCAGCCGGAGGGTACAATCCTCAGCAGGCATGGGTGCAACCAGGGCAATGGGCGGTTCGAATCGCGATGGGTCGGCTCAGACACAGGAGCGCCTCCAGGCCCGCGAAGCGGAGATGGACCTCATCCGCGAGGCCCAGGCTGGGTCGCGTTCGGCCTTTGACGCGCTGGTCCGCCAATATGAGCACCAGGTGCTCCGGCTGGCGCTCCACCTTACCGGCTCCGAGCACGACGCCGAGGACATTTACCAGGAAGCTTTCCTTAAAGCCTATCGGTATCTCGGAAATTTCCGCTTTGAATGCTCTTTCTATACATGGATTTACAGGATCGTCACCAACCTCTGCTTGGATCAGTTGCGGCGTCGCAAAACCCGCCGCGAAGATCACGCGGTGATTGTGGACCGCGCCGGAGACGAGATCGACACCCTGGCCGCGGTCTCTGACGACCGGTCGTTTTCAAACCCCGCGCGCGAACTGGACCGCAAGCTTCTCGGCGAGAAGATCCAGGCCGCCCTCACTAAACTCACGCCGCGGGAACGGATGGTTTTTGAACTGAAGCACTACCAGGGNNCTCCGCCTGCGCACCATCGGAGAGATGTTGAGCACCACCGAGGAAACCGCCAAGAACACGCTCTTCAGGGCGACCAAAAAGCTGCGCGCGCAGTTGGCGGAGGTACGGTAACTGATAGCTGTACTGTGGGACTGCTTTTCGAGGCTGGAAGGACGTAGCGATGAATTGCGAACTTGCACAGGAACGAATCGTGACTGCGGCGTATGGGGAACTTGCCGACGAACAGGTCCATGAGCTGGAGCAGCATCTGTCCGGCTGCGACCTGTGCCGGGAAGAACGGGAGCAGGCGCTGGCGCTGAAGGTGCTGGCCAATGCCCACCCCGTGCTGGAGCCGCCCCCGAATCTTGTGGCCCGCGCCCGCATGCGCCTGGGCGAGGCGCTGGACACGCTCCCCCCCAAGCGCTGGTATGAGCGCTGGGGCGGCCGCATCATCAACAACTTTGCCCGCTTGCAGGCCGCTCCCGTGGCTGCTCTGCTGCTGCTCGTGGCCGGCGCCGGAGCGGGCTGCCTGGGCAGCTATGAGTTTGCCCAGATCCGTGCCGCACACGCTGCCGCCCAAACCGCGGCTGCCTCCAAAGCCCAGCCGGTCGCATCGATTCCGGAACTGGCCAACGTCGCCAGCATCTCCGGCATTGTCCGCCAGCCCAACAGCGAAATCGTCGACGTGTCCTACAACCAGCTCGTCCCGCGCCGCATCGAGGGCTCCCTTGACGACCCGCAGATTCGCCAGTTGCTTATGCTGGCTTCTGAGGATTCGGCTTCCCCGGGCATCCGCGACGACTCCGTGGGATTGCTGGCCGCCGAGTGCCGCGCCGGTCACAGTTGCCAGCCCGCGGGCATCCGCGATGCGCTCATGGTCGCCCTCCGCTACGACAAAAGCGCCGCCGTCCGCCAGAAGGCCCTCGAAGGCCTCGAGCCCTACGTGGCCCAGGACGTGCGCGTCCGCGATGCCGTGCTGGAGGCATTGCTCAACGACAGCGATCCCAGAATCCGCACCGCGGCTATCAACCTGCTCGAGCCCGTCGAAGCCGACACCAGCGTGCGCCAGGTCCTGTATTCGGTTTCCAATTCGGACGAAAGTCCCCAGATCAGAAATGTCTCCCGGCAGGTCCTGAGCCGGGTGCCGGAGATTCAATAGATCTGTTTACCCATCCGGCAACCGCGCAGCACGATAGAACGCGGGCCGGACAAAGAGAACCGCTGGAGAAGACAAAATGAAACACCTTTTGAGGCCGTACCGGAAACTCCATCAAAGCTCGCTCGCGTTGTTCGCGGTGGGCTGCTGCCTGGCCGTTGCTTCCCATCCCGCCCATGCCCAGTCGCAGGGAATCGTGCAGTTCTTCGAGGACTCCAATCCCTTGCTGGTGCACGCCAGCTCCCAGGGCTATCTGGGCGTCGACATTTCCGACGTGGACACGGAGAAGGCGCAGGCGCTCAAACTCAGGGAAACCCGCGGCGCGGTCATCACCCTCATCGACCACGATGCGCCCGCCGGCCAGATCGGCCTCAAGGTCAACGACGTGGTGCTGGCGCTGAACGGCCAGAATGTCGATGGCGCGGAGCAACTGCGCAAAATGCTCAAGGAGATTCCCGCCGGCCGCAGCGTGAGCATCGAGATCAGCCGCGACGGCAACATTCAGACCATCGCCGTGCAGCTTGCCGAGCGCAAGACCCTCGAACACGATGTCTGGGACAAGATCGGCAGCGCCGATGTCTCCGCGCCCGTCCCTGGAATGGGCATTCTCGCCGGCGGCGTGGGCGACGCCCCGCTTTCCGGCGGATTCCACCTGCCCTTCTTCGGCAGCACCCTCAAGGTCGGCGCGCTGGTTGAGCCGCTCACCTCGCAGATGGCCGAGTACCTCGGCGTCTCCGGCGGCCTGATGGTCAAGCAGGTAACCCGCAAGAGCGAAGCTGCCTCCGCGGGCTTCCGCGCCTTCGACGTGATTCTCAAGGTCGGCCCCGAGTCCATCACCACCTCCGCCGACTGGGAGCGCGCCCTGCACACCAATGAGGGGAAAACCGTCGCCGTCACCATCCTGCGCGACAAAAAACAGCAGACCCTCACCCTGCAGGTGGATTCCAAACGCCGCGGCGCAGTGCAACAGCCCGCCTCATCCTCCTTCACCGCCTGACCCGTTACGAACCTGGGCACACCATCCTTGCGACGCTTTAGTTCTTGTCGCAAGGGTGGGGCAGCACGCCCTTGAACCACCCACTCTTCACCCGCCACAACCCCCACCTCAATCCCGTCCCCGCCTTCCACAGGTTTTCTTACCCCTCCCTCACGCCGTACACTACTTCTTCGAGGAACCCACACTTATGCCCTACCCTGCCAACTACCGCTACACCCGCGAACATGAATGGATTTCGCTCGACGGAACCATCGGCGCAATCGGCATCACCGACTACGCGCAGAACTCGCTCGGCGACATCGTCTACGTCGACGTGCCCAAAATCGGCGACACCGTCACCGCCGGCACAACCTTCGGCTCCGTCGAGAGCGTCAAGGCCGTCAGCGATCTCTTCTCGCCCGTCTCCGGCGCCGTCACCGCCGTCAACGAAACCCTCAAAACCGAGCCCGACAAAATCAACGCCGCCCCGCATGAAACCTGGATCATCAAGGTCGAGCTTTCCAACCCCTCCGAGTACGAAGCCTTGTTAGACGCCGCCGCCTACGAAGCCTTCGTCTCGGAAGAAACAGGCACGTAAGGGACTAGTCCCTTAGTCCCTGGTCCCGGAGGGACCCACCATGCGCTATCTTCCAAAGTCCCCCGCCGAACGCCTCAAGATGCTCGCCGAGATCGGCGCGGCCTCCATTGACGATCTCTTCGCCACGATTCCGGCCGAGTACCGCCTCGATCGCGACCTCGAAGTCCCGCGCCAGCAGGCCGAGAGCGAGATCATCGACTACTTCCGCGCCGCCGGCAAGAAGAACTCCACCGAATACGCGAGCTTCCTCGGCGCAGGCGCCTATCGCCATTACCGTCCCGTCATCATCGACTCCCTCGTCCAGCGCGGCGAATTCCTCACCAGCTATACCCCCTACCAGGCCGAGATCACGCAAGGCACGCTGCAGGCCATCTTTGAATTCCAGACCATGATTGCCGAACTCACCGGCATGGACGTGGCCAACGCCAGCATGTACGACGGCTCAACCGGCGCTGCCGAGGCCGTGATGATGGCCGTCCGCGTCACCG
>PLSH01000358.1:8280-9623 GCA_003165095.1 Acidobacteriaceae bacterium
AACTTCTTCGGCATCATTGAAGACATTCCCGCCATCGCCGAGATCGCCCACGCCAAAGGCGCTCTGCTCATCGTCTCCATTGCCGAAGCCGTCTCGCTCGGCATCGTGCGCCCGCCCGTCGAGGCCGATATCGTCGCCATGGAGGCGCAGTCGTTCGGCGTGGCGCTCAGCTACGGCGGCCCGTTCTGCGGCGTCATCGCGGCCAAAGAGAAGTACGTGCGCCAGATGCCCGGCCGCCTCGTCGGCCAGACCACCGACGGCGCAGGAAACCGCGGCTTCGTGCTCACCCTCGCCACCCGCGAGCAGCATATCCGCCGCGAAAAAGCCACTTCCAACATCTGCACCAACCAGGCCCTCGTCGCGCTCATGGCCACCATCTTCCTCACTGTCTACGGCAAAGAAGGCATCCGGGAATTGGCCGAGCACAACCTGGCCAAGGCCGACTACGCAGCCAAAACGCTCAGCGCCCAGCCCGGCGTAGAGCTGCTCTTCACCGGCGCGCCCCGCTTCCACGAATTTGTTCTCCAAACCACCGAACCCTATGAGCAATGGAGCCCACGTCTCCTCAAAGAAAAAATTGTAGGCGGCATCGCGCTCAACCGCTGGTATCCCGAGCTAGGCAACGCCACCCTTTGGTGCGCCACCGAAATGATCGCAAAGAAGTCAATCGACAAAGCCGCCAAAGTCCTCGCCGCCGCGCCGGTTGGGGTGTAGTTTGAAACCTGTTTCCCGCGATACCGAAGGGAGCTGCCGATGACAAGTCGCCTGTTTGGCTCCATGACCTTTGTCCCGATGAATGAAGGACAACTCAGACGGTGGGAGTCCCGTCGGCGAGTTGGACCGTTTTTCTATGCGGTCATCTGGGGAGTAGGCGTCAGCGGCCTCTTCGGTTTCTGTGTTGCGACGGCTTTTTTGTATTTTTACTGGCATATGAACCTTGGCGGGACCGTGTTCGCCGCAAGCTCCTTTGCTTTCGTCGTCGGCTTGATTGTTCGCTGGAACGAGTGGCATGCCCAAGAGAACCGCTTTCGCATCACGATGAAAATGAACGAAGGAAGAAACCCGACTAGCATCGAGCGAGACGAATCGTAACGAGGCAATCACGACATGGCAAATACTCACCGCACCCTGGGCAAAGTCCGCCCCCACCCGACGCAGAACGAAGCCCTGCTCTTCGAGAAGTCCTCGCCCGGCAAGCGCGCCTACAAACTCCCCCCGCTCGACGTGCCCGCCGTGGACCCCGCCGCCCTGCTCGGCGCGGCCCATCGCACCACCCCAGGCCTGCTGCCAGAGCTCAGCGAGATCGAAATCATCCGCCACTTCACCCGCCTCTCCACCTGGAA
>PLSH01000239.1 GCA_003165095.1 Acidobacteriaceae bacterium
ATGAGGATCTTGTGCGAGGATGCGGCGTCGAAGTCGCCACCGCCGGAGTTCTGGATGCGGGTGTCGAAGGCGAGGGCTGCGGCCTCGACGGCGCGGGCGATCTCGATGCGGTCGGCGGGCGGCTGCTGGTTGACGTCGTCGAAGTAGAGGTGCTGGGCAGCGGCGTCGTGCTGGCCGAAGTCGGAGGGTTCGGGCAGGCCGGCGAAGGGGTCCTCGCTGGTGATGCGGGCGAGAGTGACGGCTCCGGCTACCAGGCGCTCGATGCTCTCGGGCGAAAAATCCGAGGAGGAGGTGCTGGCGGTGCGAAGGCCGATGAAGACACGCAGGCCGACGGCGCGGGAGCCGGACTCCTTGAGCGTCTCGACCTGGCCGAGGCGGACGAGGGTGGAGAACTCATCGCCCTCGTAGACGACGGCTTCGGCGTCTGTGGCACCGGCGCGGAGGGCGCGGGCGAGGACGTCTGAGGCGAGCTGGCGGAGGTCGGCGGTGGTTGCAGATTGAGATGCAGGCAAGGGTTTCCTTCTTATGCTGGGGTGCAGGGGAGATTGCTTGGCAATACTCTTATGAGTCTCTCAAGCGGAGATTGCTTCGGGCTGCGGGAGGGTAACGACCAGCCACTCGGCGAAGCCATTCTCTGGCACCTCGGCCATGTGTGTGGTTGGCTGAGGGATGGGCTGGCCTTCGAGGGCGAGGCCTTCGAGGTGGAATTCGAGGGCTTCGCGGAGGTTGGCGCGCATCTCTTCGAGGGAGTGGCCGGTGCTGGCGCAGCCGGGAACGTCGGGCGCAAAGCCACTCAGGTTAGTCGGCCCGTTTTCGTAGATGACTAGGTAGCGTCGCGTCATGGCTTCAACCCCGCTTGCTTCAGAATACTCTGAAGCGTTTTGGGATGGAACTCGTCACTGGGATGACCCGGCACAGTGACGGTTCCGGGTTTGTGGGGATGCTTGAACTGGCGATGGCTGCCACTCTGCCGGAACAAGATCCAGCCGTCGTCGTTCAGTTGCTTCAAGAGATCGCGAACTTTCATCGGGCCATTCTAGCGGACGGGATGCTCGGAGAGGCGGGGCAGGCGGCCGTCGGTGGCCTTGCGGAAGAAGAGGCCGGCGGGACAGTACTCGGAGTCGGTCTTGAGCTTGTGGGCGATGTGCGGGGGCGGCGCGCCGGGGACGTGGTGGCGGTGCAGCTTGACGGCGCCGGTGCAGTCGGAGCAACGGAACTCTGTGTCGTCGTCGATGAGGGCTTCGGTGACGGACTTGAGCTTCCAGAAGGGCTCGTATCCACCGCCGATCTTGAGGCGACGTCGTTTGACCTGGCACTCGTAGATTTTTTCTGATTCGGCGGCCATGATGCTCCTTTGAGGTGTTGGGTGAGGGGATCTTCGGACGCGTCCCTGAGATTGCTTGCACGAGACAGAATGCATGCCCCCGGGGATAAAACCCCATGTTCATGGCGGCATGTGAGACCCAAGGAGCCCCAAGGCCAAAGCCCTGGGCACCCTGGAAGCGAAAACAACGACAACGGCAGATTCAAGGACAACAGCGAAATGCGGAAGCAGATTTCTCCGCTACTCCCACCCCAGCGAGCAAAGACCGNNTTCTGAGCTGCGCTCAGAATGACGGTCGTGATGGATTACGGTCGTGATGGTGCGCGAACTGGTGCGCGGCTATGCGACGGGGTTGGCGGAGGGTTTGGCTTCGCGGCCGTCGGTGGCGTGCTGGAAGATCAGGCTGCTGGGACAGAACTCGGCGTCGGCGGCGAGTTTGTGCTCGACGTAGGCGACGGCACCGGTCTTGCCGTTGCGGCCAAGCAGCTTGACCGCGCCGGAGCAGTCCTTGCATCGGAAGTCGGTGTCTTCGTCCACCAGAGCGACGGCGACGTTTTTAATCTTCCAGTAGGGTTCGTATCCTCCGCCTGGCTTGAGACGTCGGCGGCGGACCTCGCATTCGTACATCTTTTCCCGTTCGACTGCCATTGGAGCATTTCTCCTTTTCATGCAACTTAGTACAGATTCAAAATGCCGTTTCTTCTGCAAACGTTGCAAGTACTTCAGTTACGACACATCCTGGGAGAAAGATGCTTTACTGCCCGGTTCCGCCGACCGTCATGTGGTCCAGCTTTGTAGTTGGCATTCCGACACCAACGGGAACGGACTGTCCGTCCTTGCCGCATGTACCGATGCCTTCGTCGAGGGCGAGATCGTTGCCCACCATCGATACGAATTTGAGTGCCTCGGGGCCGCTGCCGATCAGCGTCGCGCCCTTGACGGGCTGCGTGACCTTGCCGTCCTCGATGAGGTATGCCTCGGAGGCGGAGAAGACGAACTTTCCGTTGGTGATGTCGACCTGGCCGCCGCCGAAGTTGACGGCGTAGAGGCCGCGCTGGACGGAGCGGATGATGTCTTCGGGCAGGTCCGTGCCGGCGAGCATGTAGGTGTTGGTCATGCGCGGCATGGGGATGTGGTGGTAGCTCTCGCGGCGGCCGGAGCCGGTGTTTGGCGTGCCCATGAGGCGGCTGGAGAGCTTGTCGGAGAGATAGCCGCGGAGGATGCCTTTCTCGATGAGGACGGTCTCCTGGGTGGGGTTGCCCTCGTCGTCCACGTTGATGGAACCGCGGCGATTGGGCATCTGTCCGTTATCGACGACGGTGACTTTTTCGCTGGCGACCTTCTGGCCGATGAGACCAGCGAAGGCGGATGTCTTCTTGCGGTTGAAGTCGGCTTCGAGACCGTGGCCGACGGCCTCGTGCAGCAGGACGCCGGGCCATCCGGGACCGAGGACGACGGGCATCTCACCTGCCGGGGCGGCGATGGCGCCGAGCTGCAGGATGGCGGTTCGTGCGGCCTCGCGGGCGAAGTGCTCGGGGGAGTGCGTGCCTTCAAAGAAATCCAGTGTCACGCGGCCTCCGCCGCCTGATGTGCCGCGCGTGGTGCTGCCTGCGCCGTTATCGGCTGTGGCGTCCTGGGCGATGACGAAGACGTTGAGGCGGGCGAGGGGTTGCGTGTCGGAGGCGAAGGTGCCGTCGGAGGCGGCGATGAGGATGCGGCGCAGCTCGTCGGAGAAGCCGGCGCGAACCTGCGTGATGCGGGGATCGAAGTCGCGAGCGGCCTTGTCGGCGCGCTGGATGAGGGAGAGCTTGGCGGCGATTTCGGCGTCGGCAGTTGCTCCGGCGATGGGGTAGAGCGTGGGCTTGTCCGAGGTGTGGCGGAAGCCCGCGACGGGCTGTTTGGCCGGGCCGCTGGCGATAAGGGCTGCGGTGCGGGCAGCGCGCAGGAGGCGGGTGCTGGAGAGGTCGTCGGTGTAGGCGTAGCCGGTGCGCTCGCCGGAGAGGACACGGATGCCACAGCCGACGCTGATGCCCTGGCTGGCGGACTTGACGAGGGACTCGTCGATGCCGAGCGAGGTGGAGGTGACAGACTCGAAGTAGAGATCGGCGAAGTCGCCGCCAGCCGAGAGCGCCTCGCCCAGGCAACGCTCCATGAGCCGCTCGGAGAGGCCGAGCTTCTCGATGAAATAACGCTTATGGTCGGGCGTTGGGGCGGGGATTTTGTCGGTCTGAGACAGGGGCACACTTCCATTCTAGGCTTACCCATGGTTCACGGCAAATAAAATGCGAAGAAATGGGCCGCGGACGTGATACAGTTGCGGGTTCGGCTCCGTTCCCATTCGATGCGGAGGAGGTAGGTCTGGCCTCAA
>PLSH01000069.1 GCA_003165095.1 Acidobacteriaceae bacterium
ACGCCGGTGAGCGTGAGCCCGACGGCGACTACCACCTATACGCTGACCGTGACTCCTGCCACCGGTGCGGCGGTGACGCAGACGGTGCAGGTGACGGTGACCGGGAGTTCCAATACGCCGGTGATCACGAGCTTTGTGGCCAATCCGGCGACGATTGCGCAAGGAGGCAGCGCCACTTTGACGGCGGTTTTCTCGGGCGGCACGGGCGTGATTACGCCCTACAATATCGCCGTTACGAGCGGGTCGCCGATTACGGTGAGCCCCACCGCGACCACGGCCTATACCCTCACCGTGACTCCTACGAGCGGGACGGCGGTGACCCAGATGGCGACCGTGACGGTGGTTCCTACGCCGACGATCAACAGTTTTGGAGCGAATCCGGCAACCATCGCCATTGGGAGCAGCGCCACTCTGTTGGCTGCTTTCTCGGGCGGCACGGGCGTGATTACGCCGGGAAATCTGGCTATCAACAATCAGGTACCTGTTGCCGTAAGTCCAACTGCTACAACCACCTATACGCTGACGGTGACTCCTTCGGTGGGTACGGGAGTGACCGCGACCGCGACGATTACGGTGGTTCCATTGCCGACCATTGCCAGCTTTGTGGCGAATCCGGTAACGATCAATGCGGGAGGAAGCTCCGACCTGACGGCCGTGTTTGCCAATGGCACGGGCATGATCACGCCGGGCAACCTGACTGCGACCAGCGGAAACCCGGTGAGCGTGAGCCCAACGACGTCCACGATTTATACGTTGACTGTGACTCCACCTGCGGGGACGGCGATCACGCAGACGGTTTCAGTGGGTGTGACCAACACGATCACGGTGGACCTGGCGAGCACGGGGCCGGCCACGACGGACAAGATTTTGGGAATGAACCTGGCGGCGTGGTATGACGTGGTCGACAACGCGACGGCTATTAATACCGCGTTCAGCGCTGCGGGCATCAAGTCGCTTCGCTGGCCGGGCGGGTCGTGGTCCGACGCATATAACTGGGAGAACAACTGGGAGTGCGGTCAATCGTACAACCAGGCCAATTCAAACGATGATTTCTTGGATGTCGTCAATAAACTCGTGATTCCGGGAGGGTTGGACCTGGCGCTCACGGCGGATTATGGCACCGGCAAGGGTTGCGCCGGATTCGGCGACCCGACCGAGGCTGCCAGCTGGGCGGCTAAAGCGCTAACCTATGGCGTAACTGTGAGCCACATGACGGTGGGCAACGAGGAATATGGAAGCTGGGAGGTGGACAACCATCCGCTTCAGCACGACCCGACAACCTATGCCGCCGCGACAGCCGGACCCAACGGTTACTATGCCTTGATCAAGGCGGCCAGCCCGAATACGCTGGTGGGCGTGTCGGCGAACCCCGGCAACTCTCCGGCGTGGGATCCGATCGTGCTCGCCAATGCCCCGTATGATTTTGTGGAATACCACTACTATCCGCAGTATCAAGACGTGACCAGCGATACGTACCTGGTGTGGCAGGCGGCGCAGGGTCTGACCACGAACATCAACACTATCAGGCAGGAGCTGCCGGCCGCCAAAGCCGGCACGCCGATTTATGTGGGCGAGATGGGCGGAAACAGCGCCAATCCCGGCACGCAGAGCTGGTCGATCACGCAGGGCTTGTATGCCGGCCAGATGCTGGGCGAGATGATGAACGATGGAGTTTCGCGCGCGACCTGGTGGATCGGATTCGGGAACTGTTTCGGAGCCGGCAATAACAGCCCGTTGTTGTACGGTTGGCAGGATTGGGGAGCCCTCAGCGTCTTCTCCGATGGGCCGGCCTATGATCCGGAATGTCCTGGCGCTGGCCCCATCGGGACGATGTCTCCGACGGCGCGGGCGTTCCAGTTGTTCAGCAACGTGGCAGTAGACGGCGAAAACGTGCTGACTGCCACGGTAGCCGGCGACACCTACGACGTGCGCGCCTATGCGGCAACCCATAGCGGCGGGACGGCACTGGTGCTGTTTAACCTGAATGAAACCGTGAGCGAGCCGGTGAGCGTCACGCTTTCAGGGCAGACCACGGCGACGAGCGTGACCGTGATTACCTACAGCAAGGCGATCTACGACTTTTCGCAGAGCGATGTGTGGGATCCGCCCACTACGACCCCGATCACCCCTACAACGCTTCCATTGTCTCTGTCGCTCGATCCGTGGAGCATGAACGTGGTGATCATTCACTAGTGTCTAGGCCGTATGATTTGGTAATTGCCCTTGGACGAGCGCGGGCGGGGACGCCCGCGCTACAGCCGGCAGGAGACCGGCGTTACATTCCGGCGATACCGCAATCATTCGGTCACGGTTCCAGGCGGGAGACTGATTTCGGTTGGAGCGATTTCCGGAAAGACAATCATGGACGTACTAAAGCGGCTCTTTGAGCAGCATTTCAAGATGCCGGCCGAACACGCGCACCCGCTTCAGGGGCAGCTTGGCGGCTCGGGGCGCGCTATCGTCCGTCTGGCCGGCGGGGGGTTCAGCGCCATCGGCATTCTGTATTCCGTACGCGAGGAAAATGTCGCATTTCTTGAATTTTCAAGGCATTTTCGGCGCCATGGTTTGCCCGTTCCGGAGATTTATGCGGAGGATTTGAGCCAGGGCGCGTACCTTGAAGAAGACCTGGGCGACACCACGCTCTACCAGTTTCTGAGCGAGAATCGCAGCGGCGAGAGCGTCGCCAAGCAGGCTCAAGAAGCGTATCGCAAAGTGGTGGCGGCATTGCCTCGTTTTCAGGTTGAGGCGGGCCGCGATTTGAATTACAAGGTGTGCTATCCACGGGCAAGCTTCGATCGGCAGTCGATCGCGTGGGATCTGAATTACTTCAAATATTATTTTCTGCGGCTGGCCGGCATACCGTTCAACGAGCAGGCGCTGGAGCAGGATTTTGGGCGCTTGACGAAGTTTCTGCTGGGCGCCAGCCACGATTATTTTCTTTACCGGGATTTTCAATCGCGCAATATCATGCTGCGCGACGGGCAGCCGTTTTTTCTGGACTACCAGGGCGGGCGCAGAGGCGCGCTGCAATACGACATAGCGTCTCTGCTTTACGATGGCAAGGCCGACCTGCCGCCGGAGTTGCGCCAGGAACTGCTCGACTATTATCTCGACTGCCTGGCGGGTTATATCAAGCTCGATCGCGATGCGTTCATGGAGCACTACTACGCGTTTGTCTACGTTCGCATCCTGCAGGCACTGGGCGCATACGGTTTCAGGGGATTTTATGAGCGCAAGGCGCATTTTCTGCAGAGCGTGCCGTATGCGCTCGAGAACCTGCGCTGGCTCGCCAGCCATGTGAGGCTGCCGATTGCGCTGCCGGCGCTGCTTGAGGCTCTCAACAGCATGCCGGCATCAGAGAAGCTGCAGGGCCTGGCTTCTTCGGCAGCGGGATTGACGGTGCGGATATTCAGCTTCTCCTTTCACCGGCAGATGCCCGCCGATCAAACAGGCAACGGGGGCGGATTTGTGTTCGACGCCCGCAGTCTTCCCAATCCGGGGCGCGAAGAACAATTCCGGACGCTTACCGGCAAGGACGCGGCGGTGGTCGATTACCTCACTCAGCAGGAGAGCGTGCACCAGTATCTGGCCAGCGTTCAGTCGCTGGTGGATACCAGCGTGAGCGGCTATCAGCGCCGCGGATTCAAAGACCTCATGGTCTCGTTCGGCTGCACCGGCGGCCAGCACCGCTCTGTGTACCTGGCCGAGCAGTTGGCAAAACACTTGCGGGCGGGCAGCGGGGTGGAAGTGGTGGTCCGGCATGTGGAGCTCGAGAAGATGGAACGGGAGAAGCCACGCAAATGAAGGCCATGGTACTGGCTGCCGGCCTGGGCACGCGCCTGCGTCCGCTCACCAACGACCGCCCCAAGGCGCTGGTCACCGTGGCCGGCCGCACGCTGCTGGAGATCGTTCTCGATCGGCTGCGCGGCTTTGGCGTGGGGGAGGCGATCGTCAACGCGCACCATCACGCAGACATGATTGTCGAATACCTCGAAGCCAACCACAACTTCGGCATGCGCATTGAGGTCTCACGCGAGGAGGAGTTGCTTGACACCGGCGGCGGCCTGAAAAAAGCTGCCTGGTTCTTTCTTGATAGCGCCGAGCCTTTCATTCTGCATAATGTGGATGTGATCAGCAGCATCGATCTCGGAAGCATGATGCGCTTTCACGCGCAACAGGAGGCTCTGGCTACGCTGGCGGTTCAGGATCGGGAGACTTCGCGGTACTTGCTGTTTGACGAGCAAGGGAGCCTGTGCGGCCGGCGAGCCGGGCGTGAGGGAAAAGCTGAATTGGCGCGGCCCGCGCAGCAAGTGCGGGCGCTGGCATTTTCCGGCATCCACGTGATTTCTCCGCAGATTTTTTCGAAGATGGAAGAGGGCGGCGCTTTTTCAATCATTGACGCTTATCTGCGTCTCGCGCCACAGGGAGAAAAGATTGCCGCCTTTGGCGCGGATGAATGGTATTGGCGCGATCTGGGCCGGCCGGAGAATGTGATGGCGGCCGCCTTGGATATGGCGAAGGGAATGTGACGCGTGCGTGGCCTGGAATTACGCGCCGGCGTGGCCTGATTTGCGGGGAGCGCGGCCGGCGCCGGGGATGGGTTCGGGTTGAGGAACTTTGGGCGCGGGCGCCATGGCGGGATCCCAGTAAAGAAGGCGGCTGCAACTATCGCAGGTGAGCAATTCGCCCTCGCGAAGCTGGTTCCAGACCTGGGGCCGGACGCCCATGCGGCAACCGGTGCACTGCTGGTTGTCGGCTCGGGCGATGCCGGTGCCGCGAGAGCCGGCGAGGCGGTCGAAGTGGGCCAGCCGGTCGGGCTCGATTTCGGAACGAAGGGATTCGCGGCCGGCGTTGAGCGCCGCAAGCTGGGCGGCTAGTTCCTTTTGCCGCAGGGCAGTGCGTGCGCGTGTTTTTTCAAGGGCAGCGGACAGGGCTTCGACCAGGGCGCGGGCTTCGGCGAGCGTGGATTCCAGCGCCTCAGTGCGCTCGAGGCTGGAGAATTCTTCGTTTTCCAGACGCTCGATCTCGACGGCGGCGAAGTGGATTTCGTGCTCGACGGCGTCGGCCTGGACGGCGTTCTTGACCGAGTCGTGCTGGGCGCGGAAGCGCGCGGCCTTTTGGCGATGGGCTTCGATTTCGCGGTCCAGGCGAGTGCGGAGCGAGTCTTCGCGGCTCAGCGCCGCGGAGGCGTCGGCGGATTGACGCTCGGCGGCGGCCAGGGCGGCCTTGGCGGTTGCCAGTTCGGCGGGCAGGGCTCGCGTCTCCTGGGTGAGGCGGGCGCGGTCCAGTTCGACGGCCTGAAGCTTTACGAGGTTTTCAATCAGCACTTGCATCTGTGGTAAGAAGTCTACGTCATTTGGCATGTACTCAGAAAATGGGGAAGGCAGCGGGGCGCGGAATTGGGATGAGGAAATGCGGACCCCTGGGCCATGCCAAGGTTGAAAGTTTGGGTATGAGCAGGGGTCGCGGGCTGCGAGAATGGTTGACAGGCAAATGGTTGGCGGATTGGGGGTGGGCGTGAGCAGGATGGAGGGTTCGTTCTGGCACAGGCACAGGGGCCTGAAGTGGATACTGGGCCTGCTGCTGGCGTTGTTTGTGGTGCTCGGCGTGGTGGTCACGGTCACGCTGCACCGTGCTGAGCCGATGTTGCGGGCGCGGATTGTGGCGGAGTTGGAAAGGCATTTTCACGCGCGGGTGGAGCTGGACAGCTTTCATGTTTCGGTGGCCAGCGGGTTGTGGGCCGAGGGCAAGGGGCTGCGCATCTGGCCTCCCGCCGAGGTGCATGGGGTGACGGTGCCGGCGGCGGCGGGACACATTGAGCCGCTGATCCAGATTGCGGAGTTCCGGTTTCACGCGCCGCTGCGCTACTGGCCGGGAAAGCCGATTCATATTTCAGTGGTGGAGTTGAAGGGGCTCCTGGTTGACATACCGCCGAAGTCGCGGTTCACGCATGCGCCGGAGACGCAAGGCTCCGACGGCGACACCGGCAAGCCGAAGGGCAGCAAGGCGCTGCTGCAGTTCGAAGTGGGCAGCATCGTCTGCACCGGCGCTCATTTAACGCTGGAGACCAGCAAGCCGGGTAAGCTGCCGACGGAGTTTGGCATTTCCAGCCTGAAGCTAACGGACCTCACCGCGAACGGAAAGATGAAATACGATGCGCAGTTGAGCATTCCCCGGCCGGCGGGAACGGTGCTGACCGCGGGGAGCTTTGGGCCGTGGGTTACGGAAGATCCCGGCGAAAGCGCAGTTACGGGGGAATACAAGCTCGAACACGCCGACCTGGGCGTCTTCAAAGGGATTGCGGGGATTCTGAACTCGATCGGGACGTACGAAGGCACGTTGCGGGACCTTACGACGGATGGCGTGACGGATACGCCCGACTTCAGGCTGACGAGTTTTGGCAGTCCGCTCGAGCTGAAAACGCGGTTTCACGCCAAAGTGGACGGGACNNAGGCCACGATATTTCGCTGAAGGTGAACGTGGATCGGGGACGGATGGAGGATTTCATGCGTCTGACGAGCAAGTCGGGGACGCCGCAGCTGACCGGAACGCTGACCACGAAGACGTCGCTGGAGATTCCGCCGGGCAAAGAGCCGGTGCATCATCGCATCCGCCTGAAAGGCAGTTTTGTGCTGGACGGGGCGCAGTTTGCGAGCGCGAAGATTCAGAGCCGAATTGCGGACCTGAGCCTGCGCGGGCAGGGAAAGCCCGCGGATGCCAAGAACGGCAGCGCTGGCGCGAATGTGCGTTCAACGATGCAGAGCGATTTCAAGATGGAGGGCGGGGTGATTACGCTGCCGAATCTGAAGTACACCGTGCCGGGCGCGGATATCGAGTTGAAGGGCACTTACGGCGTAGAGAGCGGTGCGCTGAATTTTGACGGGACGGCGAAGATGCAGGCGACGGTGTCGGCGATGGTGGGGGGTTGGAAGGGACTGCTGCTGAAGCCGGCGGACCGGTTCTTCAAGAAGGATGGAGCGGGGACCGAGGTGCCGATTCACATCGACGGAACGCGCCAGGATCCGCATTTCAAGATCGATTTCGGCCGGATGAAGAAGACGCCTGCGCAACGGCCGGGCGAAACGCAATAGAGGTGGTGTGATAGCTTGGCTGGAGTTGAAAAGTTAGCGGAGTTACCGGGTACGAAAGAATAGAAAGAGGAAAACGTAATGCAGTCGGCGGACCGAATGCCAAGGATGATGGGGAGTTGCGCAATGGTGCTGTTGATGAGCGCGGCGGCGCTGGCGGCGGGAGGGCAGAGCGTACCCGCCAAGACAAAAACGGAAGCCAGGAGCGCGAGTCAACTGTACGAGGCGAACTGGTGGAAGAACGCAGTCATTTATGAGATTTATCCACGCAGCTTTCA
>PLSH01000235.1:0-246 GCA_003165095.1 Acidobacteriaceae bacterium
CCATCGATAAACCCACGCCGCCAATGATGGCGTACTTCCAGGCGGCCTCCAGCGAGGTGACCTTCCCGTAGAAGGTTACCAGGAAGATAGAAGCCAGCGTGGTAACTTCCATCGCCGCCCACATCACTCCCAGATTGTTGGCCACCGCCATGAACAGCATGGAGAAGACGAACAGCGGCGTCAGCGTGTAGTACATGCGAAACTGCGCGATCTGTTCCATGCCGCTCGCGTCGTCGCCCAGCGCTC
>PLSH01000235.1:407-3048 GCA_003165095.1 Acidobacteriaceae bacterium
GGTAGACCAGTATGCCCAGCACCATCGCCGCTACCAGCACATCGAAGAAAACACCCAGTTCCACTATCAGCGGCATCCCATAGGTCAGCGAAATGGCCGCGAGAAACAGCCCGTTTTCCAGCGACAGCAGCGCCAGCACCTGGGTCAGCGCCTTGCGGCGATTGATCATCGTAAAAAAGCCAATCAGGAAAAGAGAAATGGCTACGGCCAGCGCGTTGTGGCCCAGGCCGGGCTCGTCCGGTCGGTAAAACGATGCCGCCACCACATAGCCCACCAGCGTCAGCCCGCCGGCAATCACCACCGAGAGCGGCACGTTCACAATCGGCTCGATCTCTTCATGAATCTCCATGCGTTTCACGAGGCGTTCAAAGAGGATGGGCACCAGAATCACCTTGACCACGAGAGTGAGTGCGGCGGCGACGTAGAGATGCGGCGCGTGGTTAAACCAGGCGATGGTGGCGGCAATCATGGCGAGGAATAACGATTGAGCCGCGAAGATGCGGATATGGATCACGATCCAGCGCTGGGACACCATTGCAATCTGTAGAACCAGCACCAGCGCCGCCATCAGGGTGACGATCCGGTCGCCGAGTTGAAGATTAATGAAAGGCATCATAAGCATCAGAAGAGGAATGTGGAAACCAGTGCGAGCGACCCCAGAGTAAAGGCCACCGCCAGCAGTTCCGGTACCCGGAAGAGCCGCATCTTGGCGTTTACGGTCTCCAGCAGAACAATCGCGCAACTTAAGAAAAGCAGCTTCGCCAGCAGCCAGCCGATTCCCTGCAACGCGCCGAAACCGAACCATGTGGGCTGGAGGCCAATCGGCCAGAAGCAGTTGATCAACAGCGTCATCAAGACGAGCTGCTTGATGGAGACTGCCCATTCAAGGAGGGCCAGGTATGGGCCGGAATACTCGAGGATCATGGCTTCGTGGATCATGGTGAGCTCCAGATGAGTATCTGGGTTGTCCACCGGGATCCGGCCCGTCTCCGCGATCAGCACCAGCACCAGCGCGGCGAACGCGAACATTTGCGCGGGGGCAAGAAAACGCCAGTGTTGTCCAATCGCGGCCCCGGCGATCTCGGTGAGGCCGGTGGAGCCGGCACCGATGGCGACGGTAAAGATGGCCATCATCATGGCCGGTTCGGCCAGCGCAGAGATGGTCATCTCGCGGCTGCTGCCCAGACCGCCGAACGAGCTGCCGCTGTCCAGTCCGCTGAGCGCCAGAAAGAAGCGGCCCAGCCCGAGCAGGTAGATCACAGCCAGCACGCCGCCGAACAAACCGAGCGGCGCCTCGGCGGCAACCATGGGAATCATGAGTCCCGCCAAAAGCGTGCTGAAGAAAACTACCCAGGGCGTTGCCGCGAAGATCCAGGATGCGGTCTCTGGAATCACCATGCCTTTGCGAAACAGTTTGCGGAGATCCCTGTATGGCTGAAGGATGCCTGGGCCGCGCCGTGTTTGCAGCCGCGCCTTTAGCGCTCGAATGACTCCCGTCACCAGAGGAGCCAGGACCAGTAGCAGAAAAAGTTGCGCTGCGTTCTCGATCAGCCGGGTCATCATCCGCTCGGTCATCCGCGCACTCCAAACAACAGAAGCAGAATCAGCGTAATGAAAATGTACGCGAGGTAGAGGTTGATGCTGCCCGCCTGAATGCCCTTCATGCGGTTAGCCGCCGCCATAATCCGCTCCCACAGCGGGCCATAGAGATGCTTTTCAAACGTGGGTTCAATCTCGTTTTCGAAGCGGATCGCGCTGGGATAGTGGGGCGACACTTCATACTCCGCCTGGATCTCCCGGCGCGGACGATAGAGGGCGGAGAAGATCATGCGCAACGGTTTGGAAAAAGCCGTGGCTGTGTATTCGTTGTCGGCGGTCAACCCCGGCTGGCCGCAATCCCACGCTGGCCCGGGGACGCTACGACGCCTCCATCGCGCGGCCAGCGGAAGCGCGAATGCCACGCCGGCGATCAAGAAGAGCATCGCCATTCCGGCTGTCGAAATGGTGCCGCCATGGGCCGTTCCCGGCGACAGCGCCCAGCCGCGAGCCATCACCAGCGCCGAACTTGCGCGAACGCCGAGGGCCTGCTGCGTGATGGGATCGAAGATCCGCACGAACCAGGTGGCGCCGAGACCCAGCGCAACGCATCCCACCGACAGAACCGCCATCCCGGCGCGCATCGGCAACGAGGCTTCCCGGGCATCCGCGGCTTCCTCGCTGCGCGGCAGCGCGAGAAACGGAATCGCGAAAGCCTTGACGAAACAGGCCGCCGCCAGGGCCGCTGTCAGCGCCAGCAGGGAGCCGGCGATGGGGAACATCAAGCGGGTCAGGCTTTGCGTGGTGCCGAAGCCGGCCAGCAGCGCCTGGTAGGTGAGCCACTCGCTCACAAATCCATTCAACGGGGGCAGCCCGGAAATAGCCACGGCGCCCAACAGGAAGCACAGCGCCGTCACCGGCATGCGCCGAATCAGCCCGCCCATTTTCTCCATGTTGCGCGTGTGTGTGGTCTGCACCACCGAACCGGCGCCCAGGAAGAGCAGCCCCTTGAACATGGCATGGTTGAACGTGTGATACAGGGCTGCGATCAGAGCCAGGGCGGCCAGATTCGCCTGCCCAAGCGCGCGAAACATCAGCGCCGCGC
>PLSH01000103.1:0-270 GCA_003165095.1 Acidobacteriaceae bacterium
CGCTTCTCCATCTACCGCGGCGGATACGATGAGTCGGCAACTTATCCCCGCATCGGCGCAACCGTCGAAATTCCCCGCCTCCACTGGGTGCTGCGCGGTTTCTACGGCCACTTCTTCCAGCCTGCGCCTCTGCTCACCGTCTCCAGTTCCGTCCTCAACTACGCCGGCAGCCTGCCCGCCGGTGAAAACGCCTTCGCTCCACTGCCCTCGGAGCGCGACGAGGAACACCAGTTCGGCATTCAAATTCCGTATAAGGGCTGGTTCCTCGAC
>PLSH01000103.1:304-6553 GCA_003165095.1 Acidobacteriaceae bacterium
CAGCAGCGCGGCGCCATCATCGGAGGATTCATCTGCACCCTCTCCCATGTCGCCGCCTGCGCCAACGACGGCTTCACCTACATCTCCCTCGACCACGACCAGCGCGACACGCTCAACACCGGCTTCACCGCCGCACTGCCGCGCCACAGTTGGTTCTCTACCAACGTCTACTACGGCACCGGCTTCTCAAACGGCCTGGCCTGCACAGATCCGTCCTCATGCTCTCCCAATAACGGCCCCTACGCCGGACCCTACCTCCCCGTTCACACCACCCTCGACGCCTCCGCCGGCCACAGTCTCGGCGAACACTGGAAGCTCGCCCTCAACATCGTCAATGTCACCAACCACCGCGTGCTGACTGACAACTCCGTCACCATCGGCGGCTTCCACTGGAACGATCCGCGCCTGTTCTCCGCAGAACTGCGCTACCGCTTCCATTTTTGAGCCGGAAGATGCATCAACTCTGAACTCAATCTTCCACTTGAAATAGCCCCGGCAGCGCCTCCCCGGCCTTCCCTTCCACCACGTACGTAAAGGCCGAGGCGTTCAGCGGCGGTTCGGGCCCAATGTAAACGGTGCGCGCACCGGCGTGCCGGGCCCAATGAACAAAATTTGCAGCTGGATATACAGAGCCGGAGGTCCCGACAACAACCATCAGCATCGCCCTCGCGATCTCTCGCTCAATCCGCTCCATCTCCAGCGGAATCTCGCCGAAGAAGACAATGTGCGGCCTCAGCCGTCCGCCGCAGCGGCAGCGCCCAACCTGATCGAGGCTCGCATAGATCTCATGATCTTCCACCGGCGGCGCGCCGCACTCGTTCTCGCATCGCGACTTGGCCAGCTCGCCGTGCATGTGCACCAGGTGCACCGAGCCGGCCCGCTCGTGCAGGTCGTCAACATTCTGTGTGCAAAGAAAAAAACGCCCCGGAAGCCGCGATTCGAGCTCCGCAAGCGCTATGTGGCCGGCATTTGGAACCGCCTTTTGCGCCGCGGCCCGTCGCGCCGAATAGAAGGCCCACACCCCCGCCGGATCTCGCTGCCAGGCCTCAGGCGTGCAGACGTCCTCGATGCGGTACCCCTCCCAAAGTCCGTCTGAAGCGCGAAACGTCGGCAATCCGCTCTCAGCGCTGATCCCCGCCCCAGTGAGCACAAATACGCGATCCCCTGTCCCAACCGAAATCCCCGCCATGATCCAGCTTCCCTGATCCCTGACCCCTGTCTTCACGGCGCCAGCAAAATCTTGCCCGTCGTTCTGCGGGCTTCCATATCCATCTGCGCCTGGGCCGCGTCGGCCAGCGGATAGATATGCTCGGTGCGCAGCTTAAGCTCGCCCGATGCGGCCCAGCCCAGAACGTCGCCCGAGCGCCATTCAAGCTCCGCGCGCGTGGCAATGTAGTGCCACAGCGTAGGCCGCGTCACAAAGAGCGATCCCTTGCCGCTAAGCTGGATGAGATCGAAAGGGGGCACCGGACCGCTGGACGCGCCGAAAAGCGCAAGCAGGCCGCGCGGACGCAGGCAGTTCAGGCTCTTCTCAAACGTGGTCTTGCCCACCGAGTCATACACCACGTCCACGCCCTTGCCGCCGGTGATCCGCTTCACCTCAGCTTCAAAGTCCTGCCCGGAGTAGAGAATCACGTCGCTGGCGCCGGCCTCGCGCGATAGTTCGGCCTTGGCGGGCGTTGAGACGGTGGTAATCACGCGTGCACCCAGGCGCGCGGCAATCTGCGTGAGCAGCAAGCCCACGCCGCCCGCCCCGGCGTGAATCAGCGCCGTCTCTCCCGCCTTCAGCGGGTACGTCGAATAGGCCAGGTAATGCGCCGTCATCCCCTGCAGCATCGCGGCCGCGGCCTTCTCCGGCGCCAGCGTAACAGGAACCTTCACCAGCTTTTCGGCTGGAACCAGCGCGTATTCGGCGTAACTGCCCAGCACGCTGGTCGAGGCCACCAGGTCGCCCGCGGCAAACCCTGTCACCCCTGGACCCAGTTCCTCCACCGTGCCCGCGGCTTCGCTCCCCGGCGTCAGCGGCAGCGCCGCCTTGTAAACGCCCTTGCGAAAGTAAATTTCAATGAAGTTCACCCCCGTGGCCTCAATCCGCATCAGCACCTGGCCTGGGCCGGGCTGCGGAATAGGCAAATCGGCAAGCTGAAGAGCTTCAGGACCGCCTGTTTGATGGAGCTGAATAGCTTTCATGACAAGGTTAAGCATGAACCTTGAGGGGGGAGTACCGCAAGAGCATCGGAGAAGCCAAAAAAAATATCAATAAAGTCAGGCTAGATAAACCCACTGAGTCCCTGATCACTGACCACTGTTCTCAATTCCCTATTCCCTGTCTCTCAGAAGCTATCTTCCCGCCGCTCCGATATCAGGCTCTGCTCTTCGGCCGATGCCAGCCGCACCAGGCGGTCAACCGTGTAAGAGGCAGGATTTTGGCCGGTGTAATAATGCCGCACCTGCAACTCGCCCAGCAGCCCGATGGCCAGCAACTGGATGCCGGAAACAATCAGCACCGATCCGATCACGAACATGGGACCGTGACTGCCCATCACGTCCATCTTCGGGTTGTAGATCTTCATCGCCATCAGGACCGCGGCGATACCGGTCCCGCTCAGAATTCCCAAAGCCCCGAATCCGCCGAAAAAGTGAAGTGGGCGCGTCATGTTCTTCAGCAGAAAACGAATCGTTAACAAGTCAAAGAACACGCTGAAGGTGCGTCCCAATCCGTAATGGCTCTTGCCGCGCTCCCGGTTTGCATTGCGAATCGGAATCTCGCAGATCGACGCGCCATACCAGCTCGCCAATGCGGGAATGAATCGGTGCATCTCCCCGTAAAGCGGAATATTCTGAATTACTTCCCGGCGGTACGCCTTGAAAGTGGTGCCGAAGTCGTGAATATCGACGCCTGAGAGCTTGGCCATCAGCCAGTTGGCGCAGCGCGACGGAATGCGCCGGAATACGAGATTGTCGATGCGCTCCTTGCGCCATCCCGAGACCACATCGTATCCCTCATCCAGCTTTTCAAGAAAACTGGGAATATCGTTGGGATCGTGTTGCAGATCGCCATCCATGGCCAGGATGAACTCACCCGAAGCGTGGTCAAAACCGGCAGCCAGCGCCGAAGTCTGGCCGAAGTTGCGACGCAGCTTCACCACCAGCACCCGGCTATCTACGGCCGCGATTTCTTCCAGCAGTTTGTAGGTGCGGTCGTTGGACCCATCGTCCACCAGCACCAGCTCAAACTCCTCGCCCACCTGTTCCATCACCTGTTTCAGGCGAGCGTAGAGAACGGTTACGTTCTCTTCTTCGTTGTGAAATGGCACAACTATTGAGTACTTAGCCATGATTCCTTAGACGCTGTTTTGGTAAGCGAAGACTACCTGGCAATTCTTGCCTGTGAATTTTCATCGTACTCTCTCCGCCCAAAATGACACTGGATTCGCTCTCGCGGCTACTCATCCAGCTCCTCAAGCATGCCCTGCATCTCGCTGAGAGCATGATTGTTACCACCGCGCGCCGCGCACGCGATTCCAGCCTTCAGGCGCTCCGCCGCCTCGGCCTTTCGTCCCGCCCCGGCCAGCGTCTGTGCGGCCATGAAGTAGCCCGCCGTATACTCCGGATCGTTGTTGAGCAGCGCGTTGAACTCCTCCAGCGCCGCCGCCGTCTCGCCCCTGCCCGCAAACTCCATCGCAATTCCATACCGCGCAAAACTGTTCCTGGGATCCAGCGCCAGAATCTCTCTCAGTCCTGCAATCTTGTCTACACTATTCGTGTCCGGCCCCCATCCTGCTCGTGATGCCAAATCAGAAAATTTGCGTAATTGGCGAGGATTGCCGAAACTGAAACAGGATGCCTGATCCGATTGGGCAGCCGGTTCGCACATCCTGGCTCTCATTGTAGCTGCGAATGCGTGCCCGTGCGTACCGTATCCTGAACGGAGCAACTCAAAATGAGCGACCATGAAAAGAACCCGCTGGTGCGCACCGTAGCCAGCACCCAGTCCGAGATGACTGAGATCATCCTGCCCAACGACACCAACACTCTGGGTAACCTGCTGGGTGGCCGCCTGATGCACTTCATTGACCTCACCGGCGCCATGGCTGCCTATCGGCACTCGCGCACCAACGTCGTCACCGCCGCCATGGATCATATCGACTTCGTACGGCCGGTCCACCTCGGCGACCTGCTCACCCTCAAGTCGAGCGTGAACCGGGCCTTCACCAGTTCCATGGAAACCGGCGTCAAAGTGTGGGCTGAAAACACGCGGACCGGGGTCGTAGTCCACGTGGCCAGCGCCTACCTTGTGTTCGTCGCCATCGACGAGCAAGGCCGCCTCATCAAGGTGCCCGAGCTCAAGCCCGAAACTCCCGACGAGATCCGGCGCTATCACGACGCGCTGCTCAGGCGCGAACACCGCGAGGCCGAGAGCGCGCGGCGAAAGCAAGCCAGCCTGGCCACCTCCGCGCTTACCGGCGCCGCAACTGAGGGCTGAACCAAAACAGTTTCTTGAAGAACAGAGTTTTCAAAAGGAGAAACAAAAAAATATGGCCCATTCAAATGCCATGCCCGCCCCGCTGGCTTTGCCCGGCGTTTCCAAGATCGTCGCCATCGGTTCCGGCAAGGGTGGCGTGGGCAAAACCACCGTGGCTGTCAATCTCGCCATCGCCCTTTCCAAGCTAGGCCAGCGCGTCGGCTTGATCGACGCTGACATCTACGGCCCCAATGTTCCCCTCATGATGGGCTCCGCGCAGCAGCCCAAAGTGGGTCCCGGCAACGTAATCGAGCCCAACCTGACCCACGGCGTCAAAACCATCTCCATCGGCTACATCTCGCCCGGCGATAAGCCGCTGGTCATGCGCGGACCCATGCTCCATCAAATCATCCGCCAGTTCCTGCAACAGGTGAACTGGGGCGAACTCGATTACCTCATCGTCGATCTGCCCCCGGGGACAGGCGACGTCGTCATCTCCCTGGTTCAGACCGTTCCCCTCACCGGCGCCGTGGTCGTCTCCACCCCCAGCGACGTCAGCCTTGAGGATGCGCGCAAAGCCCTCGAGATGTTTGCCCAGGTAAATGTCGAGGTGCTCGGCATCGTGGAAAACATGAGCCACTTCACCTGTCCCCACTGCCACCAGGAGATCGACATCTTCTCCCGCGGCGGCGCGGAACGGACTGCACACCAGTTCAACGTCCCCTTCCTCGGAGCCATCGAGCTGGTCCCCGCCATCCGCGAAGGCGGCGACCGCGGATTGCCCGTAACCCTCGCCGGTCCCAAAAGTCCCCAGGCCGCCGAGTTCTACGCCATCGCGCAAAAGCTGATGGAGCGCGCCGAAGAAGCCGCCGCCTCAGCCAAAGACGTAATCGAGATCAGTTGAACGACGAATGGTGAGGGCAATGAAAAAGCGGGGTTCGCACCCCGCTTTTTCATTCGGCCTTGTCGCCTTTACCGCCAGTGCCCCTCAATCATCACCCAGCCGCCATGGCGATGAACCCAGCGGTGGGCAACCCAATGCGCGCCGGGATGCGGCGGACGATCCCAGCGCCCGCCAACCCAGACGTAGTGAGCGCCGTCCCAGCGGTGATAACCGTCGATCCACACGAAGCCGCGATCCGGAGGCGGAGGCCGGCGCTCAACAATCGGAGCTGGCGGCCCTATGCGAACCACAACCTGCGCCATCGAAGCCGCAGGAGCCATACAAAGTGCAAGCAGCAATGTCAATGCAATCTTCTTCACGGGAATTGTACCCTCCATGGGTTTTTCATGAGCCTGGCCGGAATCATGCCTCTATTCCGGATTGCTGTTGATATGAACGCGCCCCTGCGCGAATAGTTGCCTTCAATCCAAAAAAACGCGAGCAAATGGTTTGTCTCTCGCGCTCTCATCGGCGCTGCGTTCTCGCCGGCGATAAATGCCTCGTGAATTTCGTCGGCGAATCTTCAGGCGCCAGGCTCTTCGCCCTCCCGCGGCGGAAACAGGTTTCCCAGCCGCTGGATCTGCGCGCCCACACTGCTTAACTTCTCTTCAAAGCGCTCGTAGCCTCGATCCATGTGATACACGCGGTCCAGAATGGACTCGCCATCGGCTACCAGCGCAGCCAGCACCAGCGAAGCCGAGGCGCGCAAGTCGGAGCACATCACCGCGGCCGCGGAAAGCCTCGCCGGACCCCGCACCGTGGCCGCGCTTCCGTCCACCTTGATGTTGGCGCCCATCCGCACCAGCTCCTGCACGTGCATGAAGCGATTCTCGAAGATGTT
>PLSH01000246.1:0-16405 GCA_003165095.1 Acidobacteriaceae bacterium
GCAACCACCCGCCAAGCGCCTTCAAGTTTGCCGGTGACCATACTGCGAGGGATCACCCGTTCCCATCCCGAACACGGAAGTTAAGCCTCGCTGGGCCGATGGTACTGCACGGGCGACTGTGTGGGAGATTAGGTGATCGCCGGCAATAATTCTAAACAAAAAAGGCCATGCCACTACGGCTTGGCTTTTTTTGCGCTTGGTGGTTGCGCGTTAAATTGTTCGAGCTCCAGCGGCGCGGACGGCTTCCGGCGCGTCAAACTTCTCAAAATTAGCCTCGAATCTCGCCGCCAATTCCGCGGCCTGGCGGTCGTATGCGTCCTTGTCCGCCCACGCATTGCGCGGATTCAAGACCTCCGCCGGCACGCCGGGGCAGCTAACCGGAATACTGAGCCCGAAGGCCGGTTCAGTCATAAACTCCACAGTGTCGAGATCGCCATTAAGCGCTGCGTGAACCAGCGCCCGCGAGTGCTGGATGCTGATCCGCTTGCCCACGCCGAATCTGCCGCCCGACCAGCCAGTGTTCACCAGCCAACAGCCCGCGCCATGCTGCTTCAGCCGTTTGCCCAGCATCTCCGCATACACCCGCGGAGCCAGCGGCAAAAACGGAGCCCCGAAACACGCTGAAAACTCCGGCACAGGTTCTGAGCCGAGACCAGCCTCGGTGCCGGCAAGCTTCGCGGTGTAGCCGGACAAAAAATGATACATCGCCTGGTCAGGTGTCAGCCGCGCTATCGGCGGCAAGACTCCGAAGGCGTCCGCAGCAAGAAACATCACGTTGCGCGGATGCCCGCCCACCCCAGGAACAATCGCATTCTCGATGAAACTCACAGGATAAGCGACGCGGGTGTTTTCAGTGATTTTTCCGTCGGCATAGTCCGGCTCGCTGGTGGCCGGATCGAGCGCCACATTTTCAAGTACCGCGCCGAAGCGGATCGCATGGTAGATCTGCGGCTCTTTTTCTTTGCTCAGGTCGATGCACTTTGCATAGCACCCACCTTCAAAATTAAAGATGCCGGCCTGGCTCCAGCCGTGTTCGTCGTCGCCGATCAGCCGCCGTGCCGGGTCGGCGGAGAGCGTTGTCTTGCCGGTGCCTGAAAGTCCGAAAAACAGCGCCGTCACGCCATCCGCGCCCACGTTCGCCGAGCAGTGCATGGGCAGCACGTCGCGCTGCGGAATCAGAAAATTCATCACCCCGAATATCGACTTCTTCATCTCCCCCGCATACTTTGTGCCCCCAATCAATATGATCCGGCGCGTGAAATCGGCAAGGATGAAAGCTCCCGAACGCGTTCCATCGCGCGCCGACACCGCTTCGAATTCGGGTGCCACGATGATCGTGAATTCGGGCCTGTGGCCGACCATCTCGCCAAGCTCGGGGCGCACAAACAGCTGTCTCACAAACAAGGCATGCCAGGCATATTCGCTAATCACGCGAATCGGCAGCCGGTAAGCCGGATCTGCCCCGCAGTAGAGATCCTGAACAAAGCGATCGCGCTCGCTCATGTGGTCGGTCACCCTCTCCAACAGCGCCTCAAATCTCTCCGGAGGGATGGCCTGGTTCACGCGTCCCCAATTCACCCTGAAATGCGTGATCGCGTCATCCACAATGAATTTGTCTTTGGGGCTTCGGCCCGTGCGAGCGCCCGTCCAGGCTGCCAGGGCGCCGTTTGAAGCCAGGCGGCCTTCTCCGCGCAGCAATGCGGTTTCAACTAGCTGCGCTACCGGCAGGTTGCAATGCGCGTGCGTTCCAACCGACAAATCGCGCAATGCCTCCACAAGAGAAAAAGAAGCCACGGCGAAGTCTCCTTACGCAATAAACTTGAAAATTGCTAAATTAAGACATTCTTCCACTACACATCCACCGTCAGCCGGTGCCCGCCATCACAGTGACGTGGTTGTCCTTGCTTGTAGGTGGCAAGAAATACGCGCCCGTCGAATCGAGAGGCCTGGAAGAGAATTATGGTTGGCGTGTAGCGTTGAAAGATGCTGCGAAGAAAAACAATGCAAAAGCGGCTTCGAGGTGAGCGAAGAACTCTATCCTCAGGCAAGCACCGGCAGAGTGGGCATCGCGCCCTGATCTTTTGCCTCAGCCACCGCGGCGTCAAGGTGTTCCAGCACCTCGGCCACCGTCATCGTGTAGACTTCGCGTTGCGCGTCGTACCCTTCCTCGATGATTTGTTTCAGGTAGCGGCCGGCAATCTGCGCGGCTAGCTGGTCGGTAATTACTTTCCCGGTACGCTTCTTCTGCTCTACCCATGCCGTGCAAGGCAGGGCAATCCACATCGGCCGCCCGTTCACATCGAAGCGCACATCCACGGCGTCCGCGTGGCGCGTCGCAATGGCCACCATGGTGCCCTTCCAGCGGCAGTGCAAATCCTCTTTGCTCCAGCGCTCGGCAGTGTGAAAATCTTCGTACATGCACTTAGCCTATCGTTCCCGCCCTCCAAGGGCAAGCCGCGCCCCAAAAACGGGTCATGTTGAGATCAGGCCGTGCAAATATCGCTTCACAATCTCCATCTGCGCTCCAGGCCCGGTGGACGCTGCTCTTGGCGCGCTGATAGACTAATAAGGTTGCAGTTGCAGCGCCTGCATCTGTCTGGGTCAGCATTTCGGACCCGCCTGCAAGTCTAATTACGAAGGACAAGAAGAGCCCCGTGGATACTCAAACCCGTCACGCCCTCAAAAAAGACAAATTCGCCCAGGCTGCTGTCAGCAGCGCCAGTTGGGTCAGCGGCCATCGCTCCGGCGTTCTGCGCTGGGTTATCTCTGCCGCTGTGGTTCTCGTTCTGGTTGTTGCGGCCCTGGTTTACTGGAACCTGCGCTCTTCGGCTGCAGACGTCGCGCTGGGCGCGGCCATGGATGTTTATGATTCGCCATTGACTGAACCGGGTACACCGCAGGAAACCGGTTTCTATCCCAATGCCGTTGCCCGCGCCAAGGAAGCCAATCGCCAGTTTGTCGCTGTGGCGCAGCAGTACGGATGGCTCTCCGAAGGAGCCAAAGCTCACTATTTTGCCGGCGTGACCTATGAGGAGCTCGGCCAGAACGGCCCGGCTGAGACGGACTTGAATGCCGCGGCCGGCTCCTGGGACCGCAATCTCTCCAACCTGGCCAAGCTCTCCCTTGCCGGCCTCTATCACCAGACGGGCCGCAACAGTCAGGCCATCGATCTCTACAATGCCATCGCCGCCAAGCCGTCTGAAACCGTCTCTGCCGGCGCTGCTCAGCTGGATCTGGCTGACCTCTATGTCGCGCTCGGAAAGCAGGACCAGGCCCGCGCAATCTGGGCCAGGTTGAAGGACTCTGACAAGCAAGGCGCCGCCGGCTCCATCGCCGCACAAAAGCTCACCGCCAAGCAGTAGGCAACCCGCCGGCTCGCGTATCTTCCGATTCACGCCCCCGGCTGGTCCGCCCAGGTCGAGACAGGCGACCCACTTGGACCGCCTTTGAGCATTTTTCCCGTCGCCTGCGTCTGGTGTCTATGAGCACCAGCCAGGCAATTTACGCAGGTTGGATGGAGATTCCAAACAGCGCCGTGGCCGACCAAGCCCGTATTGAGGCGGAAGAAGCGGCACTTGCGGCACTGGTCAGCCAGTACGCAGGCGCCCTGTACCGCGTTGCCTTTTCCGTTCTCCGCAATCCGGCTGACGCTGAAGATTCCGTGCAGGAGGCTTTCCTGCGCGTCCTGCGCCACCGCGACACCCTGCACGAAGTGCGAGACCACAGGGTCTGGCTCATCCGCATTGTTTGGAATATCGTTCTCGACCGCAAGCGCCGAGCCAAAACTCGCCCCGAAACCGACGATGTCGTAGAACTGGCCCGCATCCTGCCCTCGAAGGGCCTGTCTGCCGAGCAGTTGGCCTCCGCCGCCCAGCATCACGCACATGTCCTGGCCTGTGTTGACCAGCTTCCCACCAAGGAGCGCCAGGTGCTCCAGCTTTCAGCCTTCGAGGAATTATCCAGCGTCGAGATCGCTGCGGTTCTCGGCATCACTGAGTCAAGCGTTCGCTCCCGCCTCTTTCGCGCGCGAAACCTGATGGCAGGCTTGCTCAATCACGCCAGGAGTTTGCGATGAAATCCAACTCTCAATATCCTTTTGCCAATAGCCCCAACCCTCAAGCCGTTGACGAAACGCTGCGGCTGATCGCCAATCTTCCCACTCCCGATGGACTTGAAGATCGTGTCCATGCGGCTCTTCATTCCGCGCCGCGCCGCGGCCGGCTGCTCGCGTGGCCCCAGTCGCTACGCCCGTCCTACGCTTGGATGCGCACAGCAGCTGCCGCCGCCATCGTTTTTATCGTTGCCGGAGGCGGATGGGGCGTCTATTCCCGCGTCCAGAAAGGGCTGCCGGCAAAAACTGTCGCCATGCCCGCCCGTTCTTCCGCTCCCGGAGGGTTTTCCGGCGCCAGCGCCATACGGACTCCGCAGACTCTCAACGCCCCGGCCCTGATTCAACCTGCAAAGACGCATCCCTTGCCGCGTAAAGCATTGAAAAAGGCCGCCTCGCGAACTGGGCCGGCAGCGCTCTCGAATGGGCAGCCTGCGGCTGCCGCCAAATCCGCTCCCCAAGCCACTGCTCCAGTTTCAAAATAATCCCGCATATCCCTTGGGCCGCAGGCCTACGCGTCCTTCGTAATCGCCCGGATCAGCATTCCCAGCAGCGCCAACACCACCGCGCCCCAGAACGCCGCCCCGAATCCGCGCACATGAAAGCCGCGCACGATGCTCGACGCCAGCAGGATCATCAGCCCATTGATCACCAGCAGAAAAACTCCCAGCGTGAGAATGCTGAGGGGAAATGTGATGATCTTCAGAATCAGGCCCACCGTCGCATTCAGCAGCCCGATCACCAGGGAAGCAATCATCGCCGGCCACAATCCATCCACGTGAAAGCCCGGCACCAGCCTTGAAACAATCAGCAGCGCAATCGCGCTCAGCAGCCATTGAACCAGCAGTCCCAACATTTGTTTTTCTCCTTCAAGCGTCCCCGGCTTCGGCTCCCGCATCGCCGCGCCAATTTCCTCTACGGTATAACATTGAACCTGTTTTATGGGACTTCGAATCCTCTCCCTCTCGGCCGGTCTCCTCGCCGCCCTGCTTCTGGCTCTGCCGGCGCACGCCCTGCAAGCCGCCAATCGACCCTTGCCCGATATTCGTCAGCTCATGCACGAGGTCGAGGAGCACCAGAAGCAGCTCGAAAAGGTGCGCGAAAACTATACCTATAGTGCGATGCAGACCGTTCAGGACATGAACTCCAGCGGCCGGGTCACAAAAACTGAATCCGAAGAATATGATGCCTTCTTTGTCAACGGGCACGTCATTTATCGCAAGGTGAAAAAAGACGGCCAGCCACTCAGCGCCCACGACGATGAGAAGGAGACGGGGCGCGTCACGAAACTCGTCGAAAAGGCCCAGAAGACGCCACCCGATCAGCCGCTGGAGGGCCAGGCCATCAGCATCAGCCGCCTGCTCGACATCATGGACGTGCACAACCCCCGCCGCCAGGCCTATCGCGGTCGGCCCACCATCCTCTTCAATTTCGTCGGCCGCAAAGATGCCAAAACTGAAGGCCTCGCCGAGGACGCCTCAAAAAAGCTCCAGGGAACCATCTGGATCGATGAGGCCGACTGCCAGGTGGCTCATCTTGAAGTCAGTTTCAGCGACAACTTCCGCGTCGCCGGCGGCCTTTTCGCCACCATCCAGAAAGGCTCCGGCTTCCGCTTTGACCAGGTCCCGGTTGAAGGCGGACTCTGGCTTCCAACCGGCGGTGAAGCCTCCCTGCAGGCCCGCATCCTGATGCTCAAAAACCTCCGCCAGCACATCACCGAGCGGGATTATGACTTCAAGCAATTCCGCGTCGAAACCCAGCAATCGAAAGACGCCAAGGCCGTCCCCGAGAAATCTCACTAGAAGCCAGCGGCGTAATCCCCGTTCTGCCGGCGAAATAGGAATAACGTGCAGCAGGGCCGTACATGCTGCCCATTCCAGGGGCGCGCCGGCGCCATTTCATGGATAGGCAGCGGCGCAATTGACTTGGAATTCTCTCGGTGATGTGGACGAGGCAACGACAGCAACGAATCGCTTGGCCGTTCTTCAGCAAACGCCGGCTTTTCGGGGCAAACGTTCTCATGGTTTCGCAATCTGCCTCAGGAGCGATACAATCCGTGGAGCCTGCGCCCCAACAGAGAGATCCGGGTTTAGCCCTGCGCACGTCTTCCCGGTTCACCTAATCGATGCGCGGAGTCCAGGGGGCTGGTCCCGCGCCCAGGAGCACGACAACATGATCATTCCTCTCACCCCGCTGCGGTGCCTGCGCTATGCCGAGGAACAGTTTCCGCACAATACCGCGGTTGTCTGCGACGATCGGCGGTTTACCTACAGTCAGTTTGCTCAGCGGGCCGGGCGCCTGGGCGGCAGCTTGCGCGCGGTGGGCATCGAGACCGGCGACCGCGTGGCATTCCTGAGTTCAAACTGTCACCGTCTGCTGGAGGCCTATTACGGGGTACTGGAGGCGGGTGCGGTGCTGTTGCCGTTGAATATCCGCCTGGCGCCCAGGGAACTGGCCTACATTCTCAACGACGCGGAGGCCAAGGTCCTTTTCTTTGAAAGCCAGTTCCTCCCGGTCGTGGAAGCGTTTCGCGAGGCGGCGCTTTCCTTGAAGTCCTTCGTTCTGCTCGACGCTCACCCCGGAGCTGACTGGATGGAGCGGCAAAACTACGAGGACCTCCTGGCAGGCGCGGAAGAATATCAGCGCGATGTGATGGAGGTTGACGAGAACTCCGCGGCGGAGATCTTTTACACCAGCGGAACATCGGCCAACCCCAAGGGCGTGATGCTGACCCACCGGAACATCTATCTGCACGCNNACTCTTGCCGGCGGCAAGCATGTCATGATCCATCAATTCATTCCGGCGGAGGTGTTTCGGCTGGTCGAACGGGAGCGAGTGCAGGAATTCTACCTGGTGCCCACCATGGCGGCCGCGCTGGTCAACTCTCCTGATCGGGGCAAGTACGATTTGAGCAGCCTGCGGAGAGTGGTGATTGGCGGCGCCGCTTCCTCGCCCACTCTCGTTCGCGAGGTGGAAGAGAAGCTCGGATGCACCTGCATATCCGGTTACGGCCTGACGGAAACTTCGCCGGTACTCACCTTTTCTTCCATCAAGACAGGCCTGCCGTCGACGGGCAGCGAGCGCCATGCGCGCCAGGCGATGGCGGGGTTTGGCATTCCCGGCGCGGAGGTTCGCGTAGTGGACGCGGACGGAATCGATGTGCCGCGGGACGGAATGACCTCCGGTCATGTCGTGGCGCGCGGCGACGGCATCATGGCGGGTTACTGGCGCCAGCCCGAGGAGACTGATCATGCGTTTCGCGGCGGCTGGTTTCATACCGGGGACCTGGCCACAATCGACGATGACGGCTACTTGCTGATNNNCAGATTGTGAGCGAAACCGAGTTGCTGGAGTTGTGCCGCTCCTGTCTGGCGCGCTATAAATGCCCGCAATACATTGAATTCCTCGAGGGACTGCCCAAGACCGGCACGGGAAAGATATTGAAACGGGAGTTGCGCAAAGATGCGGAGGCGCAGGCCAAAACGACTTGACCGGTGTGAGATCCATTGCAGTCAGAGGCATGAAGCAGACCGATGTGGCTTTGATCTCACTGGTGCTCGATATCGGGTTCTGGTCGGACTGTCGCCAACCGGAGCCCCCCACCCAACAGACCGTCAGCGCCGTCAGACCGCGCACATCCTTTACAGTAAAACCATGTTCGTGCGGCGGCTCCTAATCCAGCGAATCGACCAATCGGGCGCACCCCACCCCTGCCCCATTGCCTGGATCGACAACTTCGCCATGCGCAACTTCACCAATAATGCGGTCTTCGACGACACGCTGCCCGTTGCCGATGGCCTGCTCGAAGCCGGCAACCGCGTCCCCCTCGATCGCCTCCAGCCGGCCATGCAAGATTGGTTCCGCCGCAAAGGCTATCTCAAGCCGGAAGACCGCCTCGAAGTCTCCGAATTCGGCCCCGCAGGCCCTCAATCCGTCGCTTAGGCGGCCGTATCCTGCACCGCGTTGCCTTCGCGCCAAAGCTGAAACTCCGCCTCGCGCCGCGCCTTCAGTCCCGCATTCTCCTGCGTCCCGGCATGATCCCAGCGCAGCAACTGCTCACCCGCGGCGTCATCCTGTCCAGAGTTCAACTCCTTTAAAAGAGTCGACTCGGCCAGCTGCCCCTGGCCCAGGTTGAAGACAAAATCCACCAGCGCGTCAAACTGCCCCTGCGTCAGTTCAACCTTAACCAGCCGCGCTACCGCCTGTTCGGCATCGCCGACGTCGCCAGCCAGCAACTCCATCCCCTGCAACTCACCAATTCCATTCGGAAACGTCTCGGGATGGACCAACCGGTGCCCGTACCCGACGGTCGGAAATCCTTCCACGTCCAGATAAACACGATTGCGAAAACCCTCTGACTTCTTGAGCAGCTTCATGCCTGCCGTGCTCAATTCCATAGCTCCCCCTGCCTGCCAGTTGACCTGGCTTTGAGTTCACGCTAGCAGGACCTTCGAATTAATCTGCAAACTCGGGATTTGTGCCCCCCGTAGCCCGCTAGCCGCTACGCCGCTCAGGCCGCTCAGGCCGCAAATTTCGGGGTAAGCGCCATTGGATGCACCGGAAAGAAGCAAAGATGTTCCTGGGCGCCAAATCTTTCGAGGGAGGTCCAAAATGGGAATTTGCACTGCTTTTGGTGCATTTTGTAACCGCCAGAAGGGCAAGGACTTACCCCGAAAACCCCGAAAATCCAGAGTTTTTCAACAACAAAATCCCCGTGTCTATCTTGCTACTGGTTAGGTAAAACAGTATCGACTTGGTAAAATAGGCAAATGGTTATGAGACGGAAATCACGCAACTTGAACTTGAAATCTCCGCTGGAGTTTTGGCTGTTGGCGGGAGCTTCGTCGGTTGCACTGGCCGCCGTGGTCGTGTCGCTCTCCACGCGGACCGTGCAGGCGGATGTGCGTCTTCCACGACCGGCCCCAGCCACCGCAACCACCCCTTTAATCGTCCCTGTCGCGCCTGCTGCCCCTGTGCGCCCCCTCAAGACCCCTGGTGCGCAGTGGAAGAGCAAGATGCACGGCCTCGCCTCCTGGTACGGTGGCGTCTTCAATGGCCGCAAAACCGCCAGCGGTGAACTCTTCGATATGTACGCCATGACAGCCTGCCATCCGACCCTCCCCTTTGGCTCCCTGGTGCGGGTCGTGAACCGGACCAACAAGCGATCCGTGGTAGTTCGCATCACTGACCGCGGCGACCTGGTGGACGAAGGCCGCGTCATCGACCTCTCTTACGCCGCGGCTCAACAGTTGGCAATGACCGAATCCGGGCTCGCAAAGGTCGATCTCGAGATCCTTTCCCTGGGCCACCTGAACCCCTCAAAGTAACACTCAAATTGCTGACAACAAAGGCCAGCCCAGGGGATGGCCTTCAGATTTCCTGTCTGTCGCTCCTCACTCGTTCTCCGCCCGCGTGTACGGCTTTTGCAGGTATTGACGCGCCTCGTTCACCGCTCCCTGTGTATTGTCGTTGGTTTGCACCGCCAGCCGGTACTCGTTCACAGCTCGGTCCCGCTGGCCGGTCAGGTCAAATATCTTGCCGATCGCAATATGACTCCAGACCTCGGTCCACGCCGGCTCGTCGTCCCCACGAAGCGCATCCCGGAATGCATTCACGCTGGCTTGGTAGTTGCGTTGCGTAAACAGCACCTCGCCGATGCGATAGCTGGCCAGCGAACTCTGCGGGTTGGCCGTTAGCGCCTTCTGGTATTCTCCCAGCGCCCCGATCAGGTCTCCCTGCGCCACCAGTTGCTGACCCTTCAGAATCGCGATCCGCACTTGCAGGTCCGGCGTCGTCTTCAGTACCCAGTCCTGCGGATCGATGCTGATCCGGCGCGGCCGCCCAAAAGTATCCACCACGTATTGCGTGTCCGTTCCCACCACGTCGATCTTCTGGGTTTCCGTCTTGCCGTCGGTCTCGATCCTCAGCTCCACCGGCATCCGGAACAGATCGAGATCCTGGTTGATCTCCCCGATCGTCCTGAATCCCTTGTTGTTGCCTAGACGGTAGACCGAGTATTTGTCCGTAAATTTCGGCGCGCCCGTGCCGTCGATCCATTGTGAAAAGAACGGAAGCAACTCCTGTTGGCTCTGCTCGTCCGCCACCTTCTCAAAGTCCGATGTCCGAATCGAGTTGTCCGTGTACTGGCTCAGTGCCCCTTTAAGTGTCGCCAAAAAGGCCTTGTCGCCAATCTCCCAGCGCAGCATGTGGAAGACCATCGCTCCTTTTTCCAGCGTCATCGACTGGAACTCGGGTGAGAACGGGCTCAGCCGCGACACGCTCGATAGGGGAATCGTGTCGTACGCCAATGCTCCGGCTGCCACATCCCCCAGCGCTGCACGCATCGCGCTCCTCCCGCTCTCGTCTTCCAGGTACATCAGCTCGCCGTAACGCGACAATCCGTTGATGATCCAGGCATCGTTCAGGGTGCGCGGGCTCACCTCGCATCCCCACCACTGATGCGCAAGTGTGTTGGCCAGCAAACGCACTCCCGATTTGTCGCCCACCCTCGAGCCCTGAATTGCCGCCATCTCCGGTGCCCATACTGCCGGCAAGGTGTCGTCTGGAATCTCCACCACGTTCACCCGCTCGGTCTCCGGCTCTCCGAAGTTATCCGTGAAGAAGTCGAACTCCCGCGTCGCGGTCTGTGCCAGTTGGTTGGCCGCAGCCTGGTGCCCCACCGTTAGGTACACCTTCACATTCCCCGCACCTACAGACACAGGGTCCACGTACCGGCCAGCGATCACCGTTCCCGGGAACCCCGGCTTTTTCCAGTTGAAGTCGTATTCGTCTCCCGGCTTCCCGCTGGCCAGCGTCACCTTGTGCCGACCGCCTTCGCTCCCGCTGGCAAACACCCGCATCCCTTGCGGTACCCGGATGTGCATCTCGGCCGTAAACCGGTCGGTCAAATAGCCGCTGGTCGGAAACCAGCGCCCCGGGTACAGAAGATAACTGATTGGCTCCTGGATAGCCGCAAGTTTCAACCCCTCCACCGGGCCGTCTTCGTTGCCCGTGATCGTTCCGTCGTAAACAAAGGTCCAGTGCGTCGTCTGGCCTGCCGTAAACGGTGTCGCGGGGGTCACCCGGATTGACCCGTCCACGGTTCGCTCCCCGTCCAGCAGTTTCCCGCTCTCATCGCTGATCTTCGCAACCTTGAGCGCGGGGTGAAAGCCGAAGTTCACCACATCCAGCTCCGGCGGCGCGGTAAAACTCACCACCGCCGTGGCCGCCAGGTGATGCGTGGCCGGGTCCAGCTCCGCGTCGATCACGTACCCCGTGATGTTCAGCGACGGCCGCTCCCTCTGCGCCAATCCCGGCGCGCCCATCGCCAATCCCATGGCCACAAGGCTAACCACGGCCCGCAAAAATGGCCGGGCGATTCCAACCCGCAAACTCTTCTTTCCTATATCCATTGCAGTCATCATCGCATTACCGCCGTTCTTTAGGCAGGTGTTTTCTCTTTGAGTAACGCCAGTTTTTGTGGGGCTCTTTCAGGCTACGGCCCGCTCACCCATGCAAATCTGTTCCAAGTTCTTCCAGTGTGATGGCAGCCACGCGCTCAATCGCCCACGGACCCTCGCTCCCGCCCCTCGCCGCCCTGGTGGTCAGTGCATTCCGAATCGCGCCCAGTTCCTTCATCATGGACTGGCGAGCTGCCCCATCCGGTAGCAGCTTCTCAAGATGTTGGACGATATTTGACGCCGTGAAGTCATGTTGGATCAACTCCGTAACCACCCGCTTGCCGGCAATCAGGTTAGCCATGGCCACGTGGGGAACCTTCACCATCCGCCTGGCAATAGCGTAAGTCAACGGCGAGACCCGGTACACGGCCACAAACGGATTGCCGATCAGCGCCGCCTCCACCGTCGCCGTGCCGCTGGCTACCACCGAGGCGCGGGCATGAAAGAGCGCTGCGCGCGCATCTTCCACTAGCCGCACCGCCAGCCCGCCTCCGTGATCCTCCGCCAACCGCAAAACCTCCGCCCGCTGCGCCGCATTCAACGTCGGCGCCAGAGGAACAATAAACTCAAATCCTCCTGGCAACTGGGATGTCGACGTCGCACGCGCAACCAACTCCCGCGCCGCCTCCAGCATCTCCGGCAAATGGTCGCGGATCTCCTTCGGCCGGCTGCCCGGAAGCAGGCCAATCCAGGTCTTTGCGGGGTCCAAACCGTTCTCCACCGCAAATTCCTCACGGCTAATCGCCGGCAACGCCAACTCCGCCAGCGGATGTCCCACAAACTCCGCCGGCACGCCCCGCTCCCGGTAAAACTGCTCCTCGAACGGAAAAATCACCAGCATCCGCCGCACATATTTCTGCACCAGCCGGATGCGGTGCTTCTTCCATGCCCACAGCTGCGGGCTCACAAAGTAAATCACCGGCACTCCCAGCCGGTGAAACTCTTTCGCCAGCCTGAAATGGATCTCGGGAAAGTCGATCAGCACAGCCACATCGGGCCTTCGCTCCCGAATAGCGTGCTTCAGCTTGCGGTACTCCCGGTAGATGTGCGGCAGGTGGAGCACCACCTCCGTCAGGCCCATCACCGCCATATCCTCCGAGTGCACCACCCGCTCCAGGCCCGCGGCTTCCATACGCGCCCCGCCCATGCCGAAAAAGTTGGCCGTTCGCCCCTGCGCCGCCAGCCGCAGTCTAAGCGCGCTCACCAGCAGCGCGCCGTAGTGTTCGCCACTCGCCTCGCCCGCCGAGATAAAGATCGTCTGGCCCATGGATGTGCTTGCGCCCCGTGTTCTTACACTCTCGACAATCATAGCGAGTCCACCGTTGAATATAGACTCCTCTCCCACCTGAAAAACCGTTATCCTGACCGCAGCCGAATCCGCGGCAGCATTCCTCCGCCGCTTCAGGACGAGCGCGAAAAGCCCAATGCCCAAGCCGCCGATGCCGACTTGAATGCCGCCTACTTCATGTCTGAAACCGGCAACGCCCCAATGCCACCGCATGGATGCTGGGTCCGGACCAGGTTGCCTGGATCGGCTTGCGCGGCCAGAGCTGCGGCAACGGCGTGGCTTGCCGCATTCAGTTCACCCGCCGGCGCACCCGCATCCTCCGCGGCCATCCCATCGAGCCGCCGCGGCCACGGGGACAGTAGTACGCTGAAGCCATGATGGAATACAAGGGTTACACTGCCGGCCCTATCGACTTCGATCCGGAGGACAACACCTTTTCCGGAACCGTCACCGGGGTCAGAGATGTGATTCACTTCGAGGGAACAACGGCCCGAGAGCTCGCGCGGGCCGTCCGTGAAAGCATCGACAGCTATCTGCAACTGTGCGCCGAGACCGGACAGAAGCCCGNNGCCGTCGAGGGCGTAAGCCTGAGCCGTTGGATTTCCCGCCAGATCGAAAGCGCACCGTGAACGGCTCCGCCAGCGCCCCTCTGCACTTTCGAATCCGAGATATCGGGGACCGTGTGTAGCCGATCCTAAACGGCAACGCTGGCGTCTCCGCGGACATGTCCCTGCGCCTATCAGACGCCCTCGGAACCAGCCCGACGCTTTGGATCGATCTTCAAACTTCTCAGAACCGAAAATGGCCGGACAGATATTGGTGAGGGCCTACACTCCCCGTCTCGCCCGCACCGCCGCCGCCAACTCCGCCAGCAACCCATGTGTCTCCGCCCAGTCGATGCAGCCGTCAGTAATGCTCTGTCCATAGACCAGCGTCTGGCCGGCAATCAGCTGCTGCGCTCCCGCCACCAGGTTGCTCTCGATCATCGCCCCAATAATCCGCTTGTCGCCGCCCGCAATCTGCCCGGCCACATCCCTGCACACTACTCCCTGCCGCCGGTAATCCTTGCCGCTGTTGGCATGGCTGAAGTCGACCATGATGCGCGGCGCTGTTCCCGCTTTTTCCGTCTTCGCCGCCGTCTCCGCCACGCACTCCGCAGTGTAATTCACCGTCTTCGTGCCCCCGCGCAGGATGATGTGGCAATCCGGATTCCCGCGCGTGACGAAGATGGCCGACTGCCCGTGTTTGGTGTGGCCTAGAAAAGTGTGCGAGTAGGCCGCGGACAGCACCGCGTCGATGGCCACCTGTACGTCCCCCGAGGTCGCGTTCTTGAATCCCACCGGGCAGGAAACGCCGGAGACCAGTTGCCGGTGAACCTGGCTCTCGGTGGTGCGCGCCCCGATCGCTCCCCAACTTACCAGCCCGGCAATGTACTGCGGAGAGATCATGTCCAGAAACTCGGTTCCCGTCGGCACCCCCATCTCCGCCAGGTCCAGCAGCAGGTGCCGCGCCAACCGCAACCCGTCGTTGATCTTGTACGACTGGTCGAGATGGGGATCGTTGATCAATCCCTTCCAGCCGATGGTCGTTCGCGGCTTCTCGAAGTAAACCCGCATCACGATGCGCAGATCGGCTGAGAGCTCGCGGATCGCCCCCTTGAGCAGGCCTGCGTACTCGCGCGCCGCCTTGGTGTCGTGAATCGAGCAAGGACCGGCCAGCACCAGCAGCCGGTCATCGCGCCCGTTGAGAATGTCGACGATCTCGCGCCGCGCATCGTAGATGGTGGCCGAGGCGGCCTCGCTCACCGGCCGCTCTTCCTCAAGAAACACCGGCGGAAGAACAACCTTCGTCCATTGAATGCGAATGTCTTCAGTTGGATGAAACATGGCTCTTTTCTGGCGCGGTGCTGCATCGTAGCCTCCGCGCATGGGGCTCTCAACGAACAGCTCAGACCAGTGCATTCAGGCCTGGGACTTCAAGAAGCGCCTGTCTAAAATCTATCAGCCCGCGACCCGGCCAAGCGCGTTTGCCGCTCGGCCCGCGGATCTCCTGGTCTCGTAGGGTGTCGCTCCGCTTCAGCGCACCTCTACGGCCGTAACCACTGCGCCGGCTGCCAATACCCCGATGATGCCCACCAACAGCCAATGAACATGATGCTCAGGTTCCGAACCCGCGCCGATATACTCCTTGCCCTTTTCCACTCTGGCAACCTCGCTGTACGCGTGCGTCTCCATTGCGTTGTTCTCGGCGTTCCTGATCGTGAATGTGGTTTCAGAAATCGCTCCCAGCGCTCCATACCTATCCGGATCGGCGCGAAGTACTACGCGCACGTAGGTCCCCGGCTGGTATTTCGCGAGCTTCCTGTGAATCTTCCGGGAGTGCTTATCCAGGTTGGCTGTGGATTGAGCCTGGCAGACTGGCACGGCTGCGATCAATGTCCAGGCCAGCATCAGGCGAACAACAGACTTGCTTCTGAAAATATCTAGCATGGGGCCCTCCGTAAAAATAAACAGGAACATCAATGCTGGTTTGCTCGGCCGAGGCGCTCGATTCAGGCTGCGGCCGGTTCTAACAATACCATTAGATGAGGATCGATGCCGGACCTCGATCCGAATGGAGACTTCTAAAGGTCACTGCCCGCGCAACCGGGCCCATCCAATCAATCGGTTGCGCCGAGGCATCAAGGCAAAGAGGGAGTATCATGATTTTTCAGCAGGAAACTGAAACTCCCTGATCGGGGCGAAACTGTGAGAACGTCTTTCCGGGTCGTAGCTCTTCTTTCTTGCCTGTCTCCTCTTGCCTTCACGCAGCAGAACCCACCGGCCTCAACCGCCGCGCCCTCTCAAGCGCCCCCGTCGTCCGGGTCGGGCGCCGTCATCACCCAGCGGCCGGCATACAACGCGCCGGTCACGTCGTCCGGCAAGGGCTCTATTCAGCTCAATGTCACGGTGACCGATAAATCGGGCAGGGTTGTTTCCGGGCTCGACCAGTCAGCTTTCACGCTCCTCGACAACAACCAACCCGCGAAAATTCTGTCATTTCACGCCTACAACGGAGCCGTGCAACCTCCGCCCGTGCCCGTCCAGGTCATTATTCTCTTCGACCTGGTCGACACCCCCTTCGACAACGTTTCTTACGCCCGCCAACAGGTAGACAAATTTCTGCGCCAGAATGGAGGCCATCTCGCCCAGCCCGTTTCAATCTATTGGCTAACCGATCAGGGCGTCGACGTACAGGCCGAACCGGTCCTTGACGGAAATGGCCTGGCCGACCACCTTGAGGCCACCAGCGGAAGGCTGCGCATGATAAACCGTAACGCTGGCGCCTGGGGCGCGATCGAGCGCTATCAGTTCTCGGTCAAGATGCTCACCGCCATTGCCGGCAATGAGGCCGACAAGCCCGGCAGAAAACTACTCATCTGGGCTGGGCCCGGCTGGCCGCAACTCGACGATCCTGGCTTGAACTATTCCGACAAGGGGCAGCAATCCCTGTTTCACCAGATCGTCGACTTGTCCACGCTGCTTCGCAAGGCGCACATCGACCTCTAC
>PLSH01000246.1:16449-21569 GCA_003165095.1 Acidobacteriaceae bacterium
TCCCAATGAATATCACGAGTTGAAAGTGCGCATCGCCACGCCGGGCCTGACCGCGCGCACCAATACCGGCTACTACAACCAACCGCTTGCCAAGTAGTGAGTCAGCTCTCTTCAACAGCCCTGTTAGCGCCGCTCGCCCCGCCTTGACAGTGTCCAGCCGCACTCTCTAAAATTAATTAAGGTAACTTGTGTTTGTTTCTTGCAAACAACAGAAACAGAAACAGTTAGATTACTCGACGCCCACTCCGGAATCCATGGCACACCACCCTTGCCGCCGGAAGCGGCGACACTTGGGAGAGCAGGGAAGATGCCCGATGTGCGCCTCAGCCCACGTGAACGGCTGGTGCTTACCGCAATCATCGACTTGTACATCGCTACCGGCGAGCCGGTCGCCTCGCAGGCGCTTGCGCGCTTCTTTGCCAATCGCGAGGGCCTGAGTTCCGCCACCTTGCGCAACGTCATGGCCACCCTTGGTGAGGTTGGCCTGCTCGAGCAGGCGCATACCTCAGCCGGCCGCATTCCCACCGCCGCAGCGTTCCGATGCTACGTCGAGCAGATCACCCAATCCAGCCGCATGGCCTCCTCCACGAAGCCGGGCAACTCCATGCCCCAATCCGCCTCCAACCTCAACTCCACGCCCCTCAGCGAAGCGCGCCGCGGACAGATCGAAGAGAGTTTTTCCGGGGTCTCCAGCTCGCATGAGTACCTCGAGCGCACATCGCACGTTCTGGCGCTCATCTCCAGCGGGCTGGGTGTGGCGCTGGCCTGCTCAACTACGGGTCAGGTGCTTGAGCATATTCACTTTTCCCGCCTTACCGCGGGCCGGATTCTGGCCGTGCTCGTCACCCAGGCCGGCGCCGTGCAGGACCGCGTGCTGATCCTCGATCGCGAAATGTCCCATATAGAACTCGAAACCGCCGCACGCTTCCTCAACGAAAACTTCCGCGGCTGGCCCATCGAGCGCATTCGCGCCGAAGTAGCCCGCCGCGTTGAGATTGAGCGCGAAGCATATCGCCAGTTACTCTCCTCCGTCGAGGAACTCTGCAGCAAAGGCGCCTTGGCCGGCAATGAATCCGCCCCCGCTATCTTCGTGGACGGTATCGCCAACCTCATCAGTGCCGAATCCGACCACGAGCGCCTCCGCCAGATGATGGTTGCCCTCGAAGCCAAACAGCGCCTCATTGAACTGCTGAACGCTTATGTCGACGGCCACCAACAGGAAGTTCGCGTGGTAGTCGGCCTCGACGAGGCCTCCCCTGCCATGCAGGATCTGGTTTTGATCGGCGCTCCGGCCCGGCTGGGTGGCGCCAGCCTGGGAACTGTCGCCGTAATCGCACCCACCCGCATCCAATATCAGGAGATGATTCAGGCGGTGAGTTATATTGCCCGGCTTTCCGAGCGCATCCTTGAAGTTCCCGCGGATTAGGCACTGTGCCTCGACGAAAGCGCCGTAAACCCCGTGACAAAGTCCCTGGAAACAGGCGTTGTTGATTTGAAGGAGAATAGCCTACAGGTATGTCGAAACCTAACCCCAAATTGAACGTGGTGGAACGCCTCGAGATCCCATCAGCCGGCACGGTGGATGAGGCCGTGGGCGACGCGTCTCAGGCAACAGCCGCTTTGCTCCAGAACCCGGCCGATTCTGCCGAGCCCGCCGTCCCCTCGGAGTTGGACCAATTGAAGGCCGAACGCGACCAGTTGCTCGATCGCGTAGCTCGTTTGCAGGCGGAGTTTGAAAATGCCCGCAAACGCGCCGATCGCGAACGAACCGAGTTTCGCGACTATGCCGCCGGCGTCGTCGTCGAACAGTTTCTCCCCGTCCTTGATAACTTCCAGTTGGCCCTCAAGTCCACCGCCTCCGAACACCAGTTGCGCTCCGGTGTTGAGCTCATCGTCAAGCAGATGGAAGAGATCCTCCGCCAGATGCAGGTCACTCCCGTTCCCGCGATCGGCGAACCGTTCGATCCCCACGTCCACGAAGCTATCGGTGCCATTGACCGCGACGATCTGCCCGACCAGCACGTGGCTGAGGAGGTTCGACGCGGTTACAAATTCCGCGAGCGCCTGCTGCGCCCCGCGCTGGTGCGCGTCGCCCACAATCCCAAACAAACCAGCGATTAACCCGCCCTTTGCAGGCAGATGGTTCAAATACCAAATCAAATGAGTTCTAATACAAGAGTGGCTAAAGCAGATTATTACGATGTTCTCGGCGTCCCGCGCGAGGCCACGGACCAGGAGCTGAAAAGCGCCTATCGCAAGCAGGCGCTCAAGTATCATCCTGACCGCAACCCCGGCGATCATACCGCTGAGGACAAGTTCAAGCAGGCCAGTGAGGCCTACCAGGTGCTCAGCGACCCTGACAAACGCGCCGTATTCGATCGCTACGGCCATGCCGGCCTGGGCGCGCAGGGCTTCCAGGGAAATCCCTTTGCCGGCGGCGTGGACATCGGCGATATCTTCGGCGACCTGTTCGGCGAAATGTTCAGTATGGGCGGCGCATCCCAGCGGACTTCTCGCCAGAATCGCGGCGATGACCTGCGCTTCGACCTGGCCATCGACTTTGAAGACGCGGTCTTCGGCATTCAGAAGGAAGTAAGAATTCGCCGCCTTGAAACCTGCGCTGCCTGCCAGGGTCGCGGAAGCGCCTCAGGCCGTGGTCCTACCCTCTGCAGCCAATGCCAGGGCCGCGGGCAGATCCGCTACCAGCAGGGCTTCTTCTCTGTGGCTCGCACCTGCGGCGCATGCAACGGCGCCGGCTCGGTCATCTCCGATCCCTGCCCCGCATGCCGTGGCGAAGGCCGCGCCGCCACTGAAATCAAGCTCAACGTAAAAGTCCCTCCCGGCGTCGAAGACGGTACGCGTATCCGCTACTCCGGCGAAGGCGATGCCGGACGTGCCGGCGGACCTAAAGGCGATCTCTACGTAGTCCTCTCCATACGGTCGCACGATTTCTTCGAGCGCCACGGCCACGACCTCTACTGCGTCATTCCCATCAGCTTCCCGCAGGCCGCGCTCGGCGCAGAGTTCGAAATGCCCGGAATCGACGGCCCGGTCACCGTGAAGATCCCCGAGGGAACCCAGAGCGGACGCGAGTTGCGCATGCGCGGGCGCGGCGTTCCCTTCTTGAATGAAAGAGGCAAAGGCGACCTGGTCGTCAAGGTGTTGGTCCAAATCCCCAGAAAGCTGAGCCGCGCACAGCGCGAACTGGTCACCAAGCTCTCTGAAACCCTCGCCGTGGACAATCAGCCCGCCTCGCCCGGCCTGCTCGAGAAAATGAAGGACCTCTTCAGTTAGGGATTTGCGGAGTTCAGATGCGGAAGGGATTTGGTGGAGCTGAGCGGGATCGAACCGCTGGCCTCCTCGTTGCGAACGAGGCGCTCTCCCAGCTGAGCTACAGCCCCACGACTCTTCTATCTTACCAGCAGGCCGCAAATCCCGAAAGGCTCGCCGCGGCTGCGCGATCCTGGCCGATGAACCAAAGCGAGAAGCTCTACAACTGGTTCATGTTCGCCAGGAACTCCGCGTTGTTGCGCACCTTCTCCAACCGGCTGATCAGCAACTCCATCGCTTCCACTGGCGACAGCGGGTTCAGCACCTTGCGCAAAATCCAGATCCGCTGCAAGTCCTCCTTGGGAATCAGCAGTTCTTCCTTGCGCGTTCCTGAGCGCTGGATGTCGATCGCCGGGAAGACGCGCTTGTCCACCAGCTTGCGGTCCAGGATAATTTCCATGTTGCCCGTGCCCTTGAACTCTTCAAAGATCACTTCATCCATGCGCGACCCGGTATCCACCAGCGCCGTGGCGATGATTGTCAGCGATCCGCCCTCTTCAATGTTGCGGGCCGCGCCGAAGAACCGCTTCGGCCGCTGCAGCGCATTCGAGTCCACGCCGCCTGAGAGCACCTTGCCCGACGGCGGCACGATCGTGTTGTATGCCCGCGCCAGGCGCGTAATAGAATCCAGAAGAATCACCACGTCGCGCTTGTGCTCCACCAGCCGCTTGGCCTTCTCGATCACCATCTCCGCCACCTGTACGTGGCGCGCCGCTGGCTCGTCAAATGTGGAACTGATCACCTCGCCCTTCACTGAGCGCTGCATGTCGGTCACTTCTTCAGGCCGCTCGTCGATCAGCAGCACAATGAGCACGATCTCGGGGTGGTTGGTCGAGATGGAGTTGGCCAGCGACTGCAAGAGCATGGTCTTGCCGGTGCGCGGCGGGGCGACGATCAGGCCGCGCTGGCCCTTGCCAACGGGGGTCAGCAGGTCCATCACCCGGCCGCTGGTGGCTTCCCGCACTGTCTCGAGCTTGATCCGTTCCTGCGGATAAAGCGGCGTCAGGTTATCAAATAGAATCTTGTTCCGCGTCTCTTCGGGCGACTCGAAGTTGATGGCCTCGATCTTCACCAGAGCAAAGTACTTTTCGCCTTCGTGCGGCGGCCGCACGTTGCCGCTGATCGAGTCGCCGGTCTTCAGATCGAACTTGCGTATCTGCGACGGCGATACGTAGATGTCGTCCGGCCCGGGCAGATAGTTGTAGTCCGGCGAGCGCAGAAATCCATAGCCGTCGGGCAAAATCTCCAGCACGCCTTCGGCAAATATGTGGCCTTCTTTTTCGCTCTGCGCCTGAAGAATCTTGAAGATCAGATCTTGCTTGCGCAGGCCGCTGGTGCCAGGAATCTCCAGGGTGCGCGCGATGCGGCTCAGTTCGGTAATGTTTTTTTCTTTGAGTTCTGCGATGGTCATTGTTCACCTGTTACGCGGGCGGGATGTTGGTGCGGGGATGCGGGAGGGGAATCTGCTCCAGGCGGGTAGTCAGCAATCCAGCCGGCTCATGCCGGTCTTGAAGCTTTACCCAAGCTCATCTGGAGTGTCGAAACGCCGGGAAAGAATTGCCGTCGTTCGATTGTAACTGCCTTGATTTCGTTGTCTGGCTCAACTTTGTGCGCTGACCGGCGCGTTACGCTGCGCGGCGCCGTTCAAACGGTTGCGTTGCCTGTGCTTCTACGGGCGCCGCTGTCCCTGGATTCGCGGTCTGAAAACGGCACAGAACTTCATTCGTCGTGTCCTGCAGCCGTGTGTTCGGCTTGTGAAGCTTACGGGTTGCCTTGCTTGCCAGTTGACA
>PLSH01000251.1:0-2837 GCA_003165095.1 Acidobacteriaceae bacterium
GGTGCAGAACCTGCTGTCGCACTGGAGATTTTAGATGTTGGCCTGGACGATTTACATTTCGTTTGCCGGAGCGCTGCTGCTGGCGTTGTTGCCCAAGGGCAAGCCGGTGATGGCGGGCTGGCTGGCGCTGGGCCTGGCCGTGGCCGGGCTGGCGCTCGGCGTGGCCGGATTTGCGGCCGGCATGGGGCAGGGCCGCGTGGTGATCGTGGATGCGGCGTGGGCGCCTTCGATGGGCGTTCACTACATGCTGGCGGCCGACGGCATTAGCCGCGTGCTGGTGCTGCTAACCGGATTGGCGGCAGTTGCGGGCGTGTTGTTCAGCTGGAACGTGGAGTTGCGCACAAACCAGTTTTTCGCTTTTTATTTTGCGCTGATCGGCGGCGTGTACGGAGTCTTTCTCAGCTTCGATTTATTTCTGCTGTTTGTTTTTTACGAAATCGCAATTGTTCCAAAGTATTTTCTCATCGCAATATGGGGTTCGACGCGGCGCGAGTACGGGGCGATGAAGCTGGCGCTCTACTCGTTTGTGGGATCGGCGATGGTGCTGATCGGGCTGCTGGCGGCGTACACGACTGCAGGGAGTCATTCGACGGCGCTGATGGATTTGGCTCACGCGGGATTGCCGGTCCACTTTCAGATGTGGTGCTTCCCGCTGGTGTTTACGGGATTTGCGATTCTGGCCGGCATGTGGCCGTTTCACACGTGGGCGCCGACGGGGCACGTGGCCGCGCCTACCGCCGCTTCAATGCTGCTGGCGGGCGTGGTGATGAAGCTTGGCGCGTACGGCTGCCTGAGGGTGGGTATCGGGCTGTTTCCGCACGGGCTGGATCCGTGGGGATTCTCGCTGCTCGGCGTTGGCTCGTGGCGCGATGTGTTCGCGCTGCTGGCGATCATCGGCATTGTTTATGGCGCTCTGGTGGCGCTGGCGCAGACGGATTTCAAATTCGTGATCGGCTACTCGAGCGTGAGCCACATGGGATTTGTGCTGCTGGGCCTGATGACGCTGAACCAGATTGGCGTGACCGGCGCGGTGCTGCAGATGTTTTCGCATGGCGTGATTGCCGGGCTGCTGTTCGCGATTGTCGGGCGGATTGTGTACGACCGCACGCACACGCGGCAGTTCGCGGAGTTGGAGACGATGCATCTGTCGAGGCGGCTGCCGTTTGCGGCGTGGGCATTTGTGTTTGCCGGTGTGGCGTCGATGGGGTTGCCCGGCTTCTCGGGATTTGTGGCCGAGTTGCAGGTGCTGATTGGCGCGTGGACGGCCAAGCCGTGGTGGGCTTGCGCAGCAGGCATAGGAATCATTGTGGGCGTGGCGTACACCTGGCGCGCGTTGCAGAAGGCGTTCTTCAGCGATGTGATACCTACAGCGCATGAGCTGGAGCAAGAGCAGGCACACAAGTTTGCGGCGATTACGTGGCCGGAGATTGCGGGCGTGGCGCTGCTGGGCGCGGCTACGCTGGCGGTGGGGTTATATCCGCGCATTCTGCTGGAATCGATTGAACCGGCGGTGAAGGCGCTGCTTGCGGGAGGGGTGCAATGAACTACGCAGATCTCTTCCGCGTGACGCTGCCGGAGACGGCGCTGGAAGTGGCGGCGCTGCTGGTGCTGGTGGTTGATCTGGGGTTGCTGCGCAAGGCTGCGCTGAAGACGCGCGTTGCCGTGGCCGCGATGCTGGGGGTGGCGGGATGCGGGGCGGCGCTGTGGGCGTTGTATGCCGCGGGCACAGGGGGATTCAGCGCCGGCGATGAATTGCTGCTTGCTGCTGGCGGCACGGCAGGAGTGGCACAGACCGGGATTCTGATTCTCACAGCCCTTACGCTGCTGCTGCTGGTTGACTCGGATTTTACGCGCAATGCGGGTGAATACGTTGCCGTGGTGCTGATGGCCGCGGCGGGCGGGCTGATTATTGCTGCCGCGCAGGAATTGCTGGTGATTTTTGTTGGACTCGAACTGCTCAGCCTGGGACTCTACATTTTGACCGCGTTCGCGAAGAGGTCCGGGAAGAGCGCTGAGGCGGCGCTTAAGTACTATCTGTTCGGCGGAATGTCGGCGGCGTTTTTGCTGTTTGGGTTTAGCTATCTTTATGGTTTAACCGGAACAACAAGCATCTGGCAGATCAAAGATGCCATCACCATATCAGGGCCCAGTGCGCTACTCTACGTGGCTTGGGTTCTCATAGTTGCTGGACTCGGCTTCAAGATTGCGGCAGTTCCGTTTCACTTGTGGGCTCCCGACACGTACGAAGGGGCTCCTGCACCAGCAGCGGCATTTATTGCTTCTGTGTCGAAGGTCGCGAGCTTTGCGCTGTTGCTGACCTTGAGCCTTAACTGGTTCACTCCCGGGCCGTGGGTGGGCGGACAGAGAGAATTCGTCGAGAAGGTGTTGGGCCAGTATTACCAGACTTGGCCGAAACTGGCTACGATCCTCCTGATTGCCGCAGCTGCGTCTATGATTCTCGGCAATCTGGCAGCCTTGGCACAAATAAGCGTCCGCCGTTTGCTCGCCTACTCAGCAATAGCTCACGCCGGATACATGTTGCTGGGGATCGCAACTATGCCCAGATATACAGGTGGAGTGGATCTCTTCCATTTCTACCTCTCGACCATCGGACCGTTCCGGCAGAGCGCGAATGCCGTTCTCTACTACATTCTCACTTACGGGCTGACGACAATTGGGGCGTTCGGCGTGGTTGGGGTGGTGGAGCGGGCTACGGGCAGCGACCGGCTGGATGCGTTTCTTGGTTTGCACAAGCGCAATCCGGTGCTGGCGGCGGTGCTGATGGTGCTGTTTCTTTCGCTGGCGGGGATTCCGCCGCTGGTGGGGTTCTGGGCCAA
>PLSH01000251.1:2902-7823 GCA_003165095.1 Acidobacteriaceae bacterium
TTCCCGGCGCTGCTGCAGGGATGGATTGCGGGATTTTATCCGGTGGGGTAATTCGCAGCCGCTACACGACGTGACGGATGCCGGGGAGGCGGACCAGCGGATCGGCTACGAGCCAGGTTGCTGTGCATGCCAAGAGGCCGACGACGCCAAATTTTACCAGCGCCGGGGCCGTCCAGCCATGCAGTAGCAGTGCAATGGCGACCAACACCGGCGGATGGATGCAGTAGACGGCATAAGCGCGACGGCTAAGCCAACTCCACACGGGTGAGGGCTGGTTCATGTGCTCGCGGAAGATGAGCAGCCACGCGGCGATGAGGCCCCAGGCAACGAAAGGTTCCCAGAGAGCGTAAAGAATTGCGGCCCAGGAGAGGCCGGTGGAAGTGTCGGTGCTTCCTGCGCCGTTGATTGCGCGGATGGCCAGGATGCCTGCCGGCAGACAGGGCCAGGCGATGATCAGGGTGACAATCCAGGGGCGCGCCTGTTTCCAGGTGAGTTGGCCGAGCCAGTCATTGCGCCAGGCTGCGAGTCCCACCGTAAAGAGGAAGATGTAGCCGGCAAAGTAAGCGAGTTGCAGGCCGAAGACGTTTTTGCCCACCGGAACAAACTGGCGGATGGCCAAGGAGGCGGCGGCGACTGCGAGCGCGCTGAGCAACCACCAGCGCGTGGCTGGAACCGGTTTGGACGAGCGTTGGGAGCCTGCCAACGGCGAGGCGAGGACGGCGCGCCAGGCGCAATAGGCGAGCGAGAAGATCAAGAGCGCCTGGGCGAACCAGAGCGGACCGTTCATGAACTGCTTGTGACGCCAGAGCCAACGGATACAGGCCCAGAAGCCATCCCCCTGAGCGTAGTTCACGATCGCCGCGGTTAGCGGACCCAGCACCAGGCCAAATGCCAGCAGCGGCAGGCCGAGGCGGAGAAGGCGGTCGCCGATGAAACGTGGATAGCCCTTTCGTTCTAACGATGCAGGCGTGAAATAGCCGGCCAAAAGGAAGAAGAAGCCCATGAAATAGGCCTGATTGGTAGAGACGAAGAGCGTGAGCAGTACGCTGGAGGGCGAGCCGGAGGGTTTGAGCTCGGTCCAGAACCAGCCGCCGGGGGCGCCATAGGTGATGGCGGTGTGGTGCAGGATGACGAGGGCGGTCATCACGGCGCGGAGGCGGTCAATGTAGAAGTCGCGCCGGGGCATGAGCCATCATACGTTGATGACGATGCGAGGGCCGCACGAATCGGTATCCCAGGTCCCCAAAAGCGAGGGACCTGGGGCACCCAGTTTGAACATATGGCGCTTAATACTTGACGATGGCGGCGAAGGAGTCGGGTTTTAGGCTGGCGCCGCCTACGAGTGCGCCGTCAATCTCTTCCTGACCGATTAGCGAGGTGGCGTTGTCGGGCTTGACGCTGCCGCCGTAGAGGATTCGCATGGCCGCGGCGATCTCAGGGCCGAGTAGTTTGGCCACTTCAGCACGGATGATTTTGTGGGCGTCAACGGCAATCTCGGGGGTCGCGGTCTTGCCGGTTCCGATGGCCCAGACGGGTTCGTAGGCGATGACGATGGGCGCGGCGGCCTCGGCGGTGATGCCGGCGAATGCACCGGTGATCTGGGTCTGCAGTACGCTGGCGGTCTTGCCGGCTTCGCGTTCGGCTAGCACCTCGCCCACGCAGACGATGGGAACGACTCCATGCTTCAAGGCGGTGTGCAGCTTTTTGTTGACGATCTCGTCGGTCTCGGCAAAGTACTGGCGGCGCTCGGAGTGGCCGATGAGGGTGTGCGTGCCGCCGACGGCCTGAAGCTGGCCGATGGAGGTTTCGCCGGTGTATGCGCCCTCTTCGGCGAAGTGGATGTTTTGCGCGCCGACCAGGATGTTGGAGGCATTGCATGCAGCAACTACCGTGGGCAGAAGCACCGGTGATGGGAAGAGGGCAATCTCATCGCGGGTGTGGCCGGCAACGAGGGGCAAAAAGGCATCGACAAACGCCTTGGCTTCGGCGGGCGTCTTGTACATTTTCCAATTGGCGGCAATGAGAGCTTTACGGGACATTTTTTGGGTTCCTCAACTTAATTTTAGTGGATGGGATTTGGGGAGCGGGTGACGGTGGGCACAGGCGGGGTGCATTCGGTAAACCGCGCGGATGGGATGGGCTTGCGGGTTAGTCTCGCGGGCGCGATGGGTGAACGGGAACTGCGTCGTACGGTATTTCGCCATTCATGAAGGCGGTGCGATGATCAGGGTCGCCGAGGTCCATTTTGAAGGGAAACCAGGCGCCTTCATGCAGGATGGCCATGTTCCACGGGCCTGAGACGGAGTCAGAGAACTGCCAGACGATGTGATAGCCGTCCTCGTTGGTGAACCCCTCGCCGTCGGCCTGGATGATGGCGTCGCCGCGCTCCCACAGGGCCGCGCGCAGGGCGTGGAGGGCGTTGCCGCCGTCTTCGAGTTCCGAGCCTTGCAGGTGCTGAAAGGCGTAGACGGTTTTGACTTCGGGGAGATACTCCTCGAGCCATTGAACGGCGGATTCGGGCTTGCAGTCGTGAAGATCTTCGAGGAAGTCCGCGATCTCGTCCTGGCCGATGGAGCCATCGAAGACAGGGTTGCGCTCGATGACCGCGACTTCGACTTCGTCGTTGCCGGATAGGAGGAGGGATTCCCATTCGTCCTCGGTTCCCGCTTCGATGGTGAGCTTGTAGTCGGGATGCTCGGTGCGGATGAACTGCGCGAGTTCATCGAAGGGAGGGAAGGCTTCGTGCTTCGATAGGACGCGCGTGTAGTAGGGCAATATTCTCTCCTGGACGGCTGGATTCTCTCAATATATGAGTTTAATTCCTGGGGAGAGATCTGCAGGAATCGGGAAACCGGGTTAGAATATGACTATGGTCGTTGACTATGGGAGAAATGTGATGGCTACTACGATTCCGGCCGGAGAGTTCAAGGCTAAGTGTCTGAAATTGCTCGATGAAGTCGCGGAGAAGCGGGAGACGCTGGTGATTACCAAGCATGGGAAGCCGGTAGCGCAGTTGGTGCCGATGCCGGCACGGGAAAACATTGTCGGATCGATGAAAGGCAGCGTGCTGTGGATGGGAGACATCATCTCTCCGATCGATGTTGAGTGGGATGCGATGAAATGACAGTTTCGGAGCTCGACAGAACGTCTTTGCTGGTTGTTGACACGCACACGCTTATCTGGATGGTGGAGGAGGATTCCCGGTTGGGGGTGCAAACCGCCGAGGCGCTGAATCGGGCTGGATGGGAGGGCCGGATCGTGGTGAGCGCGATCACGCCATGGGAGATTGGGCTGCTGGTGAGTAAGGGAAGGCTGCGGCTCGGCCCCGATGTAATGCAGTGGATTCGCGAGGCGCTTGGCAGGCCGGGGGTGCGGCTTGCGCCACTTGAGCCGGAGATTGCCGTGGCCAGTACGCGGCTGCCGTTTGAGATGCACGCCGACCCGGCGGATCGGATTCTGGTGGCGACTGCACGGCATCTGGGGGCGACGCTTGTTACTGCGGATGCGGCGCTATTACAACTCGCGGCGCGCGGAAACTTCCGAACTCTTGACGCCGCAAGGTGAAAACTCATGTGAAGGGGATTCACAGTGGCCAATCGGAATCTGAGCTCCGAAGAGTTGAAGATGGCTCGTTCGCTATTGGATGAGATCCGCGAAAAGCTGGATGTACTAGCAGCAGGTGACCTCAATTTGCTGTTCGCATATCGTCGAAAGATCTATAAGGAACTCATCTATCTAGAACGCGGAAAGCCCATGACCCGTCGAAAGGTCAAGTTGCAGAGATTCGATCAACAAAACGGCAAATGCGCGCACTGCAATGGCGAAATGAAAATCAGTTACTCTGAGCTCGACCGGAAGAATGCTGTTGACGGATACACAATCGAGAATACTGAGCTCGTCCACGCGGAGTGCCACCGCGCCCGCCAAGCTGCAAAAGGCTATACATAAGAAGAATGGACCGCCGCAAAAAAGTCGCATCCGGCGCGAGAGCGCCGGATGCGACTCTCTGACCCCTGACCCCTGATCGCTGACCACTGTGCTACTTGTCGGTCAGAGCTTCTACGCCGGGCAGTTTTTTGCCTTCGAGGAACTCGAGGCTGGCGCCGCCGCCGGTGGAGATGTGGGTGATCTGGTCGGCTACGCCGGCCTGGTTGATGGCGGAGACCGAGTCGCCGCCGCCGATGATGGAGATGGCCGTGCGGTTGGCGGCAACAGCGTGGGCGATGGCGTTGGTGCCTACGGCGAAGCGCGGAAATTCAAAGACGCCGGCGGGACCGTTCCAGACGATGGTGCGGGCGGTGGAAACGACTTCTTCAATCGCCGCTATGGATTTGGGGCCGATGTCGAGGCCCTGCCAGTCGGCGGGGAAATCGACCGAGGTGTCCCAGGGCTGGGTGTTGGCATCGGGCGCGAACTTGTCGGCGAGGATGTTATCGACGGGGAGCAGGAGGTTGACGCCCCTGGCTTTGGCTTTGTCGATGGCGGCCTTGGCCATGTCGATCTTGTCTTCCTCGACGAGCGACTTGCCGGTGGCTACGCCGAGGGCGCGCTGGAAGGTGTAGGCCATGCCGCCGACGATGACCAGCGTGTCGACCTTGTCGAGCAGGTTCGAGATGACGTCGATTTTGCCGGAGATTTTGGAGCCGCCGATGATGGCGACGAAGGGCTTCTCGGGCGCCTCGAGAGCCTTGCCGAGGTAAGTAATTTCCTTTTCCATGAGCAGGCCGGCTACGGCGGGCTTGAGGAAGTGGGTGATGCCCTCAGTGGAGGCGTGGGCGCGATGGGCCGAGCCNNCGTTGGCTTCTTCTTCGGGGTGATAGCGCAGGTTTTCAAGCAACAGCACCTGGCCGGACTCCAACTGGCGCGCGAGTTCCTCGGCGATTTCGCCGACGCAGTCGGGGGAGAAGGCCACGTTGATGGA
>PLSH01000251.1:7855-8611 GCA_003165095.1 Acidobacteriaceae bacterium
GTGGGCAGCGTGGCTACGATGCGGGTGTCGTCGGTGATGGTTAGACCGTCTTCAGTGAGCGGGACGTTGAAATCGACGCGGATGAAGACCCGCTTGTTGGTGAGGTCGATGTCGCGAATGGAGAGTTTGGGCATGGTGTCTTCCTAAGAACAGGGGTCAGGGTTCAGGGGTCAGGTTTCAGGTGTGACCGACGCGAATGAGAGAACAGGAATCTGGGACCAGTAGCCGGAAAAGCTGACCCCTGGTCCCTGAACCCTGATCCCTGTTGTTTACAGGCCCTTGGAGACCAGGAAGCCGATGAGGTCGACTACGCGGTTGGAGTAGCCCCACTCGTTGTCGTACCAGCTGAGCACCTTTACGCTCTGGCCCACAATCTTGGTCAGAGGCAGATCGACGATGGAGGAGAGCGGGTTGCCCTTGTAATCTGAGCTGACCAGCAGATTGGAGTCAACGCCCAAAATCCCCTTCAACTCGCCGTTTGAGGCTGCCGTGAAGGCGGCGTTCAGAGCTTCGACGGTGGTGGGTTTCTCGGCGATGTAAGTGAGATCGACGATGGAGACGTTGGGTGTGGGAACGCGGATGGCGAAGCCGTCGAGCTTGCCGGCGGTCTCAGGGATGACCAGCTTGAGGGCCTTGGCTGCGCCGGTGGAGCTGGGAATCATGCTGAGGGCGGCGGCGCGGGCGCGGCGCAGGTCCTTCTGCGGGAAGTCGAGGATGACCTGGTCGTTGGTGTAGCTATGAATGGTGGTCATGATG
>PLSH01000088.1:0-11961 GCA_003165095.1 Acidobacteriaceae bacterium
ACGTTGCGGCCAATGCGGCCGAAGCCGTTGATACCAACCTTAACTGCCATGAGTGATTTCTCCTTATTATTTGATGAATCTCAGGTTTCTGAACTTTGAAAGAGCGGTGTCTGGGGCGCGCTGCGAGGCGATTCCACCAAACTCTTGATCGTAACATCCGGGGCGACGGCGGCGAAGTTAAAGCTCGCCGAAACGCGTGTTCCGCGCACAAGATTCCCACCGTCAGGATGCAACTCCCATAGCGGAACTGTATGTGACGGAGTGCACATGATTTGCCGCGCTGCAGCCATTTGTGTTATTCGGGTAGCAATGCAGGATTACAGGCAGCGGTAGAAGCAAGGATTAAAGTCGGCATGAGAAGACGCTCCAGACGCGCACCGAATACTTCGGAATCCACGGGCAAAATCGGCCAGGAACTCCCATCGAATCAACTAGCTCCACTGGTGCCGCTCTATCCGGACGAGGCACCGGCGAAGGCGCCTCCGGCACGGCCGCAGGAGAGCCGGCAGGCAGCGGCGGCGCGTCCGGCGAGGCCGGAGCGGCCGGCGAGGACGGATTGGAATGAGCCGCCGGGCTCGGGGCGGCTGGAGGTGGAAACCCAGCCCGAGATGCCGACGGCCACGGTTCCGGAACCGGGCTCGGCGGAACAATCGCCGACGGCTCCCAAAGGGTATGTTGTGCTGGCCATCGGGATGCCGGGATCGGGCAAGACGACGTGGTTTGGGCGGCGCGGGATTACGCCGCTTTCGAGCGACCTGCTGCGCAATATTCTGTTTGACGATGTGGAGGAGCAGCGCTACCAGGGGCTGGTTTTTTCAACGCTGCGGTCGCTGCTGCGGGCGCGGCTGATTGCGCGCATGCCTTGGAATTACGTGGACGCGACGAATCTCTCGATTCACGAGCGGCGGCAGTGGATCAAGATGGCGAAGAGTTTCGGCTACGAGGTGCAGGCGGTGTTTTTCGATGTGCCGCTTGAGGTTTGCCTGCAGCGCAACCGGCTGCGCGACCGGTCGGTGAGCGAAGACGTGATGCGGAAGATGGCGGAGAAGCTGAAGCCGCCGGTGTTTGAAGAGGGATTTGAGAAGATCACGGTGGTGCGGGTTAAGAGCGCGGGGTAGGAGGCGAAGGCCGCACCCCCTTTCGCGGGAGTCATTGCGATGCGACGATTCTTGAGAATCGCGACCGTTTCTCTCGTACTGGGTTCAGCAGCGGCAGCGAGCTACGCCAAAGATCAACCTGTGCTCGACGAGGCTTCCGCTATTAAGGTTGCGGAGAAGGCGATGATTTGAACCTACGGTCGGAAGCAAATCAACTCCGAACGGCCCCTTACCGCAACGCCGAGTGGAAACGTGTGGATAGTGTATGGGTGTTTGCCACCCGGGTGGGCCGGCGGAGTTGCCGAGGCAAAAATCGACAAGCGCAATGGCCGCATCCTTAGTGTGACCCACGGCAAATGAATTGAGCATTGACAAGACATGAGGATCCACGGATGAACTCGTCACCTGTCCCCACTCCCTACACCGAGCCTTGGCTCCGCGGTACTCGCGCCAGCATTCCCGCCAGGCCCTCTTGATCAAAGTAGCCATTTTAGCTAAATTAGCTATAATAGCTACATCGGAGGCCGACTATGGTCACCAAAACCTCAGCCGAGGCCCAAAACCGGTTCGGGCAACTCCTTGATCTCGTCCAGCGCGAGCCGGTAGCCATCACCCGCCACGGCCGGCCCGCGGCGTTCATCGTTTCTCCAAATGACATGGCTGAGATGCTCGATTGGAAGCGCCGGCAGCGGGCTGTGAATGAATTGCAGCAGTGGAGCGAGAAATACCGCGCGCAAATTTCGCCTGATGCGGCGGCGCTGACCGACGAAGAGATCAACCGCATGGTCCACGAGGTGCGGGCGGAGCTTGGATTGGGGTGATCGAGCGCGTGGTGTTCGATACCAGCACTCTTATTGGCGCTGCTCTGAAAATCGGCTCTACACCCTGGACCGCCCTCAATCTGGCGTTTGAGCGGCGCCATGTTTTTGTCGGTTCCGATACGATTGCTGAATTGGAGAATGCGCTGTCGCGACCGCACATTGCGCGATATATTCCCGGGGCCGGACGCGAGGAATTTGTTGCATGGTATCGGAGGAACTCGCAACTCGTGGCCGCGCCAGAATTGAACACGATGGACATCAAGCCTCGATGCCGCGACCCAAAGGACGACAAATTTCTTGCTCTCGCATTTGCCTGCCGCGCTCAGACCATCGTCAGCAGCGACCGCGATTTGCTCGTCCTGCATCCGTGGTGTGAAATTGCGATCATGACGCCGGCTGAATTTAGGGAACAATTCGTTTCTTGAGGATCTGTCAATGACCAACTCTCCCGCGCAAGTCCCATACACCGAACCCTGGCTCCGTGGCACTCACTCCGAAGTTCCGGCGGTGGGGCGGGCGGTGCTTCATGCGCTGGAGTTGGCGCTGGACGATCTGACAAAGTGGACGGAAGGGCTGACAGATGCGGAAGTTCACGCGCAGCCGCTGGGGCTGATTTCTATTGCGTTTCATCTGCGGCACATTGCGCGCTCGACGGACCGCATTCTCAGCTATGCCGAGGGCGAACAGCTTTCGGCCGAGCAGCTTGCGGTCCTCAAATCCGAAAAGGGTGGGGAAGGGCGGCAGGAGTCGTTGGCCGAGCTGCTCGCCGAAGTCGAAGTCTCATTCACAGACGCAGCCGAACGCATTCGCGTGCTGGCCACGGCCAATCTTGACATTCCACGCTTCGTGGGCCGGAAACAGTTGCCGACTTCGATTGGCGGGGCGCTGATTCATGTGGCGGACCACACGCAGAGGCATGTGGGGCAGGTGGTGACTACGGCCAAGGTACTGAGGGCGCTTCGGGGCTAGCCTGTTGCTTTGGGATCCTGGTTGAGATTCCCAGAGCTTCTTTGTCCATGATGAGTTGAGAAGCGAAGGGGTAGGTCTGTGATTTCCCAGGTCCCCAANNCAACTTGCATTTTGCATTTGGGCGTAGAATGTTCGGGTGAAGTGTTTCGCCGCAGTTGCGCTGGCAGTTGCAATGATTGCGTTGCCAATCTGCGCGCAGCGTGGCGGGTCGCGCGGAGGTTTCTCGGGCCATGGCGCGTCCGTATCCCGCGGAGGGTTCTCCACTTCCGCTCCCAACCGATTTTCAGGGTATTTTTCAGGAAATCGGGGCGTTGCTCCAGGGAGAGCTCCGGGTTTCCAGAGGGGAATGGCAGGCTCTCGAGGCGCTCGTCCGGCGTATACCGGAAGCTACCGTCAACGGAGACCGTATGTGCCTGGTTATGGCGGCGGAGTGGTTTATGTCGCACCCGGCTACGGATGGATAGCTCCCGCTTTCCCATTGTATCCAGACGACTCAGGCTCGGATGATTCTGCCGCTGGACCAAGCCAGCCGGGCCAGCCGGCCGAGGGCTACGATGCGGAGCCTCCGTATCCGGCGCCGCCAGAGCCCCCCGGTATTTACCCACCCGCCGGTACTGATTCTGATTCGGCTCCAATGCCGTTCAGCGCGGACGGGGTCATGCTCGTTTTCAAAGATGGCCGCCCGCCGTTGCGGGTCCATGACTACGTTCTGACCCACAAAACTCTGTACGTTTGGGATCGGCGCCAACTGGTCATCCCGACAGACCAACTCGACCTGGTTGCGACCAACAAGGCGAATCAGGACACAGGGGTCGATTTTCAGCTTCCCTAGCTTGCTGGGTCCGACGCTTTAGTTCGCCTGTTCCTCGGTTACGAGCGAGGAAGGACTCGAGCCGGGCGACGAGTCCTGGATGTGGCCCATTTTTTCATGCTTGGTTTTCAGGTAGCTGGCGAAGGAGTCCTGGGGCTCGACTTCGGCGGAGATGCGCTCAATGACGGTGATGCCCGCGGATTCGAGCGCGGCGACTTTCTCGGGGTTGTTGGTAATGAGGCGGACCTCAGAGAGGCCTAACAGCTTGAGGGCGGCGGCGGGGAGCTCGTATCCGCGGCAGTCGGCGGCAAAGCCCAACTCGACATTGGCTTCGACGGTGTCGCGACCCTGGTCCTGGAGCTCGTAGGCTCTGAGCTTGGCCATGAGGCCGATGCCGCGGCCCTCCTGCTGCTCATAGAGCAGGATGCCTGCGCCTTGATCGGCGATGAGGGACAGGGCCATTTCGAGCTGCAGCCGGCAGTCGCAGCGGAGAGAGCCGAAGACGTCGCCGGTGAGGCATTGGGAGTGAATGCGGACCAGCGGCGGTGCGGAGTGAATGTCGCCCATGACGAGGGCGACGAGGCCCTCGACCTGGTGGGCCGGCTCGCAGTTTGACCTGGCCGCGGCCGGACCCGCAAGCAGGCCCTCGAATCCCAGGATGCGGAAGGCTCCCCAGCGGGTGGGAAAATCAGCCTCGGCGATCTTCTTCACGCTTGCAAATGGCATGTTTCCATTTTACTTTGCGGCCCGGTGGGGGTTCGGCGACGGTTGTCACAGAGATGCAATTTATTGTCACAATCGAGCGCAGGGGCCGGCTCGAACGATCTACGGCGACCGGCTCGCATTGGCGCAAGCCCTTGAAAAAATTAGATGCGCGGAGGCGCGGCGCGATACATTGATGGGGTGACCGTCAACCTGATTTGGATTACGCTGCTGGTGAAACTGGGCGTGGTGGCCTCGGTGGCCAGCGTGCTAGCGCGGGTCACTACATTCCGGCGGCTGTTTTTTGCGGAGAGGCGCACTTCGCGGCAAACCCTGGCATTGCTGGCGTTCATTGTGGTGCCGCTTACGCTGGGAGTATGGGTGCGGATCAGGGTGCCCAATTTTCAGGCCGCCGATATCTCCTTTGAGACGGTGATACTTCTGGGCCTTTTGCTGGGTCCGGCGTGGGCCATGCTGGGCGGCGCGGTGCTGTCGGCGCCCGCGGTCTATCATCACGAGTTTCTGGCGCTGCCTTTCAACGTGGCCCTGGGGTTGGCGGCGGGTCTGCTGGGGCGATTTGTCGGCAAGGAGGAGATCTGGTCGTTTACACCCTTCATCGACCTGAGCCTCTATCGTTGGGTGCGGCGCAACCTGCGCCAGCCGCGCATCGACCGGCAGTTTCTGATGCTGTTTCTGATTGTGGCCATGGAAGCGTGCCGGACTTGGCTGGCGCGCGAGTTTCCTCATCGGCTGTTTGCGCTGCTTGCCGACCAATGGTGGCTGCAAGTTCTGATTTGGCTATGCGCGCCGATCGTGGTGGGGATTGCGCTGAAGGTGTGGAATACGCTGCGGGTGGAGATCTCGCTTGAAGAGCAGAAGCGGCTGGTGCTGGAAGCGCGGCTGGACGCATTACAGCGGCAGATCAACCCGCATTTTCTGTTCAACACGCTGAACTCGATTGCTTCGCTGGTGCGCATGAAGCCGGAGCTGGCGCGCGAGATGACGGTGAAGCTGGCCAATATTTTGCGCGCGCTGCTGAAGGACCACGACAACTATGTGCCGCTGAGCCAGGAGCTGAAGTTCACCGACGATTACCTGGACATTGAGGTGGTTCGGTTCGGCGCCGACAAGCTGAGGGTGGAAAAGGAAATCGATCCGCTGACGCTGGACGTACTGGTGCCCAGCATTCTATTGCAGCCGCTGATTGAGAACAGCATCAAGCATGGGCTGGAGCCGCGCATCAACGGGGGAACGGTTACGCTGCGCAGCCGTCTTGACGGCGATCGGGTGCTGATCGAGGTAGCGGACGACGGTGTGGGGATGGGCAACCGGCCTGCGTCGGCGCTGCGGCGCACGGGCGCGGGCATCGGCATGAAGAATGTGCAGGAGCGTCTCGAGGTGCTCTACGGGGACAAGGCGCGGTTCAACGTGGTGAGCAATCCCGGGCGGGGAACGCTGGTTTCGATCGAGATACCGGCGCGCCTGTCGGAGATGCCCTAGAGCCTGTAATTGACTTTCGCGCGGGAGCGTCTGGAGGGGCTCTGCGACAGCGGGGGCTAACCAGCGCGGAGAGTATTCCCAGGCGCGGGACGGTGATTCCGATTATGATTCCGGCGGAGCGGAGCGAATATCGATACGGACTGATTCGACTTGCTCAGTGCGGAGGTAGGACATGGTGAGCGGCGGACTGGTCGACTGAATGCCATGTTTTATGCGGTAGTTGAGCCACAGGGTAAACTCTTCCCTGACGCTGCGCCCGGGCTTGTGGAATTGGCGGCCTCTCTCTTTAAGGTACCGGATAAATTCTTCGCTATCGTCGGCGGAGGCATTAGAGACGACGTCTCCCGACGGGGCCAATCCCGACGGAGCCAATACCGGCGTGTTTACAACGATCTTTTTGTCCTTGAGGAAGAGTCTTTTTGCCTCAAAAGGAGCGAAAAGCGCGATGAAGTAGCGGATGTAGTAGAAAGATGGCACGAGATCCCGTTCCACAACCAGAGCGATCAGCACTCCCAGAACGATGGTATGGATGAGGACCGTAGCGCTGATGGATTTAGACAACCGGGCATCTTTGCCTTTGGCGATTATGGCGATGAGGAGAAGGACGTGATAGGGAATGAGGACCAGCAGGTAATTGAGCTCTGGCGGGCCCAGGGGATGAGGGTCCGTCAGGAAGGCGGGCAGGTTGAATAAAGCGAAGGCGATCGTTGTCATACGCGTTCACTCCATTTCCCTGCGGGGCGCAGTTTTCTTCCAGTTATCGCAATTCGCAGGGAGTTAGGCCGGACGAACATTCCATAGCCGCTAAACCCGTTGCATAGCAAAAAGGGGCCTGGAAGGACGGGCGCTTTAGCAACGTGAATACAATATACGCCCAGTTTGCGATAGTTGGGAGCAAGTACTACAGCTATTTTCTGTGAAATCAACCAATTGCATTGGGTCAGGGCAGCATTTCAGGGGGAGGGACCGGCGTTCAGGGCGGCGCACCTTCAGGGATTTTGGGGATTGGCGGCCTGTTTACATGGCGGGCAGGACGTTTTTGAGGATTTCGGCGGCTTGCTGCAGGGTTGCCCTGTCGCCAGGGCTCAATGCGTCGATTTGCCGCGCCAAAGTGCGAACCCGACGTTCGCGGCCTTCGATCAGCAGCATTTTGCCGGCCGGTGTTGGAGTGATGAGGGTGCTGCGGCCATCGGCTGCGTTTCTGTTTTTCGCGGCCAGGCCGAGTTCAACCAGGGCGTCGACGATGCGGGTCATGGTGGGGGGACGAACCTGCTCGGCGGCGGCAAGATCACCGAGGGTCACAGGTCCGGCGAAGACGATGACGGAAAGGGCGGACAGGCGCGGCGCGTTCAGGCCGCTATCTGCATCTTCGCGGCGGAGCTTGCGGAGCAGGTGAATGGCGACGGAGTGAATCTGGCCGGCGACAATTTGGGATTCGGTTGAGATTTTGTTTGGCATGATTGCACTTGTTTATGCTATATCGTTAGGTGAGCTAACGAAAAGGGGGTTCCATGGAGGACGAGACGGCAGCAATCCAGCAAGGAGTACATTTTGACGCGATCGGGCAGATTGCAGTCACGGTCAGCGACCTGGCGCGAGCCAAGGATTTTTATCAGAACAAGCTGGGAATGAAGTTTCTGTTCGACGCGGGCAGCATGTCGTTCTTTCAGTGCGGGAACATTCGCCTGCTGATCGGGACGCAGGAGACGGCGACGCCGCGCGGCGGAACGATACTGTACTTCAGGGTACGGAACATCAAAGAGACGCATGCGCTGTTGAAGGATCAAGGCGTGGAATTTGTTGGAGAGCCTCACCTGGTGACCAAGATGCCCGATCACGAGCTGTGGATAGGCTTCCTGAAGGATCCTGACGATAACGTGCTGGGCGTGATGAGCGAAGTTGCTTACGATTGAGGGGCACGGAGTTCGAATGGGTTGCCGGCGCCGGAGGCGGATTGGCTGAGATGCCGCGTATTGCACAGAGGTTCGCGTTATGCTCAAGGGATGGTTCGTTTCACAGTTCTGGCGTCAGGTTCCAAAGGCAACAGTACGGTTGTCTGCGGGGGACGGACGCGGATCCTGGTGGATGCGGGGCTAAGCTGCCGGGAGTTGTTCCGGCGCATGAAACTGGCCGGTGAAGATCCCGAAACCCTGGACGCAATCGTGATCACCCACGAGCATCAGGACCATATCAACGGGCTTTGCGTGACCGCGCGGAAGCTGGGAAAACCGGTTTATTTTACCGAGGCTACGCACCGGGCCTGGATGCGCTGGCTGACCCCGCGGCGGCAGATGACGTACGCACAGTGGCTGGAGCAGTGCCGGAAGCAGGCTGCCGAACGGCAGGCGGAGGCGCAAGCGTCAGCCGAAGAGGGCGAGCCCGAGGAGACCGAGGCCGAGGTGCCTGCGCAGGCACAGAAAGCCGGCGGGGCAGAGGACGAGTCTGCCGGCCAGCCGTCTTCTCGGAAGAACGATCCGACGTGGCTTCCGGCGGTCGAGTACTTCCAGGCCGGTCAGCCCTTTGTAATTGGAGACATTGACCTTAGCCCGTTCACCACCCCTCACGACGCGGCCGACCCGGTGGGATTTGTGTTTGCGGCCGAAGGGGTCCGGATGGGGTTTGCCACCGATCTGGGCTACATCACCCCGAACGTGAAGGCGCAACTTCAGGGGCTGGATCTGCTGCTTCTCGAATCGAACCACGACCTGGAGATGCTGCGGGACGGCCCGTATCCGTGGGCGGTGAAGCAGAGGGTGTTGTCGCGGGTGGGTCACCTCAGCAACGAGGCCGCGGCCGAGTTTCTGTCGACCAGCTACGACGGCCAGGCGGCGTATGTGATTCTGGCGCATCTATCTGAAAGCAACAATCTTCCCGAGCTGGCGAGGGTTGCGGCGGAGCGGGCGCTGAACGGCCGCGCCAGCCTGCTTGCCAATCGCCTGCTGCTGGCCGACCAGCATGAACCTCTTTCGGCTCTATCTTTTTAGGTGAGTAATATTTACAATAGACAAAACGGGCATCTATCTGAGCAGGAGGATTGGCAGGAGAAAGAGCCAGGACTTTATGCTGGCGAAGCTGAGAACGCCGGGAGCCACCTGAAACCATTTGGAAGGTGAAGCATCTCTAAGTTGAAGGCTATCCGTTGCCACATGATCGCGGAACAGCAAAGCGGTCGAACACATCCCATGCAAAGTGAGTCTTTATGGCTATGGCAAGAACCCGATGCACGGACCGAGTAGTAGGCTCCATACTGGCAAGCTGGCGGTATGACATTTCCGGGATTTCCCCGGAGATGCGTAGAGACTACGAACATCATTTTGAGGAGTGCGCCCATTGCAGCGCGCGCCAGAAATTTCATCGCAGCCTGGATGGGACGCTGGCAGTGCTTACCTCGCTGGCGGCGCTGTTCTTTCTGTTCGCGCTGGCAACGCTGCAACACATCAAGCCGCTGGAGCACGTGGCCTTCAACGTTCTCGGCCTCGACATCTCCGACATGTATCACATGCTGATGTCTGCCGGCATCGCCGGGCTGTGTTTCTCGGTGATCGCGCTGGCACTGGTGCTGATGGCCACGCCTGCGCCATCGTATCTGGGCGGGATCGCGGTGGAACGCGCCAAGTTTATTGAAGAGCATCTTCCGGCGGCGATTAAATCGCTGCGTCTGCGGTAAGACGGAATCGGTAGTGGAAATTTCAAAAGCCTCCCGAGCGGGAGGCTTTTGTGCTTTGAGATGTTGATGCGTTGAACCGGAAACAGGTATGCGAATGGAAAAGGCGAAGCCGCGATGGCTTCGCCTTTTTCGATCGTGCTTACGCCGCGCTCATTTTGCAATCGGGATGCGGAGGTCGCCGCCGGTCATTTCTTTGGGCAGGCCCTCCTGGAGAATGGCCAGCAGGGTGGGTGAGATGTCGCGCAGGGAGCCGTCGTTGCGGAGGCGGTAATGTGCGGCGTCTTCGCTGACGTAGATCATGGGGACGGGGTTGGTGGTGTGCGCGGTGTGCGGGCCGCCGGTCACGGGGTCGACCATGAGCTCGGCGTTGCCGTGGTCCGCGGTGATGAGCCAGCTTCCGTTCTTCTCCTTGATGGCTTTGTAGATGCGGTCCAGTTGCGCGTCCACGGCCTCGCAGGCCTTGATGGTTGGCTCGAGCTTGCCGGAGTGGCCGACCATGTCGGCGTTGGCGAAGTTGGCGACGACGAGATCGAATGCGGTGTCGTTGACGGCTTTGACGATGGTGTCGCCGATGGCTTCGGCCTTCATTTCGGGCGCGAGATCGTAGGTGGCCACTTTGAGAGATGGAATAAGGGCGCGGTCTTCGCCGGGGAAGGGAATCTCGATGCCGCCGTTGAAGAAGTAGGTGACGTGCGCGAACTTTTCCGTTTCCGCTACGCGCAGGTTGCGGAGATGGTGGGCGGAGAGAACGTTGGCGAGGATATTGTCCATCGACTCGGGCAAGATGACGAGCGGCAGTTCATAGAGCTTGTCGTATTGAGTCATGCAGACGTAGTGCAGTTTTTTGGGGATCTCGGAGCGGGGTATCGTCTCGTCCAGAGACTCCCAACCTTCGAGGTCGCGGCCGCCCTGCTTATTGAGGCCGCTTTCGCGGGCCAGGACGCGAGTAATCTGCCGGGCGCGGTCGGAGCGGAAGTTGAAGTTGAGGCAGACATCTTCGTCGCGAATCTGGCCAACCGGCTTGCCGGCGGCATCGGTTACGACGAAGGGGATGAGGAACTCGTCGGTTGTGCCGCTGTTGTAGCACTCCTTGATGCGCGCGACCGCATTGGGATATGCGCCGCCCTCGGCTTTGCCGGTGACCATGGCGTCGAATGCCTTGCGCTCGCGCTCCCAGCGCTTGTCGCGATCCATTGCGTAGTAGCGGCCGTTGACGCTGGCCAGCTTGCCTACGCCGTATTCGCGCATCTTCTGCTCGAGCTGGGCAATGAAGCCCGCGCCGGAGGTCGGCCCGGTATCGCGGCCGTCCATGAATGCGTGGACGAAGACGCGCTCGAGGCCGTATTCGCGCGCGATACGCAGCAGCGCGTAGAGATGTTCCTGGTGGGAGTGGACGCCGCCATCGGAGACCAGGCCGAAGAGATGCAGTTGGCGGCCGGCTTCGCGGGCGCGCTGCATGGCTTTGACGATGGATGGATTTTTCTGGAATTCGCCGGAGGCAATCTGGGCGTCGATGCGGGTGATGTCCATTTGCACGATGCGTCCGGCGCCGATGTTGAGGTGGCCGACTTCGCTGTTGCCCATCTGTCCGTCGGGCAGTCCGACGAAATGCTCGCTGGCGCGGATGAGGGTATTGGGAAACTCGCGCAGCAACTTGTCGTAGGTGGGCTTGCGGGCCAGGGCAATGGCGTTGTTGGCGGTTTCGGCACGATAGCCCCATCCGTCGAGGATGGTGAGTACGAGGGGATGCTTGGGCACGGTTGGTTTTCCTTGGAAGCGAGCGGTATTCGCGGTGTGGGCCTGGGAACCCAGGTCCCCAAAAGCGAGGGACCCTGGGGCACCCGTTTTTTGGCTCTAGCTCCTAGTCGTTGTAGTTGAGGCCTTCGAGGCCGAGGTAGACTGCGCCGGAGCCTAGTTCTTCTTCGATGCGCAGGAGCTGGTTGTATTTTGCGATGCGGTCGGTGCGGCTTGCGGAGCCGGTTTTGATCTGGGCTACGCCGGTGGCTACGGCGAGGTCGGNNTGAGGATGGAGTTGGCCACGCCCTCCTCGATGCCGCGCTGCAACAGCTTGATGTTGGTGCAGAAGATGTCGTCGCCGACGAGCTGAACTTTGCTGCCCAGCTTGTCAGTGAGGATGCGCCAGCCTTCCCAGTCTGCCTCGGCGAGGCCGTCTTCGAGGGAGACGATGGGGTATTGGCGAATCCAGTTGTCGTAGAAATGAACCATCTGTTCGCTGGACAGTTCGCTCTTGTCGCCCTTCTTGAAGACGTACTTTTTCTTTTCGCTGTCGTAGAACTCGCTCGAAGCGGGATCGAGTGCGATGGCGATCTGTTCGCCAGGCTTGTAGCCGGCCTGCTCGATGGCTTCGAGAATCAACTCGATGGCCTCGGCATT
>PLSH01000088.1:11970-13738 GCA_003165095.1 Acidobacteriaceae bacterium
TCCTGGAAATCGACGTTGCTGTCGGCATGCGCGCCGCCGTTCAAGACGTTGAGCATGGGCGTGGGCAGGATGGAGGCGTTGACGCCGCCGAGATAGCGGTAAAGGGGAATCTCGAGGGTTTGGGCCACTGCGCGAGCGGAAGCCATGGAGACGGCCAAGATGGCATTGGCGCCGAGCTTGCTTTTGTTGGGGGTTCCATCGAGCGCGTTCATGGTTTGATCGATGAGGCGCTGGTTGGCGGCGTCCATGCCTTCGAGTTCAGGGGCAATGACGGTTTCAACATTGGCCACGGCCTGCAGAACGCCTTTGCCGAGGTAATGGCTTTTGTCGCCGTCGCGCAGCTCGACGGCCTCAAGCTCGCCGGTGGAGGCTCCGGATGGGACAATGGCACGGCCCATGGCGCCGCTTTCCAGGATCACGTCCGCTTCCACGGTGGGATTGCCGCGCGAGTCAAGGACTTCGCGGGCACGAATGGCAACAATTTCAGTCATATGATTCCTCATAATTCGGTGCAGCAGCCGGTCATTCAGTCTGGGACGGCGATCCACGGCAAGATCTTCTCCGGCGGCGCTTTGAATCGTATTCAGAAGCTCCTGCACGCGTGCGAATCCTCTCTCCGTCCAGTCACAAGAAGCGCTTGAAATCCACTTGGATTCTAACAAACGGAGCCACCACAACCTTTGTGGCGGCGGTCACATGCGCGTAAGCCATTCGAGGCAAAGGACAGGGTTAACTCTCTGGATTCGTGCCGCGAGAGACACCTGCGCGGGATGCGGGGACGCAGGGCCTGACGCCGCGCGCTAGGCTTAAGGTAGGCAAGTTGCCGCGCGCATCCACTGCGGGGCGCGCGGGCGCACAACTTTTCCATCCAGCGGGGTTTAAATCGTCAAGGGGATTCTTGCCCGCAAATGAGGAGAACAGAATGAACCGGCCGATTCTTGTGTGCGTGATGATTCTCGGAGCCAGCGCGGCATTGGGTGCGCAACAGGCAAGCCAGCCGAACCCCTATGCGGGGACCTCGAATCCTCCTCCGGACAGCACGATTATCGACAACACGCCACCGGCACCCACGGCGAAGCCGCCGGCAGCGCACTATGCGCAGCCGACCGCGCCCGCGCAGGCGCNNAGCCGACTTCCGGCGCTGCCGCCGGCGACGATGCCGCCAACGGCACCGATGACGGTATTGTGCAGGTTGCGCCAGAGACGCCTTCGCAGCCGGCGCTCGGTCAGCGCGCAAACATGAACGATCCCGATGGGGACATCGTGCATCCGGCTCCTTTGCCGCCGGGAGAACTCGGCGAGGGAACCATGATACGGGCGCGCCTGCTCGACGGGCTTTCGACCACCTACAGCCAGGCGGGTGATCCTTTCCGCACCCGCGTAGCTTCCGACGTGCTTGAGGGCGGGCAGGTTCTGATCCCCGCGGGAGCTGAAATTGACGGCAAAGTGGTTCGTGTGTCCACGGGCCACGCGGGCGGCCATGGTTCGATGTTGTTGCGGCCGGAGACGGTGATTCTTCCCGATGGCTCACGGTACCGCCTCTACGCGCAGACCACGGGAGCTCCGGGATCGCGGACCCGGGTGGGCAGTGAAGGCGACATCACGCCGGATTCGCGCCTGAAGAAGGACGGCATCGAATTCGGCGGGGCGGTAGGCGCCGGCGCGGCACCCGGGGCTATTCTTGGAGGTCCCGCGGGCGCGCTGGCAGGTGGTATAATTGGCGCGGGCGCGGTGACGGTTCATCTGCTGGTCGATCATCCGCAGGACA
>PLSH01000234.1:0-4827 GCA_003165095.1 Acidobacteriaceae bacterium
ATCATCGCCAGCCGCATCGGCGCATTGGCGACTCTGGTCGAGGACGGCGCCAACGGCCTGCTGGTCGAACCCGGCAATCCGGCGGCGCTAGCGAGTGCTGTTCGACGCATCGCTTCGGACGGCAGGCTGGAAAGCGAACTTCGCCGCGGGGCGCGCCAGACCTACGAAGCCTTGTATCGGCCCGAGGTCAACGTGAGACTGTTGCAGCAGATTTATGAGCAGGCCCGAGACCGGGCCGCAGCAGCGCGCTGAGCCCCGCGCGGTGCGCCCTCATCGGAGCGAAGAGCGCCTTACACTGGGTGCATGGCACTGAAGTTCACGACCTCCTACTTTGAAGATTCCCTGGCGCTCTTCCGGCAATACAAAAGCCTTGGCGATCGCGCCATGGAGCAAGTGACTGACGAGAAGCTCTTCGCCGCGCTCGACGGCGAGGCCAACTCGATTGCTATCATCGTCAAGCACATGGCCGGCAACATGCGCTCCCGCTGGACCGATTTCCTCACCACCGACGGGGAGAAATCAGACCGCAACCGCGACAGCGAATTTGTTGAGCCGCCGACTACGCGCAAGGCGCTGATGGAGGATTGGGAGAACGGCTGGGCCATTCTTTTTCAGGCGCTTGAGCCGCTCACCGATGCTGATCTTGGCCGCACGATTCTGATCCGCGGCGAGGCGCACTTGGTGCTGCAGGCCATCAACCGCCAGGTGGCGCATTACGCGTACCACGTGGGCCAGATCGTCCTGCTGGCCAAGCATTATGCGCGCGGCCATTGGCAATCGCTCAGCATAGCGCGAAACCGGTCGGCGGAGTTCAATCGCCAGGTCGCGGCGGGTGAGGCGAGCCAGCGCTAAGACTGCGCAATCGCGCCCGGCCCGGCGTCTGCCGCGATTGCTACAATGATGAATGGGCCAAGGCCGATATTTTTGCGTATAGCGCAAGCACAGCAAGGAGCACTCTCTCTATGGCGATTCCCGCCACCCAAATGCGTCCGGGCATGATCATCAAGCACAACGACCAGCTTCACCTGGTATTCAAGGTGGAGCATCGTACCCCCGGCAACCTGCGCGCTTTCATCCAGGCCAAGCTTCGCAACCTGAAATCCGGCGCGATGTTCGAGCACCGTTTCCGCTCCGCCGATGCCATCGAAAAGGTTGTGGTCGACGAGGTTTCGATGGAGTTTCTCTACGCCGACGGCGATGACTACTACTTCATGAATCCAGTCGACTACGAGCAGACGGTGCTGAAAGGTTCCACGCTCGGCGATGCGGTGGAGTACCTCACGCCCAACCTGCAGATCAAGGTGAGTTACCATGATGGGCAGGCTGTCGGGATCGAGCTGCCCTCGGCAGTGGAGCTGCAGGTGGTGGAAACCGAACCGGGCCTGAAGTCGGCAACCGCATCCAGCGTGACCAAGCCGGCCAAGACCGAAACCGGCCTGGTGGTGCAGGTCCCCGCATTTATCAACGAGGGAGAAAAAATCCGCGTGGATACCAGCGAAGGCGCGTATCTCAGCCGGGCGTAAGAACTTCATTCGTGTTTTGCGCAACCAATAAGGAGTTCCCGTGCCAATTCCCGCAGCTATCGCATCACCGGCAGAGATCTATCGCTTCAACTCCGATTTTCTGGTGAAGATGGTCAAGGACCTTTCACCGGAGGAGTGGTTGAGGCGTCCCAACGAAAAATCGAACCACATCGCGTGGATCGTCGGCCACGTAATCTGGTCGCGCAAGATGTTGGTCGGCCGGCTGGGCACGGAGTGGTCGCAGCCATGGCTCGGAGCGTTTGCCCGTGGCGGCAAATGCGAAGACGAAGCAGCTTACCCGTCGCCGGCTGCCCTGATGGATGCCTGGCGCGAGCTGTCCGGAATCCTGGCCAGCACGCTGGAGGGAGTTTCGGAGGAAGCGCTCGCGGAGCCTTCCACGAAAGGGCCTCCGAGCACCGACGGCAAGGTGAGCGGCGTGGTCAACTTTATGGCGATCCATGAAACGTACCATGTGGGCCAGGCATCGTATCTGCGAGGCTGGCTGGGCCACAAAGGGCTGATGGGCTAGCCGTCTTCTGTGCCAAGGTTGATTGAAGCGGCGCGGCTTCGGGACGCACACCCCTGTTTCGTTCATAGCCTGGTCAAAATGCAGCCGGGGGAAATCACAAAGCGAGCAGGATGACGATCACCACCGCCGCACCGATGATCAAGCTGATCCGGTCAGTAAGCGCAAACGCGACCGGATCTTCGTCGAGGCGGCCCCGCGCAGCCCGCAGCCACACCCGGCAGAGCCAGAGGATCATGAAGGGCATGATCAGCCACAGCGTCGACGGATGCCGATAGAGATTCACCACGTCCCGCCCACTGATGTAATTGGCGAAGATGACCACGGCGGCAAATGCGCTGGCCGTACCGAAGCTGCGCATCTGTTCGATATCGCTGGACAGGTATCCGCGGCCATTTCTTGGCGGCAAACCGGTGGATCTGAGATTCTCAAGCTCCGCGAAGCGCTTGACGAAAGCCAGGGAAAGAAACAGGAATATGGCAAATCCGGCGAGCCAATGGGAGATGGGGGTTGCGGTTGCAGCGCTTCCGGCGAGCAGGCGCAGGGTATACAGGCCGGAGAGCACCAGCACGTCGACGAGCGCAATCCGCTTCAGGTATGCGGAGTACGCCAGGGTCGTGCCCAGGTAGAGCAGCAGCCAGCCGTAGTATCCGGCAGGTAGCAATCGGGCCCCGGAGAGCGCCAATAAGAGGAGGATGGCGACAACGCCAATTCCCGTAAAGGCGGGCAGATCGCCTGAGGCGAACGGCCGCAGACGTTTCCGAGGGTGGCGCCGGTCGGCCTCGATATCGAGCAGGTCGTTGACAATGTAGGCGGCCGAAGCAGTGGCGCAGAAGCAGCAAGAGGCCAGCAATGCGGTCATCAACAGGTTGACGGTAATCACATGCGCAAGCAGCAGCGGCACAAAGATAAGCAGATTCTTCGCCCACTGGTGCGGGCGCAACGCTTTGAAGACGGATTGGAGCGGCCGGCCGCGTTCCTCGAATATGTGTGCGGGGACAATGCCCAGCGCGCGCATTCTCATCCGCAATCTCAGGCTCGGATTGGCTACCATCGGTTTGGCGGCACGGGCCAGCAGCGGCAGATCTGGAGTGTCGTTGCCGATGTAATCGAATTCATTCGAGCCCAGCCGCTGGCGCAGGCTGTCGAGCTTTCTGATTCCGGTCAGGTTGGTTGCGCCATCGCTCCCCAGCACCCCGCTGAAGATCCCCAGATGGTCGGCAACGCGCCGCGCCAGGTGCACATCTGCGCCCGTGGCAAGATAAATGGCGCGGCCTCGTACGCGCTCTTGTTGCAGAAACAGAAGCAGCTTGCGATTGTACGGCAGATGCGCGACATCGAGAACGACCCGCTCGGTCACATACGCCTTGAACGCCGCTTTGCCGTGGATAAGGCGCAAAGGCAGCGTCAGCACTTGCAGCGGTTTGGTCCGCGACAAGACGAGGAGTGAATCGATCAGGGTATCCGACTTGACCAGCGTTCCATCCAAGTCGACACACAGCGGCCGGAGCTGTGCTGCTGCGAATTCCGGCTGAGAGGGGCTCTGGTGCAACCGTTCACCTCGTCTGGAGTGGCCGAATAGGATGGTCGAGCGCGGCCAGGACGCGCGTCTTTCTTCGCATCCTGAAGATGAGCCGATTTCGCTGGCTGATGAAATGCCGGAACGGCTCAAGTATACAGCGATCCTGAAGCGCAGGAAAAACCGGCGGCAATCGGATTCGACAGGAAAAGCCTGTCTCGGAGAGGCGCCCAACCATGCAAAGCGGCGTTGACGAGATTTCAGCGTCCCGCTTCAGGCAGCTTCACCAGTTTTGCCTCCAGCAGCGCCTCGATGGACCGCAGCGCCTCCAGCACGGATTCCGATACCGGCTCGTCCACCTGCACTACCGCCAGCGCCTTCACGGGCTTGGCGCCGGTCCGTTCACGGCCGAGCGCGAAGTTGGCGATGTTCACGCCCTGCTGTCCCAGGGTCGTGCCGATCTGGCCGATCACGCCCGGCACGTCCAGGTTGCGGCACACCANNGTTCCCGCCGGGCCATGCAGCACTATGGTGAGCACGCTTGCCGCGCCGCCGCGATGGCTCTCCTCTTTGTCTTCGTGCACACGAATGCCGCGCTCCTCCGCCACGGCTGCCGCATTGATCCGGTTCACGTGCTCGGAACCCTGCAGCAGGCCGGCAATGGCCGCGTTGCGCACCAGTTCCGTCTTGACCTCGGTGAGCGTGCCGCCATAAATGAGATGAATTGCCTCGATCCCGCTGGTGCCTGCCTGGGCGAGGAAAGAGCCCAGGCGGCCAGCGAGGTCGATGTACGGCGCAATCTGCACGTACTCCTCGTGGCTCATGGAGGGCAGGTTCACCGCGTTCTGCACCACGCCCAGCTTCAGGTACTCGCGCACCTGCTGCGCAATCTGCACGCCGACCGCCTCCTGCGCCTCGGCGGTTGAGCCGGCGATGTGCGGCGTAAGGATCACGTTGTCGAACTCAAGGTATGGCGACTCTTTGGGCGGTTCCTGGGCAAACACATCGAGCGCCGCTCCGGCTACGTGGCCGCTTTTGAGCGCCGCGACGAGGGCCGCATCTTCCACCAGCTCGCCGCGCGCGCAGTTGATGATGCGCACGCCCTTTTTCATGGCGGCGAGCGTCTTCGAGTTGATCACGCCCGCCGTTTGCGGCGTCAACCCGACGTGTAGCGTGAGGTAGTCGGCGCCCGCGATCAGTTCTTCGAGCGTTACCACCCGGATCCCACTTTCCCGAGCCACGGCCGCCGAAACAAACGG
>PLSH01000234.1:4886-7340 GCA_003165095.1 Acidobacteriaceae bacterium
ACGGCCACGGCATTGGCGCCCGGCGTGTTCATGACCACGATGCCACGTCTTGTGGCAGCTTCGGTGTCGATGTTGTCGACGCCCACCCCGGCGCGGCCAATGACGCGCAGTTTCGGCGCGTGTTCGAGCAGCGCATCGTCTACCTGCACGGCGCTGCGCACAACCAGGGCGTCGGCGTCGGCCAGCGCGGCCGGCAACCCCTNNAGAAACTTTTTCCGCCAGAACGATTTTCATCGCTTCTCCTCTTGCCTTCTCCGCGCCTTCGAATTCGTCGAAGCGGATGCCTTGCTGTTCGCAAAGCAAGTCGAACATGCGCATCACGGCGGCGTGCGGCTTTCCTTCGCCGCGCTCATACTTGGTCAGCGAGTTAGGATGGACCCCCAACCGCTCCGCCATTTCGTATTGAAAGAGATCAAGCTGTTTTCTCGCAATCAGCAGTTTCTCTCCAAATGCAAGCTCCGGCATGAATGCTCCAGATCAGTGAATGAGTGAATAAGTGAATGAGTGAGTAAGTGAATGAGTGAAAAAGTGAACGAGTGAATGAGTGAAGAAGTGAATGAGTGAAGGGAGCCGAACGAGGCTACAACCCAGATTTGCTCGCGCTCGATCTCGTTGGCTTTTTCACTTGTTCACTCATTCACTTCTTCACTCGTTTCCTCACTCCTTCACTGCCTTCGCATACACTTCTTGCGCTGCCGCCACAGCCTGCCCGTACATCACCGGCAGACCCAGCGTGTCTTTGACAATGTGTTCCATCGCTCCGAGCAGGGCTACGGTGTCAAGGTAGTCGAAGAATCCCAGGTGGGCCACGCGGAAGATTTTGCCCTGCATCTCGCCTTGGCCGTTGGCGATGACGAGGGCAAAACGCGTCTTCAGCGCCTTGACCACGTCGCTTGAGTTCATTCCCTCCGGCACCGCAACGGCCGTGGCCGCCGCGGCGGGAGCGGTGGGCGCAAACAGTGTGAAGCCCAGGGCCACCAGGCCGGCCCGCGTTGCCGCGGCGTTTACCTGCGCGTTCTCCACCAGCGCGATGCGGCCTTTTTCGAGATCGCCGCCCGCCTGCCCGGCGATGTAATCGAGCGCGGCGCCCAGCCCGGCTACCAGCGCCACAGCCGGCGTGTACGCGCTCTCACCCTTCACCGCGTTCTTCCGTTCCTTGCGCAGGTCGAAGTAGTAGCGCGGATTTTTTGACGTCTCCATGGCCGCCCACGCACGCTCGCTCACGCTCAGGTAGGCGAGGCCGGGAGGAATCATGACCGCCTTTTGCGAGCCGCCGATCAGGATGTCGATGCCCCAGACGTCCACATCGAAGTGGGTGGTTCCCAGGCCGGTAATCCCATCGACTACGAGGAGCGCCTGGCTGCCGGCCTCTTTGAGCAGCTTGGCGATGGCTTCCACGTCGTGACGTACGGCGGTGGAGGTCTCGGTTGCCTGCAGGAATACGGCTTTGTGCTCGGGCTTGAGTGCGGCGCGGATCTGGGCCAGGTCGAAAGTCTGTCCGTAGGGAGCCGTGACCACATCCGGCTGGCAGCCGAAGGCCTTCACGAGGCCAACCCAGCGTTCCCCGAACTTGCCAGCTGTGAGAACCAGAACCTGGTCACCCGGCGAGGTCAGGTTGGTGACCGAAGCCTCCATCGCACCGGTTCCGGAGCTTGACAGCAGCAGCACATCGTTCTTCGTGCCCACGAATATCTTCAACTGCGCCAATACTTTCTGGAACAAGGCGCGGAATTCCGGGGTGCGGTGATGGATGTCTGCCGCGGCCATGGCAAATTGGGCGGCGGGCAGCAGCGGGGTGGGACCGGGCGTAAACAGGCGGGTCTTGCGGATCATTTTTATCCCCTTTTCCGATTTGCAACAAGTGGGTTCGGGTGGACTCCGAAAATCACATAATACACAAATTTGTGACTTATGTGAATTATGATTTGTGGAAAATGGGGGGCAAGAGATATCTGGCTCGGTCCGTTTTTGGACAAACTGGAAAAAAGGATCGTCCCGGTATGAAAGGCGTGGTCGACTAAAATTGAAGGTACTGAGGAAACCACCCATGCTCGACGCCGGTGCACTTGAAAAGCTTGTCAGCGAGAAGATTGTGATCGCAATGAAGGCGCACGACGCGGAGCGCACGACCACGCTGCGCCTGATCAAGAACGCGCTCAAGAACAAGGCCATCGAGAAACGCGCGCCGCTGACCCAGGCTGAGTCAGAGCAGGCGCTGGCCACGATGATCAAGCAGCGCCGCGACTCGATCGACCAGTTCGACAAGGGCAACCGGCCCGATCTCTCAGCCAAGGAAGCCGCCGAGGTCGTGATTATCGAGGAGTTTTTGCCCAAGGCGCTGGACGAGGCAGGGCTGGCCGCGCTGGTGACGGAGGCAATTGCCGAAGTGACCGCCTCAACCGGCCAGAAACCGGGCCCTAAAGAGATGGGGTTGGCCATGAAGGCCGTTCAAGC
>PLSH01000331.1:0-8431 GCA_003165095.1 Acidobacteriaceae bacterium
GCGATTCTGGACGCGGACAAGGAAGGATTTCTGCGCTCCGCAGGCTCGCTGATCCAGACCATGGGCCGTGCCGCGCGGCACATCGAGGGACGCGCGATTCTCTATGCGGACAGGATCACCGACTCGATGCGGCGGGCGATGGATGAAACGGATCGCCGGCGGGTCATCCAGCGGGCGTACAACGAGGAACACGGCATCACGCCGCAATCGATCATCAGCCACGTCGACATGGGCCTGGCCCAGATTCTCAAGGCCGAATACGGTGATGTGGCCGAGGAAGAGACCGCGGGCATGCCGGAATTCGCCACCCAGGAGCAGCTCGACGCATATATCGTCAAACTGGAAAATGAGATGCGGGAGGCGGCCAGGAAATTTGAGTTTGAAAAGGCTGCCCGGCTACGCGATACCATCAAGGACCTGCGCGACAAGGAGTTCCTCTTTGGCTAGCCTGCATTTCTCGCAAGCCGCCAAAAATCGTAGCGCCGGTCTCCAGACCGGCTGTACTGAGGGTCTCCGGACCTTCAATAATCTCGAGAAGCCTTGAATTTCAGGCATTCACGCCCTTTCTGAGAAATGCGGGCTAGCCCCTTGAAACTTCATGGATACAGGCAACAAAACCCATCATCGCGCCATCCTACGGTTAGGTTGAAGGGGTCGCCCGTAGAGATGAATGGCCCAGCTATGGGTCAGGGGTTTAGATACGAATGAGAACAATCCTCCTGGTCGAGGACGATCCGCTGCAAGCATTCGTCCGAATGTCGGTCCTGCAAAAGCGATTCTCGAATGTTCGGCGCGTGGTTGACGCCACCGAGGCGCTCTGCCTGATCGAACAGCCGCAATTCTCAGATAATCTCGGCTTGATCATCTCCGGGCACCAGGTGCCGGGAATGGGCGGGCCTGCATTTGTGGCCGAGCTGCGCACCAGGATCCCTTCGGTACCGGTTCTGGTGCTGGGAACGGGCAGCGAAACGGCGAGCGACTACGCGGCCGAGCGGGTGCAGTTCCTGGCCCGGCCGATCGCGAGCGAAGAGCTGCTGTCGCTGGCCGGCCGGATGATGACGAAGAACGGGGTTAAGACGGCCTGAGCGGCCTGATAATCGCACCTGGCCGCCTGGGCAAGCGATTCTCTTGGTGTGAGCCAGATCACACGCAAAGCGCCTATGATGGATTGAGAATACCCTCATCAGGAGGCCACGCGGCCCTTGGTCTGAGTGCGACAATCATCCTGGAGTCTTCATGGCATCATTCGGCAGTTTTGCACTTATCATCGCGTTAGCCCTGGGCGCCTACAATCTGTTGGCAGGGGCTGCGGCCCTGCGGATGATCGCTACGGGGCGGCAGCTCCGCATCCTGGAATTGCTCGGGGTGCAGATCCAGCCGGAACGGTTGGCGGATACGGCGCGGCGGGCGGGTATTGCGGGCTTTATCGCCATCACCGCGGCGGCTTTCGCGCTGGTCTGGTCGGTCTTTACCAACGATTTTTCAATTACCTACATTGTTGAGCACTCCAACCGCGCACTCCCCGCGGCCTACAAGTTCGCCGCGCTGTGGAGCGGGCAGGAGGGTTCGCTGCTGCTCTGGGCGTGGCTGCTGGGCACCTACGGATTTGTGCTGCGGCTCCGGCACAACACGGATGTGAAGCTCTATGCCTACGCGGGAACGATTCTGGCTGGAATACAGGTCTTCTTTCTGGCCATTCTCAACTTCGCGGCGCCGCCGTTCGCACTGTTGAGGGGCGCAATTCCGGGCGACGGCAACGGCCTCAATCCCCTGCTCCAATACCCGGAGATGGTGATTCATCCACCCATGCTTTACCTGGGCTATGTGGGCTTCTCAGTTCCCTTCGCGTTTGCGCTGGGCGCGCTGATGATGCGCTANNATTTTTCTGGGCATGCACTGGGCCTACGCGGTGCTGGGATGGGGCGGCTACTGGGGATGGGACCCGGTCGAGAACGCGAGCTTCATGCCCTGGCTCACCGGCACGGCTTTTCTCCACTCGGTGATGATGCAGGAGCGCAAGGGGATGATGAAGAGCTGGAATGTGTGGCTGATCTTCTCCACCTTCCTGCTCACGCTGCTGGGTACGCTGCTGACGCGCGCCGGCCTGGTCAGTTCCGTGCACGCATTCGCGCAGTCGTCCATCGGCACGTGGTTCGTGGTGTTCATGGGAATCGTGCTGGCGGTGTGCATTTTCACGTATGTGCTGCAACGCGGGCACCTGAAGACCGAACATCACCTGGAATCGCTGGTGAGCCGCGAGTCGAGTTTTCTGTTCAACAACCTGGTGCTGCTGGTCGCGTGCTTTGTCATTCTGTGGGGAACGCTGTTTCCCATCATCTCGGAATACGTAGTAGGCAACAAAGTCACGGTGGGCGCGCCGTTTTATAACCGCGTTGCGGTTCCGATCGGCATCTTTCTGCTGCTGTTGACTGGCGTGGGACCCCTGCTGCCGTGGCGGGCAGCGTCGTTCAAAAGCATACGGCGGAATTTTGTGCTGCCGGTGATTGCGCTGTGGGCCACGGTGATCGTGTGCCTGGCAGTGGGCGTGAATCCATGGGCCAACGGCGAATTTTCGCAGGGCAGCTTTTATGCGGTAGTGGCATTTGCCGTATCCGCGGCGGTGATGACCGCGATCTTGTCGGAGTTCCTGCGCGGAGCCGGAGTGATCTCGCGCCAGACGGGACGGAACATTCTGGCGGCGACTTGGCTGCTGACGCGGCGCAATACGCGGCGCTACGGCGGATACATTGTGCACATCGGCGTAGTGATCGTGGTGGTGGGGCTGGCGGGCGCGGCGTTCAACCGCAGCGTGGAGAGCGAGCTGGGACTGCATGACAAGATGCAGATTGGGCCGTACACGCTGGTGCAGGTTGGAGCCACGCAGGACACCAACGCGAACTACGACTCTGACTTCGCCCTGCTGGACGTCTACCAGGATGGCAAGAGAGCAACCGAGCTGACGCTGGATAGTTGGTTTCTTCACGTGATTCCGGTGTTTCATTGGACTCCTCTCCAAATGGCTCCGGAGAAGCGCGTTTACCTGGTGAGCGGGCAGCCGCAGACCATGGTGGCGATTCATTCGATTCCCAGCTGGGACTTGTACGTGGTGTATGAGGGGACCAATCCCGACACCGGCCAGCCGATCATCAAAGCGTTTTTGAATCCCCTGGTGGGCTGGATATGGGCGGGACTGGTGGTGCTGGTCTTCGGCACGTTTGTGGCGCTGGTGCCGAGTCTGAGCCCGGCTACGGCTTCACTGCGCGTGCCCGCGCCGCGGCCGATTTCACCAGAGGCAATGCTGAAAGGCGGCCATTGATGGGTGCTCGCGCAGGTTTCACTTTTTGGATTAGAGGAGTGCAGGCGTTGGCGCTGGCCGTGGCCGTGTGTTTCAGCATGGGAGCGACGGACGCCGGTTCGCGGACCAACAATCTGAGCCACCGCCTGATGTGCCAATGCGGTTGCGCCCAGTTGCTGGGCGAGTGCGATCATGTGGGCTGCCCGGACCGCGATAAAGAGCTGGGCGAATTGAGTTCCGGCATCGCATCGGGGGCTAGCGACCAGCAAATCCTGGATTCATTTGTTGCCAAGTATGGCGCAGTTGTTCTGGCGGCGCCGACTACCCACGGATTCGACCTGGTGGCGTGGATCGCGCCCTTCGCCGTGTTTGCCGCGGCGCTGCTGGGAACCATTCTGCTGGTGAGGCGGTGGGGCGGGTTGAGGTTCGGAAAGACGCAGGCAGCCGTGGCGCCGGCAAGCAACGATCCGGCGGATTTGGAACGCCGGGAGCGGATTCGCCGGGAGACCGGCGGCGATGGAGGGTTCTAAACCATGACGGAAACTCAGGGCTTGATTGCGGGACTGTTTTTGCTGTTCGCACTCCTGGTCTACACCTTTTGGCCGGAGAACGTCTTCGCCAGCCAGCGCCAGAAGACCCGCCTGGACTACCTGCTGGAGCGCAAGGAACAGCTTTATGAGAATTTGCGCGACCTGAGCTTTGAGCATCGCGCGGGTAAATATCCCGACGAGGATTTTCATGTGCAGCGGGCGCAACTGGAGAACGAGGCGGCGGAGTTGCTGGCGGAGATCGACCATCTGCAGCAGGCGTGATCTCTTTCCAGGCTTTCCGCAAAACGCCGCGAAAAGGTTGGGACATCCGGTTCATTGACGTTTTTTTTGCAAACGATTGAAGGGTTTCGACACGAAATGAAATCGACGCGAGTTTTTGCATGCACTTTATTTTTGAGCCTGCTGATAGCAGGCGTGGCGGCCCACGCCGCACAGGTAACCGGCACCATCACCGACAAGACAACGGGCAAACCCGCGGCGGGCGACTCAGTTGTGCTGGTGGACGTGCAGGCCGGCATGGGCGAAGTGGCTCGCGCGACGACGGACGCGCGCGGCCACTATGCGCTGAGCGAGCCTGGCCCCGGGCCTTACCTGGTCCGTGTCACGCACCAGGGAGCGGGATATTTTATTGCCGCGCCGCAGGGCGGAAGTCCGGGGGACATTCCTGTTTATGACGTGGCCGCCAAGGTGCAGGGCGTGTTTATCGAGGCCGACGTGATTGAGGTCGAAGCTGACAATGGCCAGCTCAAGGTGAACGAGCGCTATTTTGTGCACAACACCAGTTCGCCGCCGCTGACGCAGTGGAGCCAGCGTTCGTTTGAGATTGTGCTGCCGACGGATGCGGTGGTGGATGAAACCGGAGCGCAGAGGCCGAGCGGGCTGCCCACTTCAGTGAAGATGGACCCCGATGGTCCCAAGGGACACTTCTCGTTCAACTTTCCCATTCAGCCCGACGATGGCGAAAAGGACACGCTGTTTCAGATCAGCTACTCGGTACCGTACGCAAGCGGAAAATATTCGTTCAAGTCGGTAGTCACGCTGCCGGCCGACAACTTCGCCGTATTATTGCCCAAATCCATGACCCTCACCGCGGGCGCGGGAGCGGAATTCAAGCCGGTGAATGAAGATCCGGGCCTGCAGACCATGCTGATGAAGAATGCGGTTGTTGGCAAGGCGATCGAGTTTACGCTTTCGGGGACGGGATCGATTCCACGCGAGCAGCAGAACGCGAGCGGGCAAGGCGACAACGGCGGCCAGGAAACAGGCGGACAAAACGCCGGCGCGCCGGGCAACCAGCCGGGAGGCGGGATTGGAACGCCCATCAATACGCCCGATCCGCTGAGCAAATACAAGTGGTGGATTCTGGGCGGCCTGGCGCTGCTGCTGATCGCGGCCGCGGGCCTTCTGCTGCGCAAGCCGGTGGGAACGCCGGAGCAAGCGGCCGCGGCGATTGATGCGCAGCCGGCTTTCACGGGCTTTGCGGCCACGCCGGGGCTAAAGAACGCAGCGTTGCTGAACGTGCTCAAGGAAGAACTGTTCGCCATTGAAAGCGAAAGAATCTCCGGCACGCTCTCCTCCGCGGAATACGCCGAGCAAAAAGCGGCCCTGGAGACGGTGCTGAGGCGGGCGCTGAAAAGACAGTGATCGGTGGTCAGTGGGAAGTGGTTAATTCATCCCGGAAGCTTGGATCTCTGATCCCTGACCCCTGACACCTGACCCCCGACACCTGACACCTGACACCTGACCCCTGATCCCTGATTTATCCTTCCCTCATGAAAACTTTGCTTCGCACGCTGCTTTATCTGGCGCTTATTGTCTGGCTGGGCGCGGAAATATTCTTCCCTGTGGTTGCGGCGATCGCGTTCAATACGCTGCGGCCGGACACGCATGCCGCGGGCACGATCGTGGGCCAGTTGATCCGCATTCTGCACGGGATGGGGCTGGTTTCTGGAATTGTCGCGCTGGCGCTGCTGGCGCTGGCTCCGGCCTGGAACATCTACAAGCCGCGCGCGGTGCTGGCGCCCATGGCCCTGATCGTGCTGATGATGGCGTGCACGGTCTATTCGCAGTACGGCATCATTCCGGCCATGGACCGGGATCGCGCTGCTGCAGGCGGGACCATCGATACGGCCGACGTCCAGAATCCGGCCGTAATCGACTTCAACAAACTGCACAACCGCAGCGAGCATATTGAAGAAATCATTCTGGCGCTGGGCCTGGCCACCGTGGCGCTGGTGGCATGGGCAGAGACGTCGAAGACTTGAGACTTAACCAACCCTCGAAGGATACCCACCGATGGGTCGTGAAGCCAATTGCGCATGCGAATGGAACGGCACAACCTCGCAGGTGAAGGCTCTGCTCGAATCGCGGCCGCAGAAGAACGGATGCGTGATTCTGCGCTACGCGCCGGTCGTGGGGTGATGTCCGGCGGCAAGAAACACCACGCGGCGATTTTTCACGGAACTCGCAAAGGCGCTGGCGCGTAGTTGCATGAAGGCGGAATCATGCCGGCGGAGACAGCCTTGGAAAAACCGGACAATGAAGATTCGCGACCCGCAACAGGTCAAGCGATGGCGGGCCTGGCAGCAGCGCTGATATTGGGGTTGGCGCCAGTTGCTCATTGGATTGCTCCCGGACAAGCGATAGCCGGTATGCTGGCCCGCGAGGCGGTGTGGTGGGCTTCCGCGGCTGCCATTCTCGCCTGGCTCCGCTTTGGGGAACGATTGCCGCTGAGCTCAATCGGCTTCCGGCGCGTGACGTGGAAGAGCCTGGTCTTCGGGCTTCTGGCCGCGATTGCGACCACCATGGTGATGGCGGTGTTTTATGCCGTCGTTATTCCCAGGCTGCACCTGAACGCGAGCGCCGCGCAAGCCGAAATGCAGGTGATTTTGCGGATGCCCCTCTGGTTCCGCGTCCTGCTGGTGTTGCGCGCGGCGGTGGTGGAGGAGATCCTGTTTCGCGGATACCTGATCGAAAAGGTACACCAGTTGACAGGCAGCCTGTGGCTCGCGGTGCTGTGCTCAGTGGCCGTGTTCACTTATGCCCACCTGGCCGGATGGGGCGTGGCGCATCTGATTCCCGTATTCGGCGCCGGCCTGATCTTTGCCCTTCTTTACGCGTGGCGTCGCGACCTGCCGTCGAACATGGTGGGGCATTTCATTACCGACGCCCTGGGTTTTCTTGCCCGATAAGACCACCCCCAAATTCTGATCCCTGAAACCTGACCCCTGATCCCTGAAACCTGACCCCTGAAACCTGATCTTGTATCATCGTAGAGGCCCGGGTGCGGGGTTCGCCCCGTCGAGAGGCCACCACGGAATCATTATGAAAACTGGCATTATCGGCCTGCCTCAGGTGGGCAAGACATCGCTGTTCAAGATACTGACCAAAGCCAAACTGGAAGAGCGCGGCCACTCGCGCCAGGAGCACATTGGCGTGGCGCGCGTGCCGGACGAGCGGCTTGACAAGCTTTCGGCACTCTACTCGCCGAAGAAAACCACCTACGCGTCGGTTGAATTCGTCGACGTGGCGGCCATCGGGCAGGAGGCGCTGAAAGAGACGGCCTTCCTCACCAGCCTGCGCAACGTGGACGCGCTGATTCACGTGCTGCGGGCCTTCGAGGAGGAGTCGATCGCCCACGTCGGCCCCATCGACCCCATGCGCGACATCAAAAGCGTCGAGTTCGACCTGATGATCAGCGACCTGACGCAGGTGGAGAAGCGCCTGGAGCGGCTGGAAAAGGACTTGAAAAAGGGCCGCACCAACGATCTGGAGCACGAGCAGGCGCTGCTGCTGCGCTCGAAGGAATCGCTCGAAAAGGAGCAGCCGCTGCGCGAGCTGGAGATGACCAACGAGGAGAAGAAACTCATCAGGGGCTTCATGTTTCTCTCCCAAAAGCCAATTCTCTATGCGCTGAACATCGGCGAGAGCATGACGCTGGGCGACGACCTGGACTCTGCGGTGAGCCGCTTCAAGCTGGACGAGGTGGCGCATCGGCCCAACGCGGGAGCTACGGCGATCTGCGGTAAGGTGGAGGCCGAGTTGGCGGAGATGGACGACGCCGAGGCGGCGGATTTTCTTGAGAGCTATGGGCTTCATGAGAGCGGTCTGGTGCGCCTGATCCGCAAGAGCTACGAGTTGCAAGGGCTGATCAGCTTTTTCACGGCCGGCGAAGACGAGTGCCGCGCGTGGACCATCCCGTTGGGCTCGAAGGCGCCGCAGGGCGCGGGCGCCATTCACACCGACCTGGAGCATCACTTCATTCGCGCCGAGACCATTCGCTGGGACAGTCTGCTGGAAGCGGGATCGGAAGCGGCGGCGCGGGCGCGTGGGACGCTGCGCCTTGAAGGCAAGGANNTGCACATCCGGCACAGCGGGTAAGCATGCTGAAGCTCTCCCTCATCCTCGGCACAATAGCCGCGCTGGCCGACGTGGCCGGCGGCCTGGTGCTGGTGCGGGCGCGCGGCGTGGAGCGCTACCTGCGCTATTTTGTCGCGCTGGGCGCGGGATTCCTGATGTCCGTCGCCCTGCTCGAAATGACTCCCGAGAGCATTCGCCTGAGCCCCAGGCTGGGGCCGATCCTCAT
>PLSH01000331.1:8498-16620 GCA_003165095.1 Acidobacteriaceae bacterium
GGCAGACGGCGTTCTACTCGGCAGTGGCGCTGGCTGCGGCCACGCTTCTCGGCGTGCTGGTGATTGAGCTGGTGCCCAGTTGGCTGCCGTATGGATTGCCCATCTCAGCCGGCGTGGCGCTCTACGTGGCTGCCACCGACCTGGTTCCGGAAGTGAATCGCGAGCCGGGCGTGCGCATGGCGCTGGTGTTTTTCGCCGGCGTAGCGGCGTTTTTGCTGTTGCGGATGCTGCTGCCGGCGCTCTAGGTCCATGCAAGAGATGTGTCTCCGACGGATAGTAGCGCCGGTCTCCTGACCGGCTGTCCTGGCGGCGTCCGCGCCGCCAGTGAGCATACAACCCCAAAGAACATTTCCTCCCGGTCACAGGCCCTAGCCTTCGACACCTTCGCCGAGCGACCGGCGGCGGTGAAAGCCGAATTTCACCGCATAGAGCCTGATCAGCAACAGAGCGTAGTCCCACGCCACCTTGAAGTTTATTTTGCTGGCCCCGCGAAAGCGGTGGCCGAAGGCGAACGGGACTTCTCTGACCGAGTGAATGCGGGCGCGGACCAGAACTTCGAGCAGCAGCTTGAAACCGGCACGCTGGAAGGCGATCTGGTCAACACAGGCGCGGCGAACCATGAAGAAGCCTGACATGGGATCTTTGGCGCGCAGGCCTCGGCGCTGGAGCGGCCATGTGGCCCATACGGCGGCGGCTGAAAGCAGCTTGCTAACCGGATTCCATCCGCCCAGTTCGCCGCCGGGCGTGTAGCGGCTGCCGATGGCCAGGTCGCCACCATCGAGTATGGCTGCAAACAGTTTCGGCAACAGCTCCGGCGGATGCTGCAGATCGGCGTCCATTGCGCCCAGCACATCGGCATCCGAGTGACGCCAGCCGTCGAGGACGGCTCCTGAAAGGCCGCGCTGGCCTTTACGCACGATCAGGCGCACCCGGTGATCGTCCCGTGCCACGGCCGAGACCACGTCGCCGGTGCCGTCGCTGCTGTCATCGTCGACTACGAGGATTTCGTAGACGATGTGCAGCGGGTCGAGCACGCAGCGGACGTGATTGAGCAGGCCGCCTATGTTGCCGGCTTCGCACAGCGTCGGAATCACCAGCGCCAGCTTGAGCGGCGCGGGATTGGCCTTGGAGACGCCTCCGCTTCCGGCGGCCTCATTGACCGGCACCGGCTCTGTTGTCCAAATGCCCATAGGAGGTACCATAATTCTATCGCTGAGGACGCCTCATTGAATATGAATCCATGGAGTCTTGCGGCTTGAGACGCCATTCGCTACTTGCCAGGTTTCTGTTGGTTCTGCTCTTCACCGTGCTGGGTTTTGCGGTGATGGGTTACCATCCGGGCCTTGAGGACGATGGGATCTACCTGGCGGCCGTCAAGGCGGACTTGAATCCCGCGCTCTATGCCCACAATTCAGGGTTCTTCCGGCTTCAACTGGAAGCCACGGTATTCGACGGCGCAATTACCCATTTTGTAAGGGCCACGGGCATCCCTGTCGCGTGGGCGGAGCTGTTCTGGCAGTTTGTATGCCTGTTTACGATTCTCTGGGCATGCCACAGCATCGCGCGGCGGCTGTTCGCTTGCGAGCGGGCGCAGTGGGCGGGCGTGGCCATGGTGGCGGCCATGTTCACGCTTCCGGTGGCGGGGACGGCGCTTTACCTCACCGACCAGCATCTGCATCCGCGCACCGTGGCCACGGCCATGATCCTGCTGGCCATGGCGCGAATACTGGACTTGAGCGCAGGAAAGAACACCGATCGCAGGGGTAGCAGGCGCTGGCTGGCGATTCCGCTGTTGCTGGTGGCCCTGGCGATGCATCCCATCATGGCCGCCATGGGAATCTCGCTGTGCGTCTTCCTGACGCTGGCCTTGATGGATTCAGTTCATGCCCGCGTTTGCGCATGGATCGGGCCGGCCCTGAGCCTGCGGCGGGCGGCCAGCCAGGGAGTAGCGGCAGCGGCGGTTCCTCTGAGCTGGATCTTTGAGCCGGCCACGCCCATGTGGCGCCAGGCGCTGAACACGCGCACCTACTACTACCTCTACAAGTGGACCTGGTACGAGTGGCTGGGCGCACTGGCTCCGTTGCTGCTCTTCTGGCTGCTGGGTCGCGCCGCGGAGAAGCGAGGCAACAAGCTTCTCGCGCGCTTTGCGCTGGCGGTCTTTGCCTACGGCGTGTTTCAGCAGTCGATTGCCATGATCATGTTGGCGCCGGCATCGTGGGTGCGGCTGACGCCGCTGCAGCCCATGCGCTATCTTCACCTGGTTTATTTCTGCCTGACGCTGGTGGCCGGGTGCCTGGTGGGGAAGTACCTGTTGCGGGCCGGCGTTTGGCGCTGGGCCGCTTATCTGGTGGTGATCAACGGCAGCATGCTTGCCTGGCAACTGACGCTGTTCTCAACCAGCCCACACCTGGAGATGCCGGGCGAGCGGGCGGCGAACCCGTGGCTGCAGGCGTTTGCGTGGATTCGCGGGAACACGCCCGAGGATGCGTATTTCGCTCTCGATCCCTACTATCTGAGGGCTCCCGGGGACGACTACTACGGTTTTCGCGCACTGGCCGAGCGCAGCCAGTTGGCCGACGAAATCAAGGATGGAGCGGTGGTGACGCAGGTTCCCGAGCTTGGCCCGGTGTGGGCGCGGCAGGTTGCGGCCGAGCAGGGCTGGGAGCATTTTCAGCTTGCGGACTTCGAGCGGTTGAAAGCGGAGTTTGGCGTGGACTGGGTGCTGGTTTCCTACCCGCAACCGGCTGGGCTCACGTGCCCCTGGCACAATAGCGCGCTGACCGTGTGCCGTGTCCCGTGATGCTGAAACTGCGAGCGGGAAGTTGAGGGTTTACAAGCCTCAAAATCGGGATAGGATGCATCCCGCCAGTTCGCGGAACATCGAATTTCGTGATCCTCAAGAGAATTGTGCGCGACGCGTGATTTGCAGGTTGAGCTTCAATCCGCGAAAATGAGAAAGTTAATCAACACTGGCGCGGAGACCGGCCATGCTGAATCTTACTCAGCGACTCATACTCGGCTGCATACTGCTGGCCTGCCTTGCCGGGGGGCTGGTTGCGGCCACGCACCGCGCCCTGGCGGCAGCGGGCGAAATGCGGCTGGCCTATGGCTTTATCGCGGGCCTGTTGCTGGTTGAGGCCGGCACGGTCTACTTCGTGTTGCGGCCCATCCGGATGCTGGCGCAGGATGCGCACCGCCTGGCGCAGGGGAACCTGGAGCATCGCGTGGAGTGGAGCAGCCGCGACGATTTTGGCGTGATCGCCAGCGAGTTGAGCCGAATTGCCGTGCGGCTGCGGGAGTTGCGCGACTCCGAAGCGGGGCGCAGGCAGATGGAGTTCCAGCTCTCCGATGCGGTGCTTCAATCCATCTTCGAGCCGATCATCGTGACCGACGGCAAGGGACATGTGCTCAAGGTGAACCAGGCGGCGGCGGAGTTGCTGGGCGATGCGGCGACTGACCGGATGGCGCTCACCAATACGCCGGGCGGCGACAAGATTCTCAGCGCCATCCGCGATGCGGTTTCGATGCAGAAGGCAGTTGCCGCGGAAGATGAGGCCGCGATGCTGCCCATGCGCATCGGCAAGAAGGAGCGCAGCTACCGCCTGCGCACCATGCCCATGCGCGATTCGGAAGGCAGGCTGCTGGGCACCGTGACCACCCTCGAAGACGTTACTACCCTGCAGGATACGGACCGGTTCAAGACGCAGTTCATCTCCGTGGCCAGCCGCAAGCTGCGCAATCCGCTGTTGCAGTTGCGGCGCGGGCTCTATGCGCTGGGTCAGGGCTTTGGCGGGGAGTTGCTGCCGCTGCAGGCCGAGCTGGTGGCCACGGCCACGGCCGAGTCGGAGAAGCTGAGCGACCTGATGAGCGACCTGATTGAAGTGGCGGAGCTGGACACCGGCAAGCGGGAAATGAAGCTGGAACGGTTGCGCCCCGCGCACGCGCTGACCGAGGTGCGGGACCGCTATTGCGAGGAAGCGGGGGAGAAGCATATCCGTCTCGAGGTGAGCGCTTACGCGGATCTCTCGGCAGTGAAGGCGGACCGGCGCGCGCTCCGCTCGATTCTGGACAACCTGCTCTCAAATGCGCTGCGCTATACCCCGCCGGAGGGCGAGATTCTTCTGGCTGCCGAGGAGATGAAGGACTTTGTTCAGTTCACGGTGCGGGATACGGGCCGGGGGATCGAAGCGGAGCGGCTAAGCTCGATCTTCGACCGCTTCAACGCATTTTCAGAACACGGATCGGGATTGGGACTGGCGCTGGTGCGGCGGCTCGTGGAATCGCTCGGCGGCCAGATTGCAGTCGAGAGCCGGCTGGGCAACGGAACGACGTTCAAGTTCACGATTCCCATGGCCCTGGCGGAAGAAGCCCGCCATCCTGTCGAGGTGGGCTGACGCCATGGCCGAGATCATTCTGGAAACCTTGCAGGAACCCGCGAAACTGCGAATCTACATCGGCGCGGCGCCGGGCGTGGGCAAGACCTACCACATGCTCAACGACGCCCACCTGATGAAGCATCAGCAGAACGTGGATGTCGTGATTGGGCTGGTGGAGACGCACGGGCGCAAGGATACCGAGATGCGCATCCGCGACCTGGAGGTGGTCCCGCAGCGCGTGATCCCCTACCGCGGGGTGAACCTGAAAGAGATGGACGTGGATGCCATTCTGGCGCGGCATCCAAATACCGTGGTGGTGGACGAGCTGGCGCACACCAACGTTCCCGGAAGCAAGAATCGCAAGCGCTACGAGGATGTGCTGGAGCTGCTCGACGGCGGCATCAACGTGATGACGGCGGTGAATATCCAGCACCTGGAAACGCTGAACGACGCGGTCAGCCGCTCGGCCAACACCACCATCCGCGAGACCGTGCCGGACAGTTTTTTCAAGCGCGCGGATGAAGTGGTGAACATCGACATCACCGTCGACGAGCTTCGGACGCGGCTGCGCCAGGGAAAGATCTACGCCGCGGAAAAAGTGGAACAGTCGCTGGCAAATTTTTTCCGCAAGGGCAACCTGAACATGCTGCGGGAGCTGGCGCTGCGCACCACGGCCGAGCAGGTGAGCAGCCGGGCAGCGGAATACCGGCGCACGCAGGGCCTGGAACAGGCGCCCATCCCGGAAAAGGTGATGGTGTGCCTGAGCACGCGGCCGGGCACGGAGCGCCTGCTGCGCGTGGGCTCGCGGGTGGCCGGCCGCCTGGCCACGAACTGGTACGCAGTGCATGTAACGCGTCCGGACGACAAGGGCCATGCCGACCCGGAAGCCTATCACCGCCTCGAGGAGTATAGGCGGATGGCGCGCGACCTGGGCGCCAAAGTGATCTCCCTTGTGGACCGCAATGTCTCCGACGCGCTGATCCGGTTTGCGCAACAGGAGAATATCTCTCACGTGGTCTTCGGACAGTCAGTGCGCTCGCGCTGGGATATTCTGCTGCGCGGCTCGGTGCTCAACCGGTTCTTGTCCGAGGTTCGCGACGTGACTGTGCAGGTGGTGCCAATGCAGAAGCCGCTGCGGCGAGCCCAGTAGCGTGACCGAATGATTGTGGTATCGCCTGAATGNNTACGGTCTAGACACTGGCAGCGCCGGCGCGCCCCGTCGGCAGAAATGCGGTCGAGCCTCTGTTCAATCTGAGCTTGAGCCACCGGTTCCACCGGCTCAATACTTGAATGGGTCGCCGATGACCTCCCGGATTACTGTGGCGGCGATGTCTCCCAAGAGCGAATCCGGCTTACGGAGAGAATTCTCTGGCATTGGCCCATCCGGATCCCCAGGGAGAGGGTCGGAATATGCGATGGTGCCGTCGGAAGCGTGGACGATGCGCATGAGCCCGCCGCGATCGAGCCAGATCAGGCAGCATTCCTCGCACGAGTCGACGATGACGCCGCCGGGGCCGGCATAGAAATGGGCGTCCATTGCGTGGTGACACTTTGGACAGTCGATCTTGCGCCGCAGGTCTTCAATGTCTGAAGCGGGTTGAACCGCAGTGGCTCTGCCGCCAGAGTCGGCCTGCAGCTCGTCGATAAGGCTGGGAAGCACGAGCATCGCAATCAGCATGCCGTGGCATTTTGCGCAGTAGAGAATACGCGTTTTGTCCATGGCGGCCTCAACGAGCGGGAGGTTGCAGATGGGGCAGGCCTGATCGGACTGTTCGTCGAGCACGCGTACGCCTTCTTCGTTCTTTTCAGGAAAATAGACGCTCTGACAGTAATCGCACCGGAAGCTTTCCATATCCGGTTTGAGGTGCATGGGGGCGCCGCAGGAGGGACAATTCATTGTGGTTTCCCGCATTCTGCGCAGAATTTGGCGCGTAGAGGAATGGGTTTTCCGCATTCGACGCAGAACTTGGTACCGGACGCGGTTGGAGCGGCAGGCGCCGCAGCCGGAGTTCCAGAAGATTCTGGAGCAGCCACGGGCTTGAATGAGGATGAGAGTACCTGGGCGACCGCGGCGCCTGCGCCCAGGCCCATGCCCATGCCCGCGGCGCCTCCGGTGTTGGCGGCGGAGATGTCCAGCGACTCAGCAGCCGCGTATCGCGTGTATTGCCCAATGTCCCCGACCATGTTCATGCCGATGCGCTGGTCGAGAACCTTTTGCAGTTCATCGGGGAGGGAGATATTCTGGACGGCGAACTGGCTCAAATCGAGACCGTATGCTGCGAACGTGGGCTTCATCTGCGCGACGATCTTGTCGCCCAGTGCGGCCTGGTTGGCGCTCATGTCGAGGAACGCGATATCGCTGCCGGCAAATATCTCGGACATGCGGGCGACGATGGTGTCGCGCAACTGGCCCTCGAGATCGGCGACGAAATAGCTGCCGCGGGTGCCGCTGATCTGCGTAAAAAAGACGCGGGGATCAGTGAGCCGGTAGGAGTAGATGCCGTAACAGCGCAGGCGGACGGCGCCGAATTCCTTGTCGCGGATGGTGATCGGAGTGGCCGTGCCCCATTTCTGGTCGATCTGAAGGCGGGTAGAGAAAAAGTAGACATCGGACTTGAAGGGCGATTCGAAATCCTTATCCCAATTCTTGAGATCGGTGAGCAAGGGGAGATTGCGCGTGTTAAGGGTGTAGAGCCCAGGACCGAACACATCTGCGATCTTTCCCTGATCGACGAAGACAGCCATCTCAGTCTCGCGTACCGTGAGCTGCCCGCCATTTTGTATCTCCATGTCGAGCATGGGATAGCAATAGGCGAGGATGCCGTCTTCCGGTTCATTCCACTGAATGACATCGATGAACTGCTTGCCCAGAAACTGTCCGAGTGTCATGTTCTTCTCCGCCAGAAACTATACCAGAGATGTAGTTTTCAATTCCGCGCGCAACAAGTTGATGAAATTGGAGCAGCGTTCCTGCGCTGGATGCACGAGGAGTGCCCTGCATGAGGCCCAGGCAAGCCGGATAGAAGCATTAACCGCTTCGCGGATTATTGTGCCGGGGGGTTCTCCCAGACGTCTTGCGTTTCGTCGTCGCTTTTTTCTCGCACGAAGACGTCGCCCGATTTATGCCACTCTCCCATCTGTTCGCGGCCGCTCCCTTCGAGAGCCACCTTGTAGGCATTCGACCCATTTTCTCCCGTCGCCCGCGCCAGAATGATCCCGTCGTACGCGACTCCCTTGTCTGTGATGACCGTGACTTCCTGCCCCACNNGTAATTTCCGGTTTGGTTCGTAATTTCCGGTGCTCGGCTCGTGGTTTGAAAAGATTTTTCGCGAGTACCGGGCGCGGCCCGGGAGCGATGCACTCGCCATCGCCGGGAAAGCATGCACCGCCGGCAACGCAATCGCATGAATGTCCATCGCGGCCGCAACTGGTTGTTTTCGATTCTCCGAATTGATCGGCAACCGCAATTCCTGCCGGAGGGAGGAGAGGAGAATAGCCCAGGGGAAGCGTAGCGCACCCCTGGGAAATCGTTCCCATTCAAATGCACAGCCCCATAGGGGCGGTACGAATCCGGAATCCCGTTCATGCAGTTGCCCGGTGCACCGCCGACCGGCCGAAGCGGCGAGACGCGCCCTGTGGTAGTTTTGAAGTAGCGGTCTTAAACGAGCTCGTAGCTCAGGTGGTAGAGCAACGCCCTTTTAAGGCGTGGGTCCTGGGTTCGAATCCCAGCGAGCTCACCATTCATT
>PLSH01000331.1:16637-17134 GCA_003165095.1 Acidobacteriaceae bacterium
ACGTCGGAGTGACGCATGAGACCTTGTATGGTCTTTGGGTCAGTCCTCAGCGACGCCAAGAATGTCGCTAGACCATGCCTCATGGCATGCGCCCCAAGTCGTTCACCCGGCTTGATCAATCCCAAATCCAGAGCAGTCTGTTTGATGTATGTCCGAACCATCATCCCGCCGGAACGGGGTGAGGCTCCCTTGCGCTGTGAAGATGCAAAGACCCAGTCAGTGTCCTTGGAATAGAGGTTGACTGGGGAGTGACGCCGGCCGTCAAGGTACTCGCTAAGAATCTGTGAGCAAGGCACAGCAGTTTTGCTTGCGGCCGACTTCGTATCCCCCACGGTTTTCATCGTCCAGGACCGGCTGACGTGAATCAGTCCGTCCCTGACATCTCCCCATTTCAGACCAAGAGCCTCACTGATCCGCAGGCCAGTTGTAGCCAGCAACAGAACCAGAACGTTCTCAGGTGCCTTGAGTTTCAGGAAGATTTTGTGGGAGTCATCCGG
>PLSH01000331.1:17217-20430 GCA_003165095.1 Acidobacteriaceae bacterium
ACATTTTGTAGGTGTGTTTTGTGCTATGTGCCCGTTTGGTGACCAAATGGTGCTCCCCAAGCTCATCAGTGATGAACCTGTCGGCAAGCATCCCAAATGTGACCTTGGGTGATTTGAAATCAGGTTTGTTGTTGATGGATGAAAGAATGTCTAGCCGGTGTACCTCCGCCCAGGCGCTGGACTCCGATGGAAAGTTACGCAGCAGCCCGATGGGAAACGTGCGCTCTACCCTTTTGCCGTCCGACTCGCGAGTTTGATTGAACCGAAGAACCCACGTATCCCCGCGTGAGCGTAGTTCTCGCCGAAGTGATCCGCGTTGGAATCGCGCCATACATATTGCCCCGTCCTGACCTGCGTAGAGTGCCGAATACCCTTCGCTCTACCTTCTGCCGGGACAGTGAGGCTACCTTCTCCGTGGCAGAGGCAGCTTTCAAGCTCGCTCAAGCGAAAACGCCATACGCACCGTTTGCCGGTGCCCAGCCGGTGCCCCGATAGAGCATTGCGCCGGGCAAGGTCCAAGAGGTGACGCGGACTGATTGAAAGGAACTCAGCGGCGACAGCAGCATCGACATACTTTTCAGGGAGCATCGTCTTCACCCGAAGAATCGATACTGCGTCGGAGAGAATCGGGGAAATCTTGCGAACAACCGATAGGGCCGTCGGCCAACGTCGCACGGTCAGCTTCGTTGCGCGATTCGGAGCAGTGCGTTTTTCGGAGGCTGGTGCCCAACGCTAGATAGATTCTGCAAAAAAGTCATTTTTGGAACACCCCTTTTGTGTTACGGTCTGTTCAAGTGTTGAGGCTGCTCCGATTGCTTCGGCACATACACCACTATTTGCAAGCACTTCATCGAGCCGGATCTTCATCCACTTCGTTCTGAGTTGCGCTCGCATTAGTCCTGGGAGGGACTATGCGCACAATCAGGGACGAAGCCGTAGTTGCAAATGCCATTTCCGCGCCTGCGGAAAGTGCTGCGACCAATAAACTCGAAGCCACAGAAAATTCTCAGATTGCGCTTACTGCCGGTAGCGCAGAGGCGAAAGCTTCTACAGTCCTCCCGCCTGCCAACCACAACCTGGCGTCCGAAAGCGCCCCCTCCTTCGTCAACCTTCCGCTCACTGCAAACGGTAAATTTACCGTTTCCGCGGCCGAGATGACTGTGCAACTGGCCAAGCGCACCGACGATGAGATCGACGCGCTGGTTAAGCAGGCAAGCGGTGCTGAGTTGCAGGGCGTGCAGCTTTCACTTTACGGGCGTTGCATGGTGGGCGCCTATTGCTGGGAAAAGCGCCGCCGTATCAGCGAAATGAAAAGGAAGCATTTCAAGACCATTACCTGGGAAAAGTGGCGCATGTCAGCGGGTCTGCGTTCGCCGAAGTCTGCGAAGCTCTGGGCTGCGAATTTTCAAACGGTACTGGACACTTCCGCTGCTCTCGCGAACGCTGTGGTCCTTGCTGGTATTGATCCCTTTCTGCCTCGGGTGGCAGCAGCCCTGCGGGTCCTCAATGCAGAACTGGCTGGCCGCGAACCCCGTACAACCGAGATTATCGGCCTCTGATTAATCGGTCCGAGTTGCCCCCGTCATCGCTTTTCGATAGGCGCGGACTGGGCTATTCGTATCTGAGCGCCACGCTGGGATCTATACGCATGGCTCGCCGGGACGGCAAGTAGGAAGCGAGCAGCGCGATAGCCAGAAACAACATTGAGACACCGATGAAAGAGATGCCGTCGACTGTTGTCAGCCCATAAAGCACTTCGCGCAGCAGATGAGAGGCCCCCAGCGCGAGCAACATTCCCACCAGCAGGCCGGCAAGCACAGGACGGATCCGGCGCGTTAAAGGTGTCAAGCAGTTGGGTGTGCGTGCTGGAAATTGGCTCACCCTCGAACAATCGCAATCACTTCTGGAGAAATCGGATGGCGACAGCCTCCGGAACAGCCGTGATCTGGCAATGATCTCGACCCTGCTCGGCTGTGGACTTCGAAGAGCGGAATTATCCTCACTTCAGAAGGAAGATATTCAGATTCGCCAAGGCCACTGGGCGATTGTCGACCTGGTCGGAAAAGGAGGACACATCCGCACCGTGCCGATGCCGATTTGGGTGAAGAGCGCCGTGGATCGATGGTGTTGGCCGCCAATGTTGCAGAAGGACGTATATTCAGGGCTGTCAGTCGACACGGATCAGCCTGGGGCCGCGGGGTAACTGAGAGTGTCGTTTGGTACGCCGTCCGGGACTGTGCGCGCCGCCTTCAACTCGATCACCTTGCCCCACATGATTTGAGGAGAACCTGTGCTAAGCTGTGCCACGCGAGCGGAGGCGAATTGGAGCAGATCCAGTTTCTCCTTGGCCATGCCTCAGTTTTGACTACAGAGCGTTACCTCGGGTGCAAGCAGAACTTGGAGGAACCTGTGAATGATCGATTCGGGTCGTTGTTCAACTCGAAGCGGTTCGAATCAAGGTAAGGCCTGTTCTTAACCTTCGACGCCGATCTGCAGTCGGATTAGGAGGGCGCAGAAGCAGGAATCAAGCGCGGCAAGAAATCTGGTACACGCGATGCGACGTGATTTCAAGTCAGAAATCGGGCCATTACTAATTACTATAAGAGGCAATCCACTTTGAAAACTAAAATGCATCCAATATCTATTTGAGTGATCTCGTCCGAATCCACAATCGGGAAGGTGAAGGAATTCCGTTGCGGTATGCGGTGAGATTCGGTCTAATGGGTTACCGACCCAATGGTGAGGGTCGCCTCGCGGTGTTGAGGACGCCTCGATCGTCGCATACATTTTGGCGCGCTGACGTAGTGCGATTCCGCTAGACTGCCGACCTGGAGAAGGATGATGCAATGTCGGACCAGACTTCGCTGAAGGTTACAGATGGGACGTCGCTGGGGCGTTACACGATTCTGGAGCTTGTCGGTAGCGGCGCCATGGGAGTGGTCTACCAGGCGCGGGATGAGCGGCTTGAGCGGATAGTTGCGATCAAGGTGCTGACGCCGGGCGTGCTGACGGGCGATGAATCGCGACGGCGGTTTCGCAAGGAGGCGCTGGCGCTGGCCAAGCTGAACCATGCGCATATTGCGGCAGTCTATGACGTGGGAGAGCAGGACGGCATTGACTACCTGGTGATGGAGTTGGTGCAGGGCGAGTCGCTGGCGGCAAAGATCAAAGCGGCGCCCGTCCCGGTGAAGGAGGCAACATCCATCCTGCTGC
>PLSH01000171.1:0-32364 GCA_003165095.1 Acidobacteriaceae bacterium
AGTGGAAAGGCAAACACAACTAAATAACGGCTGGACGAATTCGGAAATCGATCAGCCACTTAAGTTTCGATTTGTCTCCCTTTAAATACGCATCAAGCGTCTCTGCGAGTTCTGGCACACGCGAAATCGGGACCACATAGTCGAAGACATTAGCGAGAACTCGCAGCGTTTCTCCGGTCCAAGGCCCGTCGACAACGAGAACCGCAAGCAACTCCGGGTTTTTCCCCTTCCAGTTGATTGCCGAGAACATCTTATCCTTTGCATAAAGGGACGCGTGCCGAGAGGATGACTTGCGTACCTCTATAAAGGCGCGAGGATCTGCGGCTGTCGGAAGCACAAAATCTGCCCGGAAGTCGTACACTACACCTCGGAGCGACTCGTATTCCTCCTCGCGCTGAAAAAGTAGACCCTGATCTCTAAGAGCACGATCCACGATAGATTCGAAGAGCACCCTTCCAATTAGGTCTCGTACTATGCCCTCGAGCGTGGATTCCAACCTCTTGAGAATCTCCCCTTTGTTGACCGCATTCGGATCGACCCTTTCGCGAAGCAACTTTGATAACCGCTCGGCAGCCGGTCCAGAAATGCTATTGTCAGAAACAGATCCCACAAGCTGCTTCAGCGCTGCCTTGCTGAATATCCCGGCCAAGTGTTGAAACAATGGGAGAAGATATGGATTCTGCTTAATAAAGGCCGGAGAGAAGTTTGAGAAGTTTCCGGTTTGTGCTTCCAGGAGATCCAAGAAACGAGCCCCGGTACTCCGAATATCCTTGTAAACTCCAGCCGCGATGGCTGTTTCTAACTCGAAAGGGACTGCCTGTCTCCGTTTCCATTCTTCAAGAGCTGTCTCTGCGCTCATTTCTCCACGGACTGCCAGACCCGCCATCAGGATTGTCCGCGTTCGCTCATCTTCGATGTCGCCTAACGACACCTTGGCAAGGCCATTCGTCGCTTTTGCCAGCTTTAGGTAAGCAGAAATAGCCTTTCTAATCTCGGCATCTGCGATCTTGAACAGCGTCAGCTCAGTCTGAATCGACGGGGTGCTTGACCTGTCTCCAATAGCTTTCACAGGTTTTGGTCGAGGTTCCCTCGTGGATTCCATTCATTTCACCCCATGTAAATGATATTCCCCCAACCCTATAGCGGAGCCTTCGCGCTTGGCAAGTGTCCATCTATGCCCTCGCGCTCTGAGAATCTCGCACTCCACCTGTCGGAAGCCTATATCCTCCATCGATGTTTGAAGGAACTGGGGTGTGCTGACGTGGACCCCATAAAGTGCGGCATCCGCAACAACAATGTGAATCGGGGCACCGCGACGAAGAACTCGAAACGATTCTCTCAAGACATCAGTCATTTGAGAGAAGTAGGGATAAACCAACAGATCGTAGTCTTTCTTGCCATTTTTTTCCAGTTTTCGCTTTGCAAGTGTTGCGACAATCTCATTGAGTGCGGGCAGGAGTCTCGTGGAAACATTAGCGCGATACCTCCCCTGTTTGGCCTTGTGTCCATTTAAAGCGGTGGTTGTGTTCACAATGAGAGGGCGCCGTACCTTTTCTGTAATATCGCCCCATGAAGAAGCAATTCCCCAAAAGTACAGAAGCATCCGTGTCATTTCTGCAAAATCAAAATTGTTCAGGTAGGGCGGAGATGTCACCAAGATCGATGCGCTTCCACTCTCGCATTGGTCCATTGTCTGAGATGATTGCGCAAATACTTGAGCGAGATGCTGGTAGTCAGAGCCATTCAGCGAGGCGAGATCGTTCTCGATCATACCAACGGTCTCGGAACAGGCTACTTCGGGTTTCATTGCCCCTTTCTTGGACGTGGGTGCCTTATAGATTCCATCCGTTTGCGAATGACAGCATTTATCGGCGACGAGCGACAGCATAAGGAATGAGATGTCATTTTCGGAGTATACGGAGGATTGAATGCATTGGCGCGCCCCAAGTAAGCTCTCTAACACTTCAATCTGAAAGAGCTTTGTAAGAAAGGCTCGCTGGGGAGCACTCAAAATATCCACTGAAACTGGATGACGGAGGCCCTCGGAAAGGATCGTGTGAATCTCTCGTACGTGAGCGGCGGTATCGCGAGTTGGAAACTTCGCTCTGCAAATTCTGCTGAAGATGGGATGAGGGTCGTACCCAATCCCGCAAAGCCCACGTTCTGCTGCGACCACGAGCGAAGTCCCGCAGCCTGCGAATGGATCCAAAAGTATCGAGCCCGGCTCGAGTCCAGCCGCATCGCAGCATTGATGAACGAACTCCGGTGAAAATCCGGCAATGAAATTGAACCAACGATGCACCCTGTGAAACTTCGTTGTTGTATTTGTAGGGAGCCTCGCCGAGGAAACAGGTGTACCTCCTCTTCGTAAAGGGTGTTGGTCTGTGAAACCGGGCAAGAGTAGTTGAGTGTCCATCGGCTGGTACGATTATCCCTCATTTCGATCACCGAACGGAAAAGGGCGGGTGGCTTAGGTCCCCAAACCCACTTCCACACCTTCAACCCCGCTCGTTCCGGATTATTCAACCCATAGCGGACAGCACGCTCCAACTCGTCCCCATTGCGAATAAGCCGGTCATAATACTCCCGCTGCCAGAACGCGCCGCCGCGACCGAGGATTTCGTTTGCCTTTCTGGCCGTAAAGGACTTCCAGCCTTGCAGCACTTTGCTCAATTCCTGCCCCGGCAGCAACCGGCAAACAACATGCACGTGATTGGGCATGACACACCAGGCCACGAGCCGATACCGCTTTCCCTGCCAGAAATGCAGAGCGTCGGCCACCAGTTCGCCAAGGCGTGGATCGCGCAGGAAACATGCACCCAAGCCGCGATCAAAATACTCTTCCAGTTTTGCAGTGCTGAATTCGGCGACCAGCACCTCCTGGGACGGCAACAGATGAGCGCCCACGCGCTTTGCCGCAATCAGAATGCGGTGACGCTCCGCTATCTTCTCCAGGACCGGCAGCGGCAGGGAGTCCGCCAAATGAAAGGTAAGAAAATACAAGCCTGCGTCCTTCTCCCAATGGGGCAGGCGTCCGCGCTGCCGAATGCGCACTTCACCGAACCGAGGTTGTACCGCCCCCTGAACGACGGCAGCTGTGGCAGGCTGGGGAAGGGCGATCGGCTTGACCATAACTGCGAATTCTACGCCGAATGGATGGGTGCGGGCGAGACGCCCACACGACAGCCGGTCTGGGGACCGGCGCTACCATGTTGCCCTAATACCCCGGGGGCGCGAACCATGCACGTTTGCGCGCACGACAAGACTGGGCAATCATAAGGCTATGACGAGAATTGCTTCCAGCGCATTCTTGCTTGCGGCCTGCCTGTTCGTAACGTCTCAAATGGCATTTGCGCAGGCCGGGCGCGTGGCCCAGTTCTCGCCTTTGAGACCTGGGATTCTAATCTGCCTCATCAGCACACGGCGGGTTGCCTACACTTAAACCTTCGACAAACGAATGGTTGCACATCCATCACACATCGCAGCAAGGATGGGCCAGTCGGGTTTGAACGCAGCTCAGGGACAACGACGGCCCCGATTACGCCGGCGACTGCACGCGCGCAAGAGCCGCCGGAACCATCTCACTGTTTATTAGGATGCTGCGATCGACTCCTTCCAGGATGGCCTGCATCAGGTTGTAGCAAACAGCCTCGGAAGGAGCGAAGTACTCACTGTGAATCGCGATGCCTCCAATCGTCGGATCAAGAATGGATGTGCAGTCAATGTCCCAAACATTGTCGGGAACCGGATAGGTACGGTCGAGCCCAGCGCGTCCTAACCGGCGCTTCCCGAAATGCTTTAGGCCTGCGGATGCGCCCAGGACATTGTCGCGCCCCGTGTAGAGCGCAGTAATGCGGTACGAGAGATTGGCAAGGCCCTCGCCGTCACCATGACTGACATTTTCTCCGGCGCGAAACAGATCGTTGTCCACATCCGCCGCCACCATCAAAACTTCTTGAAGGAGACTGACTAGTAGAGGCATGTTCTTGCGCGTCCAGACAGCGTTCATCGCGTACTCCAAGGCGTAATTACCCATGCTATGGGCAATGATCGACGTCTTGGCCTTGCACGCGTTGTCCGTGCTCTTCGCAGTCTGCTGCTGTTTGAAGGACATCCAGTCATAAAGATCAGAGAGGACCTCGGTCAGATCGTCGCCTGTCTTCCGGGCTTCTGCTCGATCTGGAAGGTAGCCGAGTAGAGAACCCTTCGAAGGCCAATCAAACGAGATTAGTTCGCCAAGGGAATCCTCGCCGTCGAAGAGGCGTGAGGCTACATTTCCATAGGTGCTCATCGCCCCCGTCCAGGCTACATTATAGCCGTGAATGAAGAGGCAGACGTGCTTCTGCTGTTCGGGCGCAACGTCGAAAGGGCTCGGAAACTGGTCGGCGGCTTGAATAAGAAGCTGCTTGAACGCATCCGCACTCTGTTGCTGCCAGGAAGCGAGTAAATCGAGCGGGAGTTCGGGAGCAATCAGAGTCCAATAGGTCAGGTCGGCCAGGGAGGTACCGAACCCGTTTCCTTCAATGTTCCTGTTGGTGATAAGCCAGCGCATATGCACCTCGCAAACCAATGAATATCACGAATACTGATGCATCAGTTAGCCATTTGTGTGAATTCACTGCGCCGATGGCGGGCGGCCCAGGTCTCGCGTTTGAGACCTGGGATTCCGCGGTGTCCTTGGAACCGGGAGCGGCAGGCCGGGGATTCATCCCCGACGATACAACGTCCCCACAGAGAGCGGGGTTTTAACCCCTGAGGTATGCCTTTCGTCCCAAACCCGCCCCGCCGAACCCATGCCCTGCTTAACCGGGCGAGTTGCGCCGGGAGTTCCAGGCCTTGATTGCCGCACCAGGAGATTTCGGAATTGTGACATAATCATGTCATGGCCGTCCGAACCACCGTCGATATCCCGGAGCCTCTCCACGATCGGCTGCGCCAACGCGCCGAAAGTTCAGGCGCTTCGATCCGCTCCCTCATTGTGAGCGCGCTCGAACAAACCTACGCCGACAAGCGAAAGGGGAGGAAAGTGACCGGCCCACTCATTCGTGTCAAAGGCAAGCTTGGGCCTCGCTTCCCCGTGGACGAGAATCCGCATGACCTTGTTATTTATTGACCTCAACGTCTGGCTTGCGCTCTCCGTCGATCGTCACCCCCATTACACGATTGCGTGGACATGGCTAAGTGGCCTCCCGGAAGACGCCCGCCTCATTTTGTGCCGATACACGCAGCTCGGCATACTCCGCCTTCTCACCAACAAGGCCGTCATGGGCGACGAGACGCTCACTCTCCGTCAGGCCTGGTCCGTCTATGACCGCTGGCTAGAAGATCCGCGCGTCGAGTTCTACCCTGAAACCCGCGACCTCGAAACCGCCTTCAGGCGAGCCCTTCAGCCCTTCGCCGCGAAACAGGCATCGAAGTGGGTGGGAGATTGCTGGCTCCTGGCCTTCGCGGAGGCCAGCAAGGCCCAACTCGTCACCTTCGATCAAGCCTTGCATGAGTTTGCCCGCAAACAGGGAAACTCCGCCATCCTGCCAGCCTGAGCTTCGAAGCGGCCGGCGGCCAATAGCTTGCCCTGAGCCCGCCGAAAGCCGGCTCTGAGCCTGTCGAAGGAGGTTTGGATTTTCAGGCCTGAGAAACCGCCGGAGCGCACCCCAGCGAGAAGGCCAGCGCGGCGCAAATCTCATCCATCCGTGCCGAGTCCAGCTTTGCCACCCGCCTGCCCAGCCTCTCCCGCGAGACCGTCACCGCATTGTGCAGATTCACTGCGCAGGGCGTCTTCATCCCATCCTCGGCATCCAGCACAACTTCGGAAGGCACGCCGCGAATCATGGAACTGATCGGGGCAACCGTAACCGTCGCGAGATAGCCGATGGCGCTATCGCGCGTGAGCACCACCACCGGCCGGCTCTTGTCCGGCGGAGCGAACTGATAGAGCCGCACATCTCCCCTTGCTACCGCTCCGGCCACGCCGCCTCGCTCTCCCATGCCTGCCATTCCCCATGCGCCGGCGGCTTCTTCGCGTAGCCCTCGCGGTCGCGTGCCTCGCGCGCCTTCATCTCCAGCCGCAGCAGATACTCGCGCAGCGCCTCGCGCACCAGTTGCGAGCGATTCAGCCTGGACTTGCGCGCTGCCTTATCCGCGGCTATCCGGAGCTCCTCGTCGAGAACGATCTGAACGATTTCCATATGTGGACTCTACTCCACAGTCGACTCCACAATCAAGTGGGCGCGGGGGCCAGGTCTGGACTTTCAGACCTGGGAGACCTCCCGAAGTCAAGGTATGATGAGATGAACGTCGGAAGGGGGATTCAAACAACATGAAGGAACTCGTCTTTGAAGTTGCGCAAGAAGCAGACGGAGGCTACACCGCCGAAGCTCTCGGCGAGAGCATCTTCACCCAGGCCGATAGCTGGGAAGAGCTGAAAGACAACGTCCGGGAGGCCGTGAAGGCTTTCTATTTCGACTCTGCCGCGCCTGCTTCCATCCGCCTTCATCTGATCCGCGATGAGGTGCTGGCCGTCGCATGAAACTCCCACGCGACCTGAGCGGAGAAGCACTGGTCAAGCACCTCTGCAAGCATTGGGAATATCTGAAAATCCACCAGGTGGGCAGCCACATCATCCTTCAAACCCAGCAGCCCTCGCCCCACCGCATTGCCGTTCCCGCGCACACGCCCCTCAGAGTCGGAACTCTGAATGCTATTCTCTCCGCAGTTGCCGCCCACAAGAACGTGCCCAAAGAGACAATTCTCAAAGATATCTAGAGTTCGCGAGCGGCACGCCGCCTCACAGCCCCGTCATTCCGGTCTCCGGCAACGGAACCGGCGGCGCATGGGCGGTCAGGCGCATTTCAGCAGAGGCGGCTTCGATTTCACTGTTGATCTCAGCGCCCAGAAGAAGCATCAGACCGGTGATATAGAACCAGGTCAGCAGAATAATCACTGCACCAAGAGATCCGTAGGTAACAGAATAATTATTGAAGAAATGAAGGTAGACGCGGAGGCTGAGCGAGGCCAGGAGCCATCCGATCAGGCCCAGGGCGCCGCCGGGCGTGAGCCAGTGCCAGCGGCGTTTCTTCGAATCCGGAGCCCAATAGTAGATGACGGCGAAGGATAGGTCGAGAAGAGCGGCCGCCATGATCCAGCCCAACACTCTCGCCGCGACAGTTGCGGCCGTGGCCAGAAGATGAACATGGAGGTCGAGCCGCGCCAGCGCGGCAATAAAATCTCCACCCAAGAGACAGGCAAGGCCCAGGCTGATGATGATCGTCAAGACGACAGTCAGGCCGATGGCGTGAAGTCGAGCTATGAAGTAGGAGCGCGAGTCCTCGATCTTGTAAACGATATTGAGAGTGTCCTGGATGGCAGAAATGCCGACGGAGGCAGACCAGACGGCGGCAACGAGTCCAAGAGTCACCTTGCCCGTGGAGGAGGCAACCGTCGTCTCGTTAAAGGTTTTGAGCACGGCGCCGAGGGCTGAAGTGGGAATTACGAGCGCCAGATAATCCAGCAGCCGGTCGTAAAACTGGTGCGCCGATCGAGCCGCCAGACCGAGAATCGAACTGGCGCAAAACAGAGTGGGAAACAGGGCGAACAGGAAGTAAAAGCCCAGTTCCGCGGCATGACCGAAGAGACGATCGGCGTTCACAGCTTTCCAGGTGCGCGAGGCCACCACGCGGACAGGAACACCTTGCAGGCTCCAAAGCGACTCAAGAGGAGAGTGGGACACAATCTCCCAGATACGCCGCTGACGGCCATCTAATCGCTGGTCCACGTTGGAACTCGCGCCCGTCATAAGGGCTCCCTGACTCTTGTATCCGCCCGCGACCCGATTGTAGACGGGTGGCCCACCCGTAAACTAGCCACAAACGAATGGGTGCCCCATCCTTGCCATTCGCCGCGGCAGACGGCAAAGGTTGGAATCCATGCACCCGCTGCCCTTCGAGCCCGCGCGCTCTTACCTCGCGCTCGCCGGAGGCACCAGCCCGTTCATCCGCAGATACTCCACCATCTGCCCGTAGTGGTCATTGGCGTGGGCAATGCCAAACGCGGCCAGCGTGGCGCGCGTCTGGAAGCCGGGCTCCGACGACTTCACCACCTCAAACGAATTGGCCACCGTCAATGTCGCAATCGCCTTGTGGGCAAACGCGAACGAGCCGGCCAGCGCGGCCACAACGTCATCCTTTTTGGTCAGCTTTTCCAGCCCGTCTACATCCACATCCGGCTTCAGTCCGCTCACAATGCCGTAGAAAAAGTAGTTGGCCTCGGCCACGTGAGTCGCCTGCTGCGCAAACGTCCTCACGGTTGCAAAATCCGTCGTCTGTCCCGGCACAAAAATCGCCGCGCTGGGCGCAAATCCAAACTTCTCCGCCGGCATCGCCTTCACCACGCCCATCATCTCCCGCTCAATCACTTTCAATTGCGAGTCGAATGCCGCAGCCGGCGTAGCGATGCTACCCACAGCCGGCGCCGCCGCTCCGCCCGCTCCCATCTGCGCCGCCGCAACCAGAGAACCCATTCCCAACACACAACAAGCTGCCATCAACCGGAATTGCATCGCAAACCTCCACTCAAATTGTGTTTCGCAAACTTTCACAGGTTACCCGAATGAAATCGTGGCCGGACCGACTGGACGATCACTGGATCCTGACCCAGCTTTCGGTGCGCCCCAGCAGCGAAATGCCGAGAACATATCCGCGCATCTTCAGCCCGTCTTTCCCCACCGACCAGATCTTGCCCTGGTAAATCTTGCCGTTCTCCGGGTCCACCACCGTTCCGCCCACCCAGTCGTCTCCCTGGGGACTGAAGTTGCGCATCATCACCATGCCCAGAATCAGCTGGCTCTTGTACTCGCCTGAACACTTGTCGCACAAGTCCTTCGGCGTGCGCCCCGGCGCAACCTCCGTCACCTTGCCAAACAGCTTACCGTTGTCGAGGTAGGTATCTACCTTGCCTTTGGGGCTGCCATCGTTCTCGTACACCTGCCAGTGCCCGACGGCGTTCTGAAGTTTCGGCGATAGTTGCTGCGCGCAGGCGCTGNNACGGAGTTGGCGTGAGCCCAAGCCGCCGCATTACCTCGCCAGGCTTTTGAGCGTTGGGCGGCCCGCCTGCCGAGGCTGCCGACCCTACCGACCCTGCGCGGCATGTATCAGCCATGCGCCTCCACAGACCAATCGGCGTGCCTGCGCACCGGCGACAGATTTTTCAGAAGTTCAGCCGCCCCGTCAACTCCAGGCTGCGCGGACCCGCGCCCTCCGCGGTCTGCAGCCCGGTGATCGAACCGAACCCCGCTGAGTCCACCTGCATGTTGGGCGGTTCATAGTTGCGATGGTTGAAGACGTTCGCCGCTTCCACGCTGAACTGCATGCTGGCCTGCTCGCGCAAGGCCACGGCTTTCATCAGCGAAAGCGAGAAGTTGGCAGTGCCCGGACCCACCACCCCGCCCACCGGCGCGTTGCCGAAGCGGCCAATGCCGATCTGGTTCGGCGTGCCGTAGTTGACGGCGAGATTCTGATACGGAAATGCATCTGGATTCAGCCACTGCGCGGTGGTGCGTTGCTGCGCGTACGGAGAAACATCCGGCGCCTGGTCGGTCCGCGCCTGACCCACTGTAATCAGGATGTTGGTGTTGGCCGGATCGACCGTCTGCTGATAAGGCGTGAGAAACGGGCCGGACTGCAACACCGTGACTCCGGCCAATTGCCAGCCGCCCGCCAGCATCCCGGCCGCGGAGCCGCTCGAGAGCCACCGTTGCCCGTGCCCAAATGGCAGGCTGTAGAGATAAGTGGTCAGAAAACGGTGGCGGCGATCGTAAATCACGTTGCCATAATCGAGGCGGGGATGAAAACGGTCCGTCAAAAAGCTGCCGCCGGCCACCGCGTAGGCATTCGGTGTAGCGCCGCCCGCATCCGACAGGTCGCGCGTGAAGGTGTAACTGGAATCGAAGGTAAACGACTTGCTGCTGTGCCGCGAAACCTCCACCGTCCCGCTCGAGTAGTTGCTCACGTCGGCGTTTTCCACGCTCTGGATCACGCTCCAGCAAGGAAAAGGCCGGTGATCGGAGACCAGCATGCCGCCGTCGCTGAGACAGGCATCGCTGGCCGCAGCGGCCGGGCTGTTATTCGAGTAGCCGTAAGGATTGGCAGGTACCTGGTTCAGGTCAGCCATCGCTTCCAGATTCTGGCCGTGGCTGGCCGCGTAGGAGAGCCTCATGCCGATGCTGCGGCTCAAATCCTGCTCCACGGTCAGGTTCCACTGCTGCACCGTCGGATCGATATAGTGAATCGGATACGCATAGTAGAAGCCCGCCGTACCCGTCGAGCTGCCGGCAGCCGTGTTGAAAGGATCGGCCAGCGTCAGCAGCGGCGCCGGCGTCACGCTGGCCGGATCATAACCCTGGCTGTACGTGGCCACATAGCTGGCATCCACGGCCCAGCCTGAGACCAGCGAAAATCCGAGCGGAGTCTCAATGAATCGTCCCCAGCCGCCGCGCACCACGGTCTTGTCGCTGCCGTAAGGCCGCCACGCAAAGCCCAGCCGCGGCCCGTAGTCCGTCCGCGTGGTATACCGAAGCCCTTCGGGAATGCCGGCCTGCGCCGCCGTCTCGATCGGCGTGGGCGCGATGGCGGACGCAAAATCAGACGACTCGTACGATTCCGCCCCCGCATTGGGGATCACCACCGCGCCATGAACCGGAAGTCCGCCGGAACTGGCCGAGTAATCCGGCTGGAACGTTGCGGTGTTGTAATGCGTGTCGTGGATGGGCGGATGCACCTCGTAGCGCAGGCCCAGGTTCAAAGTGAGATTCGGCGAAATCTTCCAGTCGTCCTGTCCAAAAAAGGCATACGCGTAGCCCAGGCCGTTCATGGTCGGGTTGTTCGTCGAGCTCACTTCTGTGTAATCCGGATCGCCAAGCAAAAACGCCGTATACGGGTCGCCGATGGTCTGCACCAGGGTCGATGAGTCGTCGAACACGTACCAGCCTGAGCGATAGTTGCCGTAAACATTCTCGTCATGATCGGTGAGCCGCCTGAAATCCGCGCCGAATTTGAATGTATGTTTGCCGGGAGTCCAGGTCAGATTATCCAGAATCTGTATTACCTGGCCGCGCTGCACGCCGGGATTGCCGGCGCCGGTGGACATGAAGCCGTTGATCAGCACCTGCGGCGCCTCTGACCACTCCGTGTCCGGCTGCGGGACCGTGAATCCGGTCTGCGCAAGTATCGATGTGGTCGAGTAGCTTTGCGTCTCCGAGGTGTGCTGCGCGTTGTAGCCGCCGCGAAACTCGTTCAGCAGCCGCGCGCTGAAAACGTAGTTGTGCGCAAAGGTCAGCCCCTCGTCGATCTCGGGCGTGTTGTACGTCCCTTGCAGCGGGCTCCCCGCCTCCGCGCAGTAGGTGAAGGTACAAGCCGCGGAAGGCGCGGTCTGCACCTGGCGGTTCTTGTAGGAAAACCGCGCAAACACGGTTTGACGCCCGGTCAGCACCCGGTCAAGGCGCACATCGCCCTGGTTGGCCGAGATCGGCGAAGGGATGTTGATCTGGTAATTATTCGCGAACGCGCCCGGCGTGCCGTAGTTCGGCGCCGGAAACAGGTTCGTCAGCACGTTGGCCGCGATCGGGGTAATTGGCACATTGGCCGGATCGATGTTCGAACCATCCGGATTCTGGATCGGATAATTGCCTGAGGGACAGTTAGGAGTTGGAGTCCCCGGCGAGGTTGGCGCCTGACCTTCACAATATTGAGCGTAAAGATAATCCGTCACGTTGCCGCTGCGCATGTCGTCTGACGGCACGGTCAGCAGGGTGGGCGTTTGCCGCGGCAGGCGCAGGCCCTCATAACTGATGAAGAAAAATGTGCGGTCCGGCGTCGTCACCAGATGAGGAATCATCAGCGGGCCGCCCAGCGTTCCGCCAAAGTCGTTCATGATGATCCGGGGCTTGGTCAGCGCGAAGATATCGTTCGAGTTGAACACTGTATTTTCGTTGTTTTCAAACAACCCGCCGTGGAAGTGGATGGTTCCCGCCTTGGAGACGGTGGTAATGTCCGCCACGCCGGAAAATTCGGCATTGTTGTTCGACTCCGAAACGCGAATCTCCTCGATGGAATTGAAGGAGGGGAACATCTCGTTCACCGGCCCCGAGTACTCCACACCCACTGACGAGATGCCGTCGATGGTGACGCTGAGCAGCGCCGGTGGTGAGCCCATCACCGACAGGTCTCCGCTGTCGTCGGTCTGCACGCCGGCCTCGGTGGTCAGCGTTGAGATGGGACTCGTCGAGCCGGTGGAGCGTGAGTAGATGGCCACTGGAAGCTCCACCAGTTCGTCGCCCATCTTGGTCTCGGCAAGACTGGAGACGTCGGTGGTGATCACCGGCGCTTCGTCTTCGAGAACCACCACAGTCTGTTCTTCGGCGCCCGGCTTGAGCGTCGCGTCGATGCGCCTCGTCTCCCGCGCGGTCAGCGAAATTGCAGGCAGCGACTCGGTCTCGAAGCCCGGCGCCCAGAAGGTGAGCTTGTAGGAGCCCACATCGATGTTCCTGAATGCGTAATTCCCGCTGCCGTCCGTCACCGCGGTCTGGCTGGCCGTGGTGCCGGCGTTGATCAGCGTTACCTTCGCTCCCTGCACAATGGCTCCCGTGCCATCGCGCACAATGCCCAGGATGGAGCCGAACGTGGATTGAGCCGGAAGCCGCCCGGCAGCCATCGCCGACAGGCAGCAGATCAGAAGAAACCTCCAGGCAAATCGCCCTCGGGACCATGCAAAAGGGGCAAAACCATCCATTCCTTTTACCCTTCAAGTAAGATTCGCGAGAAAATCAATTCCTGTTTGCTTCTTGTTAAATTGATATCAATCTAATGTACCGCCCGCAGCCGTATCATCACTCATATTTTTTCATAAAAATATCCAGGCCCTGGCGCGTCTCCGTCCGGTGCCCGTCATACGGGTGCCTTATCAAACGACGTGATGAATTGAATCCCCGGCACCGCGATTCCGAATAGCCGTTCATCGTTGGTCAGAAACAAGTCGCAACCCGCGGTACCTGCCGTCGCCAATTGAATCGCATCCGGCGGCTTGATCGCCGCTCGAATGCGAATGCGCGCGAATGCCTCAGCGGTTTGCTCCTGGAATGGCAACACAGTGATTCCCTGACCCCGAAAAATCCCGCGATACTTCTGCGCAAGAGCATAATCTCCGTTTCGCAAGGGCGCCACAAGCACTTCTCCCAGGCTCATCGCCGAGGTCAAAATCTCATCCTTGCGGGCGGAGAATGCACGCAGCAGGTAGCTCGCGCGAGCGGCATTGGGGCTTGAGCCTTCAATCAGGTAAATGAAGAAGTTTGTATCCAGAAAGATGCGGCTCATTCCCAACCCTCGCGCAACTTGCGCACAAACTCGTCGGGATCCTCATCTTTCAAATGTTCTTTTCCAAGTCCTTCCAGCTCAAAGAGGGACTCGAGCCAGCGCGTGGCCGTCTCCGGCTGCTGGCCCAAAGCCCCCGCATGACCTGCATCGCCCGCCGGCCGCCTGGACGCACCCTCGACCTTCCCCGCCTCATATCGCTGCTTCGCCCACTCCAGCAACGGCAGATATCTTTCCGGGACCTCGCCGGCTTCAGGGAATATCTTCCCTGTCCGCTGCGGATTCACCTCGTCGCCAGGCAGGAGCAGTCGTCGCGTGCTGCGGCCCGTGGCGAAGAGCATTCTGTGATTGGCAGGATTCGGCGCTCGATTTCCGCAGCAGTGCTGCGATGCATGGACACTCACTCCAGAACGAAGTTCGCCGGCCAGGTTCTCGCGAGCTGCTCGGTTCACTATCTCCTGAATTGTGAAATCCGAGCGTTCAGGATTCTCCCGATGCAGAAGCGCTGTGGCGATAAAGACCTCGACGGCGCAGGTGACCCCAGGAGAAACCGGCGATATCGTAGCCATATCAGTGCTCCTCGGATGGAATTCTTACCCACCCACCTACTTATACAATAACTTTCGAAACTTTACAATATTTTGAAACTTTATATTTCGAAATTATCCTCTTCGCCGCGCCGCTTCCTCATACGCCTCCGAATACTCCCGCGCCGGCCCGTCCCATCCGTAGTCCAATTTCATCCCATTCCGCATCAGGCGCTTCCACCCCTTCCGGTTCTGAAAAGCCTCGAGCGCCCGGTCCACGGCCGCCAGCAAATCCAGGGGCTCGTACCCGGCAAACTTGAACCCCGTTCCGGTTCCCTTCTCCGCATCCCACTCTTCGATCGTGTCGTCCAGGCCTCCGGTCGCGCGCACCACCGGCACCGTCCCGTACTTGAGCGAATAAATCTGGTTCAGCCCGCAAGGTTCATAGAGCGACGGCATCAGAAAGATGTCCGCGCCCGCCTCGATCTTGTGCGCCAGCGCTTCGTCGTAGCGCACCTTTACCGCCACGCTTCCCGGATGCCGGAACGCCCAGCCCCGGAAAAAATCCTCATAGACCGGCTCGCCCGAACCCAGCGCCACCACAGCTATCTCGCGCATCGCCAGTTCCTCGGCAATCTCCGCCACCATGTCAAATCCCTTCTGCGTCGCAAACCGAGAAACAATTCCTATTACCGGCGTCGTCTCCGGCACTGTCTCCAGTCCGAAAACACGTAGAAGATCCGCGCGGCACGCCCGCTTCCCTCTGAGATCCTCCGGCGTGTAATGCGCGGCCAGGTTCCCGTCTGTCGCCGGATCCCACTGCGCATAATCCACTCCGTTCAAAATCCCGCGCAAATCGGCAGCCCGCGCCTTCAGCACGCCCTCCAGTTGCTCGCCAAACTCCGCGGTCTGAATCTCCTCGGCGTATTTCCGGCTCACCGTGGTCAAAATGTCGGAGTAAACAATCCCGCCCTTCAGGAAATTGAAGTGGTTGAACTGTTCCACCTTGTCCATTGCGAACACGTCCCATGGAAAAAGCAGTTGCTCGGTGGTGACGGGCGGAAATGCTCCCTGGTAGGCCGCGTTATGGATCGTCAGCACCGCGCCCGCGCTCTTGAGCACCGGGTCGTCTGCGTACAGGGTGCGCAGATACACCGGAATCAGCGCCGCCTGCCAGTCGTGCACATGGAATACATCCGGCACGCCCAGCAGCTTCGCTGCCTCCAGCACCGCCCGGCAGAACAAGCCGAATCGCTCCGCATTGTCCGGGTAATCGCCCGCCCTGGTTCCGTATAGTTCGGGCCGGTCAAACAATTCCGGGCAATCCACAAAGTAATAAGTAACCCCGTCCCGCTTGCCTCCGTCCACAATCCCCACAAACCGGTTGTAATGCTCGAAAGGAATCGTGATCGACCGCACTGCGTCCCTGCGTTCGCTTTCGATCAGCGGCCTCACCCGCGCATACAACGGCAGGTACACTGAGACCTCGTGCCCCAGCTTCACCAGTTCGGGCGGCAGCGCTCCCACCACGTCGGCCAGTCCGCCGGTCTTGGCAAACGGCACGCACTCTGACGCCGCAAATACAATGTGCATCAGGCCATCTCCCTCATCAATTCTAAGATCTCGACTTCGAGATCCGGGATTCCAATACCCCATCCCAAAGCCGTTGGCTGCTTCAACAATCCGGCAGCCCAACCATCGCCGCGTCTAATCACCTGCACCCAGAATATATGACGGCGAAATTACTTGACCGCCTCTGCATCGAGCGTCCTCACCTCAAACGGCTTCAACACAATCCTCGCCGCCACGCCTGCCCGCAGTTGGATCGGAGCCCGCCACTTATCCGCGGCCCATGGACTATGCGCTCGATAAACTCGCGCCGCGCCCTCCGGCAGCTCAAATGCCTTCCCCACGTCCAGCAAAAAGTCCTGCTCGCGATGCGACGGGTTCCGCAGCACCACAATCCCTTTCTGCGGCGTCCACGCGGCGTATCCATACACTTCCAGCTTTCCCGGATCTCCCCCGATCCAGTGCGTGTCTTTCAGCACCGCCGCATTCTCGCGCGACCACCGCGCCGCCTCCGCCAGCGCATCCCAATCCTCCTTGGAAAGCAGCGATGGCGTTATGTACATCTCCTGCAAATCGGTTCCAGTGCCGAAGTAGTCGTGCACCTCGTCAATAAAATCGCCATCCGGATCGGTGTCCAGGTGTTTCGCCTGTTTGGCGAAGATGAGCCCGTGCAGCATCAGCGAATTCAGAGGAAACAGCGGGCCGCCTTCGACAATATTCCGATAGGTCTGCTCGTCGCGATAAGTAATCCACTTCTGCCGCCAGCTTCCCACCCCATCGAAATCATGATCGCCGCCGCCGCGCCAGATCGAGTCCGCATACCGCAGCCAGAACGGCGAAGGCAGCGTGCCCGTAGTCAGGTTGATGAACAGGTTCGGCTCCTGCTCGCGCAGCCGCCCGATCAGGTGAATCGCCGCGGAAAAATCGCTGTCGAAAATGCTTCCCGGAAAAACCTGGCTCGCGTTCCCCGTCCCGTCGAATTTGAACTGGTTTACGCCGTATTTCGTCACCATCTCCAGGCATGTTCTCTCAAACAGGCCGTAATAACGCGGCGCCGACAGCGCAAATCCGCCCTTCACCGTCTCGTATCCCGCCTTCTCGCCCGCCTCAATCCGTTCCTTCTTCGCCTCCTCATAACCGCCCCACGGCGACATCCACACGCCAATTCCGAATCCATATCCCGCCGCCGCCTCGTGAATCTTCGCGAACCCGTTCGGAAGTCCCGGATTGAAGCCCCACAGCGTGTGCGTGTCGTCCCATCCGTCGTCGAATAAAAACGAGTCCATGGTCACGCCGCGCTTGCGCACCAGCTCTTCGCCGAACGCGTGCACCCGGTCCAGCGCCTGCGCCTCGTTGAACCGCTCTCCGTAGCCCAGGTCATACCAGGTGTTGTAATGCAGAAATGTCCGGTAAGGGTGGGCCCGCTCCAGTTCAAGATAACGAAGAAAATCTCTTCGCATCTGTCCCTGCGCCGCCACCCCGATCACCGACGAATAGGCGATCGAATTTCCCGCCTCCAGCGGCAGCGTGCGCGAAAGGTTCGCCTTTGCCCGTCCCTTCTCAACCACGCTCACCGACAGCGGAAACTCGAATCCAAAGAAAAAATCGCCAGCCGTAATCGGCGAGCCTGAAACCTTCCCCACCACCTGGGCGCCGGGCGCGTCAAAGTCGAACATGCGCACCTCGGCCAGGTCCACCGGCTGGCTTTCAGCCTTCAGCGTCACCTCCTGGCGCAGATAATTTGTCCCCTCGCGCAGGATCGCGCACCAGTGCGCCATCAGCGCATCCACGCTCAAGTCCGCGCAGAACTCGCGCCCCGCAATCCGCTCCGCCGCGCGCGACGCCCCCGGCCTGGGGGCGATCTTCGCTTCCACCGGCCCGGCCTGCAACCGCATCCGCGAAGCAGCAATCACCCGCCCATCGCGCAACTTCAGGCTGAACGCCTCGCCCGGCTTCAGCTTGGCTCCGCTCCGCCGGTCCTCGATTCCCGTGACCAGCAGCCGGCCGTTCACCACTTCAAATCTCGCCGTCAGCGCGTCTCCGCGCAGCTCATACCTGCGGCTGGCCTGGCCCCATGCCGCGCCCGTGCTTACAATTGAAAACAAAAACGCGAAGGCCACAGCCTTCGCCACCCACCGCCGTTTTCCCGCTTCGTGCATATTCGCCGTGCTCCGTCTTCCTCTGCGCAAGTGTACAGGATCGGAAAATAAACACCGCGTCAGGGCCGTCCTGAAATCGTCTATCCTGAACCTGCGCTCCCGGAGGTCACCGGATGCTCTCACCCGCCGTCACCACCCCCGTCGCTCCCTCGCCGGCTGAAGACATTGCCGCCGCCATCGATCACATCGCCCCGCTCCACGGCCTGCCCCTTGAAGACCGCCTCTGGATGGCCCGCCATGGCTCCGAGGTCATCGCCAACGCCGGCGACATCCTCTTTGAAGAAGGCGGGCCCGCTGAGCACATGTTTCTCATCCTCAAAGGCGAAATTCACGTCCGCCGCCAGCACGGCGGTCCCATGGCGCTGTTCATCGGCCGCACCGGGCAAATGACCGGCTTGCTCCCCTTTTCGCGCATGAAAAGCTACGGCGGGCAGGGATTCGCCATCTCCTCGGTCTGGGGTCTTCTCATTCACCGCTCGCTGTTCGATGAGATGCTCCAGGCCATCCCGTCCATGGCCCAGCGCGTCGTCTCCTCGCTTCTCGACCGCGTACGCGAGGTCACCCGCATCGAGCAGCAGGCTGAAAAACTCACCGCACTGGGCAAGCTGGCCGGCAACCTGGCCCACGAGCTCAACAATCCCGCCTCCGCCGCCCAGCGTGCCGCCTCCAGCGTGATCGAGGCCTTGCAGGCCAACCGCAGCAACCGCTTCAAGCTGGTCAACCTCTGCCTCAGCCCGGAGCAGATAAGCGCCATAGAAGCCTGGGAAGAGAAAATCCTCACCCGCGCCATCCCGCTCGCAGCCGCCGGCTCCGGACCGCATGCACTGGACTACATCGCCCGCGAAGAATCCCTCCGCGCCGCGCTCAGCGCCATCGGCTGCCAGGATGTGTGGGAGATGGCGCCGCAGTTGGCCGAGCAGGGAGTCACCGCCGCCGACCTCGACGAGTACCTCACCATCCTCGGCCCCGAAGAGGCCTCTGTCTCGCTCCAGTTCTTCGCCCGTTACCTGCGCTCCACACGCGCCGCTGAGACCCTGGTCAATTCCACCGCCCGCATCTTCGACCTCATCGACGCCGTCAAGGCTTATTCCAACATGGACCGCGCCCCGATTCTCGAAGTCGATGTCCCGGCCGGCCTCGACGCCACGCTTCTTATGCTCAGCTCGCGCATGGACCAGGTCCAGATCGAGCGCGACTACCAGGAAAATCTGCCCCGCATCAGCGCCTACAGCGGCGAGCTCAACCAGGTGTGGACCGCCCTGATCGAAAACGCTCTCGACGCCCTCGGCCCCGGGGTCCCCACGGACAGGTCTTCGTCCGTGGGGTGGAGCAACCGGGGCCATCTGCGCATCGCTTGCCGCCTTGAAGTGGATATGCTGCTGGTGGAGATCTGGGATACCGGCCCCGGCATCCCTCCCGAACTGCAGGAACGCATCTTCGAGCCGTTTTTCACCACCAAGGCGCCCGGTCAGGGCCTCGGCCTGGGCCTGGACAACGCCATGCGCATCGTCCGCAAGCATCGTGGCCATTTGAGCGTGAAGTCGGAGCCGGGGTCAACCTGCTTCCGAGTCCGCCTGCCCCTCGACCAACTGCAGGCCTACTGAATAACAGCTTCCAGCTGCCTTCAGAACGACACATCCGCGGGCTCGGTCACCATCAGCACCGACTGGTCCCCGGTCTTCGCCTTCCAGGCCGCCCGGATCGCCGCAATTTTGCCGCGATTCTCGCCGTTGTCGAGGTAGTAGATCACCAGCATCTTCGACCGCAGACGCTCCGGCTCGCGTTCATTCTTGCCCTGCCACTGCCCATACGCTTCAAGCGCGCTCAGCCCCGACGGAAACCGCGGCGTCACTTCCTTGTCGAGGAACTCCCGCCACGACGCCTCGCTGATCCCCTGGTCCAGGTGATCCGCCGGCCCCAATCCAAAATAGAGCTTCGTGTCCACCCAGCCCTGGGTATGCCCCGGATGCGCCGCGTCGCCCTCAAGAGTGGGCGCGACAGCCGCGGGCGGCTGAGACGCGGGCCGGTGCGCGCATCCAGCCGGCGCCATCGAAATCAGCAATAAAAACAGTGTTGTGCGCAGCCGCATTCTATCTCCGCGCTTCAGGAAGGATGTTTTTGGCGGTGCCGGAATAGAGACTTGATCTTTAAGATAGAACGGAGCCGGGGCAGCTTTCTATTCCCTATTCCCTGCTTTTTCATTTCTCCACTTCCACGCCCCGCCAGAAGGCGACGTGCCCTTTAATCTTCCGGGCCGCTGGTTTTGGATCGGGGTAATACCAGGCCGCGTCCTGATTGTCCTGCTCGCCGATCGCCAGGCTCATGTACCGCGCCTGGCCCTTCCAGGGGCAGGTTGAAGTGGTGCTGCTGGGTCGAAAGTATTCTCGCTTGAGGCTGGTCTCGGGAAAGTACACGTTCCCTTCCACCTCTTCGATCTGATCGCTTTCGGCAACAACTTTGCCGTTCCACATTGCTCGCGCCATGGATCATTCCGGTCAAATAGGGACTCAGCCACCTGGCCAGCCGCAAGCGCGGCCCCGCCGGCATGTCCGAAACGACACTACCAGAGATTGCGCTGCGTAGCGAGCCGAGTTGCGCCGGGAAACATCTCCCCGGAAAAACCTACTTCGCTGCGCCGATCGAATCGATATGGACGCTCTTCTGCGCCGCATCGGCAGTCGCGGTCACCGTCACCTTGTCGCCGTAATAGGCTTTCACAGCATCCGGGTTATCGATCGACCAGACCTGCTTCTTGGCCTCGTCCACAAACACCGGCTTCATCCCGCCGTTGATGCACTTCTTCACGCAGGCCGCGCCGGTCCCCGTGTGTTTCGCGCCGCACATCGAATCGGAAATCCATCCTGTGATCTGCGCCGAATCCGCAGCCTGGGCCGAAACCACCATCAGGGCAAAAGCTGCCACCATTACTGAAATTGCACGCTTCATGGGAACCTCCAGGGGAATTGACAACCTCGAACAGATACTATCATGCTCGCCAAAACACAAGTGCGCAAATAAATGACCGTGAACGGCTTCAGCGCATGGCGAATGCCGGTGTTCGCCCTCTTTTATTTCTTCGCTCGGAAGCTGCGCGTCGCCTCCACCCGCTTCTGAACCGACTCGTACCGCTGCGCGGCGGCCGTAAACCGGCTCACCAGTTCCTGGGTCTTGATCATAAACCCGGGATTCTCCGCCCGGACCGCTTCCAGAATCGGCGTAAACTTGGCCAGCAGGGAGAATCCCTCCCCGTTGGAATCCACAAACAGTTCAGCTGAAACCGCACCGTGCAACACCATGGCCGCCGCCATCTCCCAATAGGTGAGCACCTGCCGGAGCCACGCGTTATGCGGGTCGTCGGGATTCTCCGACACCGCGAAATACTCCTGTGCCGTCGTCGGCCAGAACTCGCCCGTCACCCACGCGCGCGCCTGCCGCATCACCGCTTCGGTGCGCAATCCATAAAGTTTCAGAATGATCTCGGCATCCGCCGGAGTCGCCAGCATCCGTTCCATCGTGTTTTCCCCGCAGCCCAATACTACTGGACTCAGCCTGGAACCTGCTGAGCGGTTTGCGGCTGCTTACGCCGCGCTTGCCCTTCTCGCCTTTGCGGGAACTCGCTTGCCGCCCGTAGCCGCACCGGCCGCCAGTTCCTCGTCCGTATAGAAACGGCCCGACTGATCCAATTCCCCCGAAGCAAGCCGCCGCGAGACTTCGGCCAAAGCCTGGTCGATCGCATCCAGCTTCTGCCGCGATGTCATTTCCATGGGGTCAGTTCCTCGATTGTCGACCAACGATCTTGATCATGAATCACAAGCGGCGACCCGAACTCCCGTTCGGCAATCAAGATCCGGCGAGAAGAACCATGTCTTTCATGCTCATTTACGCCGGCTGCAGTTCCTTCTTTTCGCCCTTCTTCTCCACCACCGGCCCATGCGTCTCCGCCGTCGGCGGAGGCGGCGCATCCCCGATCCGCTTCGAGTAGCTGCAAACTACCGCGGTCTTCTCAGCGCCTGCCGCAACCTTCTTGGCGCGCTTTTTCGGCGCCGCTTCCTCGTCGGCCGCCTTCTTCTTGTTGGGGCATTCCAGATAAATTCCCGTGCGAAGAACCTTCTCCACCAAATACGGGCTTCCGCACTCCGGGCACGGCTCGACCACCGGCTTCGAATTCGACGTAAAGTCGCACTTGGGATAGTTCGTGCAGCCCCAGAACACGTTCCCGCGCCGCGCCTTGCGCTCTGCCAGGTCGCCGGTGCCGCACTTCGGGCATTTCATCCCTTCAATCAGGTTCTGCTTGATGTACTTGCACTTCGGGTACCCGGAACACGACACAAACTCCCCGTACGCGCCCTGCCGCAGCACCAGCGGCTTGCCGCAAACCGGGCAGTCCTCGCCCGTCGGCTCCGGCGGCTTCTGCTGCTGCTTCTGGCTCAGCTTCCTGAAGGTCTTGCAGGGCGGATCGTCGTTATACCCCGGGCAGGACATGAACGGCCCGAACAGACCGCGCCTCAGCACCATCACCCGCCCGCAGTTCTCGCAGTACTCCTCGGTCTCGCCCGCCTCCTGCGCCTCCGGCGTGTTCAGGTCCGGCTTGGCGGCGAAGTTTTCCCTGGTAAACGTACAGCTCGCCGGATTCTTCTTGTCGTACGCCGAACACGCAAAGAAAGTCCCGAACTTGCCCCACTTCAGCACCAGGGGCGACCCGCACAGTTCGCACTTCTCGTTGGTCACTTCTTCCATGCGCTTGATGTTGCGCATTTTCTTGCCGGCGTCTTTCAGTTCGTCCTCAAAGTGGTCGTAAAAGCCGTTCATCAGGTCGGTCCACTTTTCCTTGCCGTCCTCGATGTCGTCCAGCTCCTCCTCAAGCCGCGCCGTGTACTTGGTGTCGAAGATGTACGGGAAACTCTCCACCAGCAGGTCGCACACCACCACCCCGATTTCGGTCGGGTAGAACCGTCCCCTCGATCCTCCGTGCTTCACCACGTATTCGCGGTCCTGAATGGTCGAGATGATCGACGCATACGTCGACGGCCGCCCGATTCCCCGCTCCTCCAACTCCTTCACCAGCGAAGCTTCGTTGTACCGCGGCGGAGGCTGCGTCGCGTGCTGCTCGTGCAGCAGCTTTTCCAGCTCCAGCGCCTTCACTCCGTCCAGGATGGGCAGCTTGTTTGAGGATTCGTCCTCTTCGTCCTTCTTCTCTTCCACAACCTCGTACACTTTCAGGAAGCCGTCGAAGCGCTGCACCGAGCCGCTGGCTCTGAAATCGTATGTCTTCCCGGTCTGCTTCGACTTCGCGGCAATATTCGCCGTGGTCACGTCGTAGATCGCCGGAACCATCTGCGACGCTACAAAACGCTTCCAGATCAGCGTGTACAGTTTCAGTTGCTCGTCGCTCAGGTAGCGCGCAATGGACTCCGGAGTCCGCGCCGCATCCGACGGCCGAATCGCCTCGTGAGCGTCCTGCGCATCCTTCTTGCCTTTGTACACATTCTGCGCGGCCGGCAGGTATTTCTCCCCCAGGCTCCTCGCAATCCATTCCCGCGCCCCGGTCACCGCTTCCGGCGCAACACGCGGCGAGTCCGTTCTCATGTACGTGATCAGGCCGGTCGTGCCTTCGGCGCCAAGATCCACGCCTTCGTAGAGCCGCTGCGCCACGCCCATCGTCCGCCGCACATTGAATCCCAGCTTGTTGGCCGCGTCCCGCTGCAGCTGGCTGGTAATGAATGGCGGCAGAGGCCGTCTTTGCTGTTCGCGCGCCTGCACCGAGACAATTTGCCAGTCGGCGCCCTTGAGCGCCCCCAGCACCTCGTCCATCGACTTCTTATCCGGCAATGCGCTCGAAATGAGCTGCTCTTTTCCGTCCTTGTCGGTTCCATTCGCGACCCGGGCCGGCTCTCCATCGATGCCGACGAACCGTGCCTTGAATGTCCTCTCCGCCTGCTTCTCCGGGTGCAGCATTGCGTCCAGCGTCCAATATTCCACCGGCGTGAACGCGCCAATCTCCCGCTCCCGCTCCACGATCAGCCGCAGCGCCACCGTTTGCACCCGGCCCGCGGACAATCCCCGCCGCACCTTGTCCCACAACAGCGGCGATATCTGGTACCCCACCAGCCGGTCCAGCACCCGCCGCGTCTGCTGCGCGTCCACCAGGTTCTGGTCGATGTCCCGGGCGTGGCTGAACGCCTCCTGCACCGCCTTCTTCGTGATCTCGTTGAACGTCACGCGGCGGATCTTCTTCCGCTCTTTGGCATTGGTGCCCAGTTGCAGCGCCAGGTGATACGCAATTGCTTCGCCCTCGCGGTCCGGATCGGGCGCAAGATACACTTCGTCCGCATGCGCAGCCAGCTTCTTCAGCTGCTCCACCACCTTCTCCTTGCCCGGAGACACGATCAGCTCCGGCACAAAGGTCCGATTCTTCAACTCCACGCCAATATCGTTCTTGGGCAGGTCCATAATGTGCCCAATCGACGCCCGCACCTCAAACCCGTTGCCCAGATACTTCTCGATCGTCTTCGCCTTGGCGGGCGATTCGACAATCACCAGTGATTTTGTCATTGCCATCCTTGTGTCCCTACTCACTCTACCCTGTCAGGCTGATTGGACTTGCCGGCTCTTGAATTCGTTTCATTCGCGCTCCGCCCGGTCTCCAATCAGACCCGGCGCCCGACCGTCATCTTCCGTCTTTCCCAAAAAATCAGCCACAAGTGTTGCACCCTACCACGGAACACCGCCCCATTTCCACTCAACTGAGATGATTTTTTCTCGACCGCCCCATTTCCAAGAGCATAGCGACGCTGCTTCGCGGGTGAATAAAACCCCCGCAAACCCCTGCTGAATCACCTGTTGGAACTCATTTGCAGAAGCCGATTCCGCTCCTGCTCCGATTAGACGTAAAAATATGGACCCGCCCCATCAATATTCCCTTATCCCCATTCCCTATTCCCTATTTCCCTGTCTCTCTCACATCGTTCGCACATAATTCTTCCCCGGCAAGCACCGCACCCGCCCTGCCATCTCCAGCTCAAAAAGCGCCGTAAATACCTCCGATGACGTAAGTTGGGTCTCCAGCAGTTCCAGAATCTCATCGATCTGCAGGCTCTCGTCGCTGTGCAGGACCTCCAGAACCATCGCCTCCTCGGGCCTCAGCACCGGATCAGGCAATAAGGATGCCGCAGCCTCCGGTTTGGATGCAAACCCGCCTTCGGCTTCCAGTTCCAGCCGCACCTGCGAGGGCAAATCCTCCCACACATCCTCCCACGTGGCCACCAGCTTGGCGCCCTGCTTTATCAGCGTGTTAGGAGTCCACGACCCCTTGTTCGTCACGTTTCCCGGCACCGCAAACAGATCCCGGTTCTGCTCCGCCGCGCAGCGCGCCGTCACCCGCGTGCCNNGGAAAATTCTGCGGCGCCGGAAACGTCCCCATCGGCAACTCGCTCACAATCGCTCCGCCCATGGACAGAATCTCCTCGGCAAGCTTCCTGTTTTCCTTGGGATACACCACGTCGATTCCCGTGCCCCACACCGCAACCGTCGGCATGCGCGCTGCCAGCGCTCCCATGTGCGCGCAGGAGTCGATGCCCCGCGCCATCCCGCTCACAATCAGCAGCCGCCGCGCCGCCAGGTCGCGCGAAATCTTCTCTGCCACGCCGCTCCCGTACGGCGTAGGATGCCGCGTCCCCACCACCGCAATCGCCGGCCGGCTCAGCAGCCGCGGATCTCCCCGCACCCACAACACCGGCGGCGGATCGTAAATCTCCCGCAGCCGCTCCGGATACGCTTCGCACCCGAAACATACCAGGGTCGCGTTCTGCGCAATCACTCGCGCCCACTCCGCCTCGGCCGCCGCCCGCGCCTTGCCGTCAAAAATGAATTGCGCCGCCTCCGCGGGAAACCGCAATCCCTCCAGTGCCGTCAGCCCCAGCTCAAAAATCCGGCTCGGCGCATCCAACTGTTTCATCGCGTCCAGAATCCGCTTCGGCCCAAGCCCCGGCGCCAGCGCCAAAGCCAGCCACGCAAGCCGGTTTTCGTCCAGCTTCTGCGCCCGCGCTGAAGCGGCATTTTCCGCCTCAGTGGCTTTCGCGCCGTCATTCTTGTCCAGAATTGGCACACTCCCGCTTTCTTCACAGGAAACCCAAGCCAGGCTTCAAGGGATTTGCGCCCACATTATCCCCCCCTGCTCCAGAAGTCAAGCGCACGAATCCGTTTTGGGAACTGCTTTCCCACCTTCGACTCTGCCACCCTCCCGACGCCGGAGAGAGCGATTGCTCGTCTTCCAACTTCCCGATACAGAATGCAGATTCGCGCGTTTTACCCCACTGCTTCGGCTCGATGAGGCCCCTCTGTGAAAGCTGGAATTCTCTTCCGCCCGCTGCTTGCCGCCTCTCTTGCTTTAGCCTCGTTTCCAGGCCAGGCCCAGCAGGCGCGGCAAACGCTGCACGGGCACGTCCGTCCCGTTGTGGTGAGCGGCCAGGCCGCGCCGGCCGGCCTGCTGTCCCCTGCCCAACGTCTCAACCTCTCCATCGTTCTCCCGTTACGCAACCAGGCCGAGCTTACCAGCCTCCTGACCCGAATCTATGATCCCTCCAGCCCCGATTACCGCCAGTTTCTCAGCGTCGCGCAGTTTACTGCCCAGTTCGCTCCTTCAGATGAGGACTACCAGGCCGTAGTCCGCTTCGCCCAGGCCCACGGCCTCACCGTCACCGGCGCACCGGCCAATCGCGCGGTTGTGCCTGTCAGCGGCACGGTTGCGCAAATCGAGACAGCCTTTAACGTGATCTTGAAACTCTACCGCCATCCCACTGAAAACCGGCTCTTTTTCTCTCCCGACCGCGAGCCCTCGCTCGATTTGTCTGTGCCCGTCGCGCATGTTGCCGGCCTCAACAACTTCTCCATCCCGCACGCCATGGTCAAGCGCGCCGCCGCCACGCAAGGTCCGGCCGACCTGGCGGGGCCCGGCTCGGGGCCCGGCGGTTCATTTCTTGGCAGCGACATGCGCGCCGCCTACTACGGCGGCTCCGCGCTCACCGGCGCAGGCCAGAGGGTCGGTCTGGTCGAGTTCGATGGCTACAACCTCAGCGATGTGAAGCTGGCCTTCAGCAAGGCTGGCCAGTCCAGTTCCGTCTCCATCGATAACGTGCTGCTCGACGGCGTCACCGGAGCGCCGGCTTCCGGTGACGACAGCGAAGAAGTCCTCGACATCGTGCAATCAATCGGCATGGCCCCGGAGTTGAGCCAGGTTCGCGTGTACATCGGCAGCATCGATGCGGACATCCTCAATGAGATCGCATCGGAAGACATGGCCGGGCAAATCGCAATCTCCTGGTCCTGGAGCCCCGACGACCCCTCGACCGACGACATCTTCTTTGAGGAGTTCGCCGCCCAGGGACAGACCGTCTTTGCCGCGTCCGGCGACGATGGAGAATACGATCCTTTGTTCGACAACTTCTATCCTGCGGAAGACCAATTCGTGACTGCGGTGGGCGGAACGGACCTGGTTACCGGCAGCGCGGGAGGACCGTGGGCCTCAGAAACCGCATGGGATCGAAGCGGCGGCGGCATCAGTCCCGATGGCATTCCGATCCCCAACTGGCAGGCAGGCATTGCCACTTCATCCAATGGCGCTTCCACCACTCTGCGCAACGTGCCGGACGTGGCCGCGCAGGCCGACACCGTTAATTACAGCTGCGCGATGGGCGCCTGCGCAGAGAACTACGGGGGAACCAGCTTTGCCGCTCCGCGCTGGGCAGCCTTCATGGCCCTGGTCAATCAGCAGGCCGCGAGTGCGGGCAACTCTGCCGTGGGCTTCATCAACCCTGACCTCTACGACCTCGGCCAGGGCTCCAGCTATGCAACTGCTTTCCACGACATTGTCAGCGGCAACAACAACGTGATGCAGGATTGCTGCGGCTGGCCGTCCTACAACGCCGTTCCCGGATACGACCTGGTCACAGGATGGGGAAGCCCAACCGGACAGAGCCTTATCGACGCGCTGGCCCCTCCAGCACCCGCCGCCTTCGAGCTCTCCGCATCAGCCGGCACCCTCACCATTGACCCCGGCAACTCCGGAGCCATCACCATCGCGGTCAGCGGCAAGGCCGGATTCACGGGCAGCGTGAGCCTGTCCGTCTCCGGTCTGCCACCCGGTGTCACCGCGTCCTGGAGCAAAAACCCCGCTGCCCAAAACAGCACCCTCACCCTCACCGCGAACAGCTCCGACCCACGCGGCTCCTGGCTGGTCTACGTCACTGGCGCTTCCGGCGCCGCAACCGCAAGCACAAGCTTTGCCCTGGAATTGAATGCGCCCGGCTTCTCAATCCTGCCGTCGCCCTCGAATCTCGAAATATATCCTTCCGTGTCAGGCTCAACCACCATCTCCGTCACCGGCGATGCGGGATTCGCCGGCAGCGTCAACTTTGCCGTCACCTCAGCCCTGCCCGGCGGCGTGACCGCGGCGTGGGTCTCAAACCCCACCAACAGCGCCAGCGTCCTCACCCTCACCGCAAGCAGCGCCGCCGATACAAATTCCCATGTCATCGTCACCGTCACCGCAACCTCCGGCGCAATGTCCGCAACTACCACCGTGGCCCTGGTTGTAAGCCCGCCGGTTTTCTATCTCAATCTCGCGCCCTATCCATCCACCATTGCGCAAGGCGGAACTGCAACCGCCCTGGTCACCGCGGTTTCCGTTTCCGATTCGGTGGGCGCTTTCAGACTATCCGCGCCGCAACTCCCCTCCGGCGTCACGGCGGCCTTCAATCCAGCCTCAATCTCTTTAGGCCAATCCAGTGTGCTCACCCTCACCGCAAGCGCCTCCGCGCCCCTGGGAACCCATCTCGCGGGTATCGAAGCCAGCGGCTCGTCTTCAGGAACCATCAGCACCTTTGATCTTTCAGTGACCCCAACTTCGGCGCCGGCTTTCACTCTCGGCGTCGCACAATCCACCCCCACGGTCATTCAGGGCGCATCCGTCACCGACGCCATCACAGTGAACCCCCAGAACGGATTCACCGGCAGCGTCACTCTCACCGTGGCCTCCGCCCTGCCCAGCGGCGTAACCGCGTCCTTCACCCCAAACCCTGCCTCTGGAACCAGCCAGCTTACCATCATCGCAACCAACGCCGCTGCCGCCGGATTTTACGTCCTGTGGATCGCCGGCGCCTCCGGATCGCAATCCGCCGTGGCCTCAGTTTTTCTCACCGTCAATCCACCGCCCGGATTCACCCTGGGCACATCGCCCGGCTCCCTGTCTCTAGCCCAGGGCGCTGCCACCACGGCCAACGTCACTGTCACTCCCCAACCCGGTTTCACCGGCAGCGTCAGTCTTGCCGTCACTACCGCCCTGCCCGGAGGCATGACCACGTCCTTCGCCCCCAACCCCACCACCGGCAGCAGCATGCTCACGCTGGCCGCCAACTATACCGTCCCTACCGGAAGCTATCCTCTGATCATTGCCGGCACTTCCGGCGGACGGACTGTCACCACGGCGCTTCCTCTCAGCGTTGCGGCCGCAGCCACAATGCCCACCTCTACGGTCCTCTCCATCACACCCGGCAGTGGCAAGCTCACGGCCGGTTCTGCCTACACTCTCACCGCAACCGTTTCGCCGGCAGGTGGCACAGCCATCCCCACCGGCAACGTCGTCTTCACCANNGCCGGGAAGCCTCAACCTCTCCGCCGCCTATCAGGGCACAACGGAATTCTCCCCCAGCACCTCGAACTCGCTGAATGAAACCGTGTCAGCCATTGCCACCACCACCAACTTGTCCATCAATCCCAATGGAAACTCTCTCGTATCCGGCTCGTCTTACACCCTCACCGCAACCGTGACTCCCGCAAACGGCGTCACCGCTCCCACCGGCAACGTCGTCTTCACCATCGGTTCCGCAACTGAATCTGCAGCCCTCAACTCCTCCGGCATAGCCACCTATTCCGGCGCTGCTCCCACCACGCCGGGAAGCCTCAACCTCTCCGCCTCCTACCAGGGCACAATGGAATTCTCCCCCAGCACCTCAAATACCCTGGACGAAACCGTCGCCGCCGCCATTGCTTCCGATTTCACCGTCGCGGCGACCCCCGTCAGCGTCTCCCCCGGCGCAACCATCGGAAACACCTCCACCATCACCATCACCCCGAGCGGAGGCCTCACAGGCAGCGTGGCTCTCACCGTCGCCATCGCCTCCAGTCCCTCCGGCGCACAGAATCTACCGTCCCTGAGCTTCGGTTCGACCACCCCAGTGAGCATGACCGGCGACAACCCGGCAACCGCCGTTCTCACCATCTCCACCACGGCCTCCACCAACGCTCAGGCGCGCTCCAGCCGCCCCCGCCTGCCCTGGTACGCGTCCGGCGGAGCTGCCCTGGACTGCATTCTGCTCTTCGGATTTCCGTCGCGCCGCCGCGCCTGGCGCAGCCTCGCCGGCATGGCGATTCTGCTCTTCGCCCTGGCCGGCGGAGTCCTCGCCTGCAGCGCCACATTCAACAACCTCGACGACCCTCCGCCTATCTCCGGCACCACCGCCGGCAACTACACCCTCACCGTCACTGGCGTCTCGGGCACAACCACGGCCTCAGCAACCATTTCCCTTACGGTGCAGTAGCCGGGAACGCCCGCAGCGGAACTTCCGCGAGTCTTTCCGCGAAGCTTGATAGTCTAATAGGCGTGAACGTCCAGCAAGATCCGCGCCTGCGCGTGGCCGCTATCGACTTCCTTAACCCCGCGCCCCTCATGTGGGATTTCGAGCACCCCCCGCTCGATGCGGTGCTCGCCCAGCGCTATCGAATCGACCGCATGATGCCCTCAGAGTGCGCCGCGCGCCTTGCATCCGGCGAAGCCGACATCGGCCTCATTCCCATCGCTGTTCTCGCTACCACCCCCGGCCTGCGCATCCTGCCCGGCTGCACCATCGCTTCAAAGGGCCGCGTCCGCTCCCTGCTCCTTGTCCGCCGCGCCAACCGGCCCCTCACTGACCTTCGTTCCGTAGCCGCGGACACCGCCAGCCGCACCACCGTCGCCTACGCCCGCATCCTCTTTCACAAGTGGGGAAACCCCGCCGTTCCCTTCATTCCCCTCGCAGCCGACCTCGACCCGATGCTCGAACGCGCCGACGCCGCAATCGTCATCGGCGATCCCGCCTTGCTCGCCCTCGAAGAGCGCAATAACCGCCTCGAGCGCACCGGCGAAGAGCTCGTCTACCACGACCTGGCCCACGAGTGGCGCTCCCTCACCGGCTTGGTTTTCGTCTCCGCCATCTGGGGTGCTGCGCACGGCAGCGTTTTGGATGAGAGCATCGCGGAAGACTTCATCCGCTCCCGCGATCACGGCCTGGAGAACATCGACGCCCTCGTCGCCCAGTGGTCAAAGCGGTTTCCCATTCCTGAGAACACCATCCGCTCCTATCTCACTGACAACATCCACTACGTCCTCGACGAGGAGTGCATCGAAGGCATGCGCGGCTTCTTCCGCATGGCCGCCGAAACCGGCGTCCTGCCCGAATACACCTTTTCCGCGGAAGAATTAGCCATCCGCTAAGTCCCCGGAGTCGGCGCCCGCGCTCGGATTCCCTCCCCGATCGGCCCCTTGTGGTGCAGCCTCGCGTTCAGCCACTCCGTCATCTCCCGCTCCCAGGCCGGCACGCCGGGAATCGTGTTCCATCCACCCGTTCCATGCTTGCCGCCGGGAATCCGAATGATGTCGCAGCGCACGCCCGCTCTGTGCAGCGCATCCTCGAGGTTAGTCGCCTCGGAAAACGGAATGTACTCGTCCTTGTCGCCCAGAATCTCGAGAAACGGCGGGTCGCCCTTGTGAACATAAGTAATCGGCGACGCCTCGCGAATCGCCTCCTTATATCCCTTCTCCGCAATCAGGGGGTCCAGCAGCCGATGCACGTCGGCATTCAGCGGCACAAACTCAAAGCTGCTCTGGGCAAACAGGCTCACCACGGCCTGCGCGCCGGCGCTCTCCCGGTCGACTGGGTCCGCGGCCTTGGGATCGCCGCCAAGATTCTGCAACCCCACCATGTTGCTCAAGAATCCCCCCGCCGATCCGCCCACCAGCGCAATCTTCTTCGGATCTCCATTCCATCTCGCCGCGTTGTGCCGGATGAATCGCACCGCCCGCTCCGTGTCCAGCACCATGCACGGATAAGGATACTTCGGCGCCAGCCGGTAGTTGATCGAGAACACCGCGTAACCCGCCGGAGCCAGAAAATCCGCCACATACGCCTCGCTCCCGCTCTTCGAGTCCCCGCCGTGGTACCCGCCCCCATGAATAATGATGGCGATCGGATGCACGCCGTCGCCCTTGGGCGCGTAGTAGTCCATGGTCAGCGTCTGCCCATCCGCCGTCCCATAGACAATCCCTTCCTCAGTAGGTGTCCGCGTCTCCGCCGCCCAAACTGAAGCGCACCCCACGCAAACCCCCAACCCCATCATCATCAAGATTCTCCAGCTCACTCGCATTCCCAACCCTCCAAGCTCTAAATAATAAGCCCCTGATCCCTGATCTCTATTCCCTATTCCCCACTTCCTATTCCCTGTTTTATGCACCCTTCCGTCCCCTTGGCGAATCCAACCCAGAACAGGAGATATTTCCGTCATGCAGAAGAAAATCGCATTCATCACCGGCGGCAACCGCGGCATCGGATTCCAGACCGCACTCGAACTCGGCCGCGCCGGCATCAAAGTTGTCATCGGTTCCCGAGACCTGAAACAGGGTGAATTGGCCCTCGAAAAACTCCTCGCTGCCGGCGCTGACGC
>PLSH01000171.1:32413-33000 GCA_003165095.1 Acidobacteriaceae bacterium
TCACCAAGGCCCTGCTGCCGCTCATTCGGAAGAGCTCCGCCGGCCGCATCGTCAATCTCTCCAGCATCCTCGGCTCGCTCACCCTCCATGCCACGCCCGACTCGCCTATCTACGACGCCAAGTCCTTTGCGTACGATGCCTCCAAGACCGCCCTCAACGCTTTCACCATCCACCTGGCCTGGGAGCTGCGCGACACCAACATCAAGGTCAACTCCGCACATCCCGGCTGGGTGAAAACCGATATGGGCGGCTCCCAGGCCCCCATGGAACTTGAGCAAGGCGCAAAAACCAGCGCTGCCCTCGCCACGCTCCCCGACGACGGCCCCACCGGCGGATTTTTCCACCTCGGCCAGCCGCTGCCCTGGTAAGCAAATCCACCCCACCGTGGCCCCCTTGCGGTTTTTTCCATCGCAAGGGAGGCAGGCAATGACCCCAGGCGGCGCGTACAATCCGGCCATGACCGGATCGGGATACGGATGTTGAAAATCTGCCTGAGCCGGCGGGAGTTCCTGAACAAAAGCGCATTTTCCACTTGCCGCGCCATGGCCCGGCCTGTTATTTTACTAACCAGTTAGTTAACGAATGAA
>PLSH01000324.1 GCA_003165095.1 Acidobacteriaceae bacterium
CACGGCGTAGAATTCCTCTGCCATGGCGGATGGCCCAGGTCCCCAGGCTAAACGTCGAATAACAAAGCTGGGTGCCCTATGTCCCGACTCTGGGACATGGGAGACCTCGAACCTTTACCGCCCGCCTTCAATCTCCGCACCGAAGAGGTCACCTGAGCAATACTTACTACGCCGGACGACCCCACCCTTGACGCTGTATCTTGCGGCAAGGACAGGCATTCCCACCCTCAATTTTCTTTCGCCACTTTTGCAGATTAATTCCACCGTTGGCGCACAATCAAAATTAGAGGACGAGCGCGGAAACCGACCCCGCTCGAATTGTGAACCCATGAACAACATCATCGCATCCATCCCGGCGGCGTCTGCCGCCATACCCATATCTGCACCCCGCAACGTTCTGAATAACACCCTTATTTCTCAGCCTTTTAGCTTCCAGGTTCCTCAAGACACGCAACTTAGACCAGAACTTGAGTTATAACTCGCACAAAGCAAGGGATTTGCAAGAGAACACCCCGAAAGCGAGCGGGGCGGGGCGTGCGAGATTTTCAAGAGAACCAGCCCCGGAGATCAAAAAATGTGCAGCCAGGATGTTCATCGAGCGCCGTCAAACAAGCTCAGCCGCGCCAGGACACCTTCGCGGTATGATGGAAGGCCGGAAGCGGGGATACTGTTCGATTTGGCGGGAGGGTTCGGGGTGCAGGGAAAGCTGGAGTTGCTGATGGGGCCGATGAGGAGCAACAAGACGGCGGAGCTGCTGCGGCGCGCCGAGATGCGGCGGCAGTACGCGAAGCAATACGTGATGGTTCTGAAGCCCAGCGACGATACCAAGGGCGGCCCGGGAGTGGTGGAGAGCCGGAATCCGAACGGGCACGGGAAGATGCAGGCTTTGGAGTTCAACTCCGCGAACCCGTGGGAGGTTCTGGGTGCGATCGCCGACAGGGAGCAGGAAATCGGCAAGCGCGTGGAGTGCATCGCGATCGACGAAGGGCAGTTTGTGGGCGAGCTTTTCCTGTTTACCAAGCACCTGCTGGAGGCTGGGCACGATGTGCTGGTGGCGGGGCTGGACCTGGATTTTCGCGCCGTTCCATTTGGAGAGATGCTCAACCTGACGTGGCTGGTGAATGCCTTTGGCGGCAGCATAACCGAGTGCATGGCCTACTGCTCGTGCGGAGCGCGGGCACTTTACTCGCAGCGGCTGATCGAGGGACAGCCGGCGGCGTACGACTGCCCGATCAAGATGCCGGGGGACTCGTATGAGCCGCGGTGCGCGGAGCATTTTGTGCTGCCGGGGCGGCCGCATTAGGGAATCTTCGTCGCGGTTGGCCAGGGGCGGATGGATTTCTGTGGTCACCCAAGGATCTGTTTGCACTTGAATCTCTCGGAGACCGGCGGCGTAAAATTCCTGCATGTGTAGACTTCGATTCTTTCTGTTTCCTGCTTCGGCCCTCCTTGCTGTATGGCTTGGAGCGGTGTGCCCCGTTCCGGCCGCGATGGCCCAGAGTTCATTGCCGCAGGCGTCGGCGGCGGATCGCGCGCAGGCGCTGGCCATCTTCAAAGAGCTGATCGAGATCAACACCACCGATACTCCGCAGGGCAATGTGACCACGGCGACCGCGGCGATGCAGAAGCTGTTTCTGGACGCGGGATTTGCGGCAGAGGACGTGCACCTGGTGGGGGGAGATTCACGAAAAATGAACCTGGTGGTGCGATACCGCGCGGCTGGAACGCCCACGGAAAAGCCGGTGCTGTTTTTGTGCCACATGGACGTGGTGCAGGCGCTGCGCTCGGATTGGTCCACCGATCCGTTCCAGTTTGTGGAGAAGGACGGGTACTACTACGGACGCGGCACGCAGGACATGAAGGACTCGGACGCCGCGCTGGTGGCTACGTTTTTGCGCCTGCACCGGGAGGGTTACAAGCCGAGGCGCGACCTGATTCTGGCGCTTACGGCAGACGAAGAAGGCGGGAAATTCAACGGAGCGCACTGGCTGGTCGAGAATCATCGCGAACTGGTGGACGCCGCGTATGTGATCAATCCCGATGCGGGCGGCGTGGACCTGGATCACGGGCGAGCGGTAGTGGCGGCGGTAGAAGCGACGGAGAAAGTGTACTCGGATTTTCAAATTACGGCGACGGATCGGGGCGGGCACAGTTCGCTGCCGCGGCCGGACAACGCGATCTACGAGCTGATGGGGGCGCTGAACAAGCTGGCCGGATACACGTTTACATTCGAGCTGAACGAGGTGACGCGAACGTATTTCACGAACCTGGCGGCGCAGGAGTCGGGACAGACGGCGGCGGATATGAGGGCGATTCTGTCCACGCCGCCGGACATGGCCGCGGAGGCGCGTTTGAGCGCAGCGGAGCCGAGCTACAACGCGAACTTCAGGACGACTTGCGTGGCGACGCGGCTGAATGCCGGCCACGCCAACAACGCGCTGCCGCAGTCGGCGCAGGCGAATGTGAATTGCCGGATTTTTCCGGGGCATTCGCCGGAAGAGATCCGGCAACAACTGATCGGAATTTTTGGCGACACGAAGCTGACGGTGAAGTACGTGTCGGACTCGGGCGAGGTTTCAGACACTGCGCCGGAGCGGAAGGCGATGAGCCCGCCGGCACCGATTGCGGAGGTTTTTGGGCCGCTGACTCGGTTGACTGACGATTTGTGGCCGGGAGTGCCGGTGACGCCGGTGATGGAGAACGGGGCCAGCGACTCGATCTACTTTGCGCAGGCGGGGATTCCCTGCTACGGGTACTCGGCGGTGGCGCTGGAGCAGGACGATGTACGGGCGCACGGGAAGGATGAGCGGCTGCCGATGGATTCTTATTGGAAGTCGCTGGATTTCTTTTATGCGTTTGCCAAGGCGCTGGGTGGGGAGTGAGTGGGATGCGGCGAGAGCAGCTTAGGTATACAATGTATACATGAGGTGGGATTATGGCCAGCAGCATGGTTCATATCCGGGTGGATGGCGAGGTGAAGGATCAGGCGGCGGAGGCGTTAGCTGCTATGGGCCTGACGGTCTCCGACGCGGTACGCATGCTGCTGACGCGGATTGCCGCCGAAAAAGCGATGCCGTTTGAGATTCGGATTCCCAATCGCAGAACTTTGGCTGCGATTGAAGCCGGAGAACGTGGTGAGGTTTCGAGGGCGGCCAGTTCTGCCGAAATGATGGCTGCCCTCAATGCGGACGATTGAGTGGACCTCTGCATTCAAGCGCGATTACAAGCGAATCAAATCTACACCCCTGCACAAGGACATTGAGACATTGCTTCCGGAGATCGTCGATCTGCTGGCTGATGACAAACCGCTTGGAGAAAGGCATCGCGACCACGGTCTTGGAGGCAACTGGAAGGGGCATCGGGAGTGCCATCTCAAGCCGGATCTATTGCTGATTTACAAACTTCCGAATCAGGCCACCTTGCGTTTGGTTCGGATGGGATCGCATAGCGAACTGTTTGCAAAATAGCGGTGCGCACTCTTCTTCAGGGCGCCTGGACGTGACGGCCGACAATATCGAAGATGTTATTCACTGACCGGCGCACCTGGCCGCCCCGAGCCAAGATGAAGCTTCCGTGATCTGTGCCTGCCGCAGCGCGTGAAGTCTTCACTGGTAAACTGAGAACTCATGATTCTCCCGTTTGTCCGCGAGATATTTGCGGAGCTGGAGCACTCGCCGGGATTTGAGCGCGTACGAAGGCATCTGAGCCTGGGTACGGGGCGGAGGCGTGTGTCCGGGCTGACGGGGACGGCACGGGCCCTGTACATTCCGCTGATGGCGCGGGCAGCCAAGCAGCCGGTGGTGGTGGTGGTGGCCGACAACCGGGCTGCCGAGGCCCTGGAGCCGATGATCAAGGCCGGATGCGAGCTGACCGGCGCCGTGGATCCGTCGCGGGTGGTGTGGCTTCCGGCGCACGATGTACTTCCCTTCGAAAATCTTTCGCCTCATCCCGACGTGCAGGAACAGCGGGCGACGGCGTTGTGGAAGCTGGCGACCGGGGCAGTGGAGATTCTGATTGCACCGGTGGAAGCCGCAGCGCTGAAGCTGTTCGACCGGGAGTACTATGCGGGTCTGGCGGTGACGCTGAAGCGCGGCGAAGAGGTGGATCTGGAAGTGTTGACGGGGCACCTGGGCAGCGTGGGCTATACGCAGATGGACCTGGTGGAGATGCCGGGGCAGTTCACGCGGCGGGGCGGAATCCTGGACGTTTACTCTCCGGAGTCGGACCGGCCAGTGCGCATCGAGTTTTTCGGCGACGAGATTGAGACGATTCGCAAGTTTGACCCGGAGACGCAGCGGTCGCAGAGCGGGCTGGACGAAGTGGAACTATTGCCGCTGACGGAGACGCCGGTGACGGAACGGCTGCTGGCCGCGGTGAATGGACGGTTGAGCCGTCAGCGCGTGGAAACGGAAGACGAGGAGATGGCGGCAGAGGCTGCCGCGGCGGGCGGAGTGAGCGTGTTTCCGGGGTGGGAGTTTTTCTCGGCGGTGGCGGGCGCGGAGCGGTCGTTGCTGACGCTGATTCCCAAGTGCGCACTGTTTGTGGAAGAGCCGGCGATGGTGCGCAACCAGATCGATCGCTGGTGGAACAAGGTAGAACAGCGGCACGAGCGGTCGGGGATTGGATCGCTGATCCGGCCCGAAGATATTTACCTACGGCCGGAGGTGTTGCGGGCGTCGCTCGACGGGCACATGGGCCTTGACCTGGATCAACTGGGCGTGGTGGACGTGCTGGATGAGGACTCGACGCTGGGCGAGATCGAGTTGAACACGCGGCCCACACTCAGGTTTCACGGGTCGATCCCGGCGCTGACCGAGCAACTGAAGAGGCTGATGGAAACGGAGACGCGGATTGTGCTGGCGGCGCCGAACCAAGGTGACGTGGAACGGATGGCGACGGTTCTGCGCGAGTACCAGATTCCATACCGGCTGGGCAGCCGCGCGGCGCATGCCGGCGAAACGATTTTGGAAGAAGCCAGTTTCATGGCCGGAGACCTGCGCGTGCCGGTGATTGTGCGTACGCCAATCGCGGCAGGCGTGAGCTTTGGGGATGCGAACCTGATTTTGTTCGGGGCCAACGACCTCTCCGACGAAGCGGACGTAGCTGCGCGGCCGGAGCCGAAGCGGTCAAAGACGGCGGCGTTTGTTTCGGATTTTCGCGACCTGGGCATTGGCGATTACGTGGTGCACGTGGAACACGGGATCGCGCAGTACCAGGGGCTGAAGGAGATTGTGCAGGACGGACTCTCAGTGGAGTTCATGATTCTGGAATTCGCTGAATCGGCGAAGCTGTATGTTCCACTGACGCGGCTGGATTTGATTCAAAAGTACCGCTCGACGGACGCGGGGCCGGCGCCGGTGCTGAACAGACTGGGGTCGCAGCAGTGGACCAAGACCAAGGCGCGGGTGCGCAAGGCCATGCAGGACATGGCCGGCGAGTTATTGAAGTTATACGCGGAGCGCACAACGGCGCAGGGGACGGCGTTTTCGAAGGACAACGAATTTCAGAAGGAGTTTGAGGATTCGTTCGATTACAACGAGACCGACGACCAGGTTTCAGCGATCCGTGCGATCAAGTACGACATGGAATCGACGACGCCGATGGACCGGCTGCTGTGCGGGGACGTGGGCTACGGGAAGACGGAAGTGGCGATGCGGGCGGCGTTCAAGGCGGTGCAGGATGGCAAGCAGGTGGCGGTGCTGACGCCGACGACGATTCTGAGCTTCCAGCATTTCGAGACGTTCAAGAAGAGGTTTGCGCAGTTTCCGATTCATATCGAGATGATTTCGCGGTTCCGTACGGCGAAGGAACAGAAAGACATTGTGGAGCGGGTGGAGACGGGGCGTGTGGACATTCTGATCGGCACGCACAGGCTGCTTTCGAAGGACATCAAGTTTCAGGACCTGGGGCTGCTGGTGGTGGACGAGGAGCAGCGATTCGGGGTGCGGCACAAGGAGCGGCTGAA
>PLSH01000158.1:0-9319 GCA_003165095.1 Acidobacteriaceae bacterium
GAGCGGTGAGCTTCTGGCTGAGGGCGAGATTTTTCTCCTGCGGAGTCTTGTACCAGAAGTCGACCTCTTCCATGTTATCGGCAAAAAGGTGCACGGTGGCAGAATCGACGGCAGCGCCGGTCTCTGCGGTGAACAGTTCGGCAATCTCATCAAATGAGCGGACGCCGTCAAAATACTGCGCCAGCTCCCATTGCGCGGGAGCGAGGCGGAAAAAAGTGCCTTTCTCGCGCTGGAGAACGCCGAAGACCGGTTCGCCGTCGAGGGTGTCTTCGCGGACGACGAGGTCGGGATCGAGACGCGGAAGCCGGCCGCGCGCTATGCGCGTCCTGGGCATTTCGGGAAGGGCGGCGTCGAGGGCTTCGCTTAGATTCATGGCGCGAGACGGACCTGCATTTGCATTCCGGGCTTGAGCAGCGGCGATGGACCGACCACCGCTCCAATCACCTGCACGCTGCCGCTGGCCGGATCGACGACGGGGCTGACACGAAGAATGCGGCCGGTTTGATGAAGTCCGGGGTAATCGGCGGTGGTGATGTCAAGGGGTTTGCCGACCTGGAAGGCTGCCATCACGGATTCCGGAACCGTGAAGAGCACATGCAGCGGAGCTTCGGCCGTAATCCAGAAGAGGACATCGCCCTGTTTGACCTCCTGCGCTGGACGCACCGAACTGCGCCCGACAACGCCGGTAAACGGCGCGACGATGCGCGATTGGTCGAGCAACAGGTTGGCGGTAGCGAGATCGGCTTCGGCTGCGGCCTCCTCGCTGCGATAGCGAGCGACCTGGGCGATGGTCTCATCGAGCTTGTACTTCACATGTTCCCAGTCTTCATCGCTGATGATCTTGTCGGCGCGCATTGAGTCCGCGCGGCGCAGATCGGCTCTCGCGCTTGACTCTTCGGCTTCCCAGCTTTGGACCTGCGCCTGGGCCGAGGCGATGCGGGCGTTTTGCGCATCGCATTGTGAGCGCAGAGCGCGGTCGTCCAGCAGAGCCAGGAGCTGTCCGCTTTTTACATGGTCGCCAAACTGCGCGGCGATGTTGACGACGCGGCCATTGCGCTCGGCTGCGATGTCGGCCTGCTGCTCGGCGACCAGCGGGCCGGTGGTGGAAAACGACCTGGGGTCGGATGAGGTCGAGGGAGGATTTGGAGTGGGAGTGGAGGCCGGAGTTGGCGCGGGAGGAACTGAAGGCGTCTCAGAGGCAACGACAGCGGCAGACTGCGACTGCGGATGTGAGTTGCAGCCGGAGCACGCGATCAAAACCGCGGCAGCCGTCAGCGTGGCAGCGACGGCGAGCAGCTCTCGGAGAAATGAGTAAGGATTCATAGGTGTCACCAGCCAATCCAGTTCCAAAGAGTCTGCCATGCCCAGAGCGCGGGCCGGCGCAGCAGGACGTATCCCGCGGTCCGCCAGCCAATCGAAATTTTTGCTCGCCCGGACATGCCTGCGCGGAGAGTGGCGTCGGGATTTTGTATCGGAACCTCAGCGGAAAAGATGCGCTCGCCATCGCCCGCCTGCGCCTCGGGGCTGAGGATGGAAACAGGGTCGTGCCAGGTTCGGCGCGGGTAACTGTCAAGCTTGATGGCCGCGAGCTGGCCGGGATGCACCAGGACGGCGTCGCGTTGTGGAACCGCGATTTGAAAGACTGCCGAGCCGAGATCGAGAACCTGCGCGAAGGGAGCGCCGGCGTCGAGATGTTCGCCCGCGGCGTTCTGCAGATTTGGAGTGATCACGATGCCGGCAATGGGGGAGCGCAGTTCTGCGCTGTCGAGGCGCGTGCGTGCGCGTTCCACCTCGGAGCGGAGATACTCGGTCTGAGCGCGGTCGGCGCCGGCCTGCGGAGTGGCGTGCGCCAGGTCGTCTTCCATCACCAGCATCGCCTGCTGATATTTGGCTTCAGAGGCGGCAAGGTCGGTGCGCCACTGCCAATCGTTCAAGCCACCCAGCACGTCACCGGCAGCAACGCGCTGGCCCTCATGCACGTAAACGGCCTCAACATTGCCATCGACGGGCGCGGCGATGGTGACGATGTGCTGCGGGGCGACAATCGCATCTCCCGTTACGCGCATCGGCAGCGGGCAGAGCGCAAGAAAGAGCGTGCCGGAGGCTACCAGGGTAGCCATGGCCAGGCGGCGCCCCAGGCTGGTGCGCATGAGGGCGGCCTTCTGGCGCGCAAGCGGCTCAATCAGGCTGATGAGCGGCACTTCGCGATAGAGCAATGCGTTGCGGATGGCGACCGTTGCCTGGCCGGCGAGAATCTTGATCATCTCAGTGTGCGGCAGGCCGAGGAAATCGGGTTCGCTGCTCTCGTAAAGCAGCAATCCGACGCGTCCCTGATCGTCTGTGAGGGGCAGCGAATAGAGCGAGCGGTAGCCCGTTTGCTCGAAATGGAGAGCGACCGGCGAAGGGAGATCGGCGTTTGCCTCCGCGCCGGATTCCTCGCGCTGGTGAAGGTGCAGGGAGTCGGGTTGAGAAGAGAGCCAGCGCATGAGTTCCTGAAGGCGCTCGACCTGCGCGTCTCCCAGAGGAAGGTTCGACATGCCGGAGACAGCCTTCAATTGCAGACGCCCGCGGTTGTCGAGGGCGATGGCGCAGAGCTCGTAGGGAAGCACGTTCTGCGGGCTGTTGACAATGATCTGCAGCAGGCGGTCAAGGCGCAGCGTGGAGGTGATCTCAGAGCTGACTTTTACCAGCGCCTCAAGAATCTCAAGCTTGCGCTCGGCGAGGAGCAAGCTTGCGTTCTTGAGCGCGCTGCTGACCGTCTCCGCCATGGACGAAAGGAAGAACTGGTCGTCTTCGTCGAATGGGCGGCCTTCCTTATTGATGGCTTCGAGCACGCCGACTTCGGCTTCATCCTGGAGCAGCGGGACCAGCAGCGCATCGGTTACGGGTGGAATGCCGGTGTGGCCGTCCACTGCGGCGTTGCGGCGGACCAGGCGTTCATCGTCCGGGTTGTCAATCAGCAGCGATTCGCCGTCCTCCGCCATATCGGCGACGTAGCCCTGGCCGGGAGTTTGCGCGATGCCGGTTTCGACAGTCGCGTCCTCTCCGCAGGTGGAAACGAGCCGCAACACGCCGGCGTCAAAGAGCCAGAGATGGACCGCCTGGCAGGCCAGCATGGCCAGGGCCTTTTCCGGAATCATTTTGGTGACGGCATCGAACTCGAGGGTTGAATTCAGCGACTTCTCAAGATCGTAAAGCTGCGACATTCGATGAAGGGAATCGAGCAGGTTCTGGCGCTGCTCCTCGCCCTCTTCCGCCGCCAGGATCGCCGGCGGGGCAAGCTGGAGGATCGGCGCGAGTTGGTCTAATTCCTCCGGGTCAAACACCGTAGAGAAATTGAGAATCTCAACGCAACCGATCAGCCGGTCATTAAGGAGCAGGGGCAGATAGGCAAGCGATGCGACGGAACGCGCGATATGCAGATGGGAGTAGTCCTCGCGCCGAATATCGCTGCCCCGATAGATGAGCGCCCGCGGTTCGTCGGTGAGCAACTCGGAGATGAGGCGGCCGCCGGCGGGCATTGACATTTGTTCGATGGAAATATCTCCGGCCGCAGCAATGGCTGTCCACGCCGCATCGCCGTCGCCGGGCGTAAACCGGTGAATGGCGCAGGCGGTGTCAGGAAGCAGCTCAACAATGGCAGAGGCAACCAGGGTTGCGCGCGCCGCGGCATCGGGTGCGGCCAGAAGCAGCGCGGCGACCTCAAGAGCAGCTTCATTGAGAGGAGAGATCATGGGATATCAGGCTGTTGGGGCAAAACTGTGCTTGACAAGCTGATTGGGGTTATTGATTCTGAAGTAGTTGGAGATTAGCAAGCCCGACTCTCGGTGTAAAGCGAAATCTTGTCTGGCGATTGGGGAGCACGTGGATCTGGATGTAAGAGAGAGCGGCAATATTTGCACGCTGAAAGTAAAAGGGCGATTGGTGAGCGGGGAGCCCGTGAACCAGTTTGAGAATGCATTCCAATCTGCCCTTCACAGCGGGCACATCTATCTGATCATCGATCTTGAAGCGGTTCCGTTCATGGACTCATCGGGAATCGGTTCCATCGTGAATGCACTTCGATTGTCGTCGAAGGTGGGCGGCAGCGCGAAGCTGGTGAAGCTGGCTCCCCTTGTTTCCAAGACATTCAAAATGTGCGGCATCCTGGGCCTGTTCAGCGTTTATGAGTCGGAAGCCGACGCCGTAGCCGCGTGTGGCGGCGTATAAAATTGCGTTCCGCCTGGCCAGCCCTGCTGCGCGGAGATGGGATAAACCGCTTCCCGGGGAAATCCCAGCAGAAAATCTGGAAGCCTTGAAAAACGCGCGAGAAGTTTGCAGGATGTCGGAGATAAAGGAAAGCCCCGGTAGTGAGCCGGGGCTTTTCTCGAAGGAGAAAGAGGGGGTAGTCAGCCCCCTCGCATGCGTACCTTACGTGTAACAAGTATAGCAAGATATCGGTTGAACACGGTGCTGGAATTCCGTGTATGTGAAACGCATGTTGATGGCACAAAACGTGAGGTTGTGGCGTTTTGCGGGTCTATTATTTTCAAGAACTTGTTTAGAATCAATGATTGTGCACTCCTATTGCGCCTGCTCCCGTTGCAGATCACGTTCACGCAGCCACGTGAAAATGACTGGGGTAACAATCAGCACGTGAACGAGAGAGCTAAGCATCCCTCCCAGCACCGGAGCAGCGAGCGGCCTCATGAACTCGGCGCCTGTGCGCGTGGACCAAAGCAGCGGAAGCAGGCCGGCTACCACTGTAGCGACGGTCATTACCTTGGGACGAAGCCGCAGCAGGGCGCCTTCAATTACGGCTGCATGCAGGCCGGCGCGCGTCAGTTTGCCATCGGCTGCTCTGCGCCGCGCAACAGCCTCTTCAAGATAGATGACCATCACCACGGCTGTTTGCACGGCCGTTCCGAATAAAGCAATGAAACCTACCCAGACCGCAACCGAGAAGTTGAGCCCAAGAATCTTGACGAGAAATATGCCGCCGCTGAGCGCGAAGGGCACCGCGAGCAGAACGTGCGCGGCTTCCCTGGCTGAGTGATAGGTGCGATAGAGCAGGACAAAAATCACCAGCAGCACAACGGGAATCACCAGTTCGAGGCGCTTGCGCGCGCTGATCTGGTTTTCATATTGGCCGCTCCACTCGACGTAGTATCCCGGCGGCATCTTTACCCGTTCGGTGACTGCGCGCTGGGCCTGATCGACAAAGCCTCCCACATCGCGGCCGCGTACATTCAACAGCACGGCCCCGCGTAACAGGCCGTTCTCGCTGGTGATCATCGACGGGCCCATGGTTGTCTTCATGGTGACCACCTTGCTGAGCGGGACTTGTGCGCCGCTGCTTCCGGTGACAAGAACCTCGTCCAACTGTTGCGGGTTCTCGCGGAAATCGCGCGCGTAGCGAACCCGAACCGGGAAGCGTTGCCTGCCCTCAATGGTGGTGGTCAGATTCTTTCCGCCAATCGCGGTTTCAATCGCATCCTCGACATCGGCGACATTCAACCCATAGCGGTCCGCGGCGGCACGATCGACGGTCATCTCCAGATAGGGCGAGCCCGTGGTGCGCTCGGCATAGAGATCCACGGCGCCCGGTACCTGCGCCACGACTTCCTTGATCTCTTCCGACTTGGCCTCAATCACACCGAGGTCGGGACCAAAGACCTTGATGCCAACCTGGGTGCGGATACCGGTTGAGAGCATGTCGATGCGGTTGCGAATCGGCTGCGTCCAAATGTTGGTGACGCCTGGAATCTGCAGTTTCTCATCGAGCCGGGCGAGGATTGCGTCTTTCGTGAGCCCCCTGGGCCACTGGTCCTTTGGCTTGAAGGTAATTGTCGTCTCACTCATGTTGATCGGCGCAGGATCGGTGGATGTTTCCGCGCGGCCAACCTTGCCCACCACCATCTCGACGGCCGGGTCCGCGGAGATGATGAGGTCCTGCTGGCGAAGGATGCGGGTTGCCTCGGTGAGCGAGATGCGCGGGTCGGTGATGGGCATGAAAAGCGCCGTCTCTTCATCGAGCGGCGGCATGAACTCGGAGCCAATCGTCGTTGCCGTGTAGAGAGCGCCGAGGAGTAACGCCACCGCCGCGCCCAGTGTAATGATCCTGTGACGCAGCGCCCAGCGCAGCACGGGCTGGTAGATGGCGCGCAGCATGCGCATGATCGGATTCGCATTTTCGCTGTGCAGTTTGCCTCGAATCAGGAATGTGCACAAAACCGGCACCAGCGTAATGGCAAGAATGGTGGAGCAGACCATGGCAAACGTCTTGGTGAAAGCGAGCGGGTGAAACATCTTGCCTTCCATGCCGGTGAGCGCAAAGACAGGGACGAAGGCGAGAATGATGATCACCATGGCGAATGAGATTGGCCTGCCGACAAGCCGCGCGGCCTTGAGAGTGATTTCCCCGATGTGGTCGCGATAGTTGCCGTGCTCCGCTTCGTATTGCTCCGCCTGGCGAATCACGTTTTCTGTCATCACAATGCCCGCGTCCACCAGGACGCCGATGGCAATGGCGATTCCTCCCAGGGACATGATGTTCGATGAAATGCCCGCGCCTTTCATGAACAGGAATGCGCCCAGCACGGCAAGCGGCAGAGGAATGGTGACCACCAGGATGCTGCGGAAATGCCACAGAAACAGCACGTGCGCCAGTGTTACCAGAATCAGCTCTTCAATCAGCGCATGGCGCAGCGTGTCGACTGCGTGATCGATGAGAATGCTGCGGTCATAGAAGGGAACGATGCTTACACCTGCAGGCAGGCCCGGCTGAATCTCGCTGATCTTCTGTTTAACGGCATCGATTACCTCGCGTGCGTTTGCGCCGTAGCGAATCACAACCACGCCGCCCACGGCTTCTCTCCCATCCTTGTCGAGAACACCGCGGCGGAACTCGGGACCAAGCTGCACGCTGCCCACATTGCCCACGGTTACGGGTATGCCGTTGAAAGCGCCAAGCGATATATTCTCAATGTCCTTCAGGCCGTCGATCAATCCGATGCCGCGTATCATTTCCTCGGTGTCACCGGACTCAACCACCTTCGCGCCCACGTTGTTGTTGCTTCGCTCCACCGCGGAGACCACGTCTTTGAGCGCGACGTTGTAAGCGCGCAGCTTGATGGGATCGAGATCGATCTGGTACTGCTTCACGAATCCGCCCACGCTTGCGACTTCGGCCACGCCGGGCACGGAGTTCAACTGGTACTTCACATACCAGTCCTGGATGGAGTGCAGCGTGCCGCTGTCGTAGGGGCCTTCGACCGTGTACCAATAAACTTGGCCCACTCCGGTTGCGTCAGGCCCCATCATGGGCGTAACGCCGGCGGGCAAAAAGCTGCCGGCAAGACTCAGACGCTCCAGCACGCGGGTCCGGGCAAAATAAATATCCACGGAATCTTCAAAGATCACGTTCACCATCGAGAAGCCAAATGCCGAAGAAGAACGAACCGTGCGCACATGCGGAAGGCCTTGCAGGTTCACGGTTAGCGGATAGGTAATCTGGTCTTCCACTTCCTGCGGGCTGCGTCCCTGCCACTCGGTGAAGACGATCACCTGGTTTTCGCTCAGATCGGGAATGGCGTCGATGGGCGTGTGCAACAGCGCCCAGTATCCCCAAATCGCCAGCACTGCATAAACACCCAATATCAGCCAGCGGTTCTTCATTGAGAATTCGATGATGCGGTTGATCATTGCCGGCTCCTACCTAGCGCTGAGATGAGTGTGCGTTGAGGCAATGAGGCTGCCGTTTTTACGCGCCTCGACAAGAACGGTCCACGTTCCGGACATCGGCGGCTGACCGTTGCCCATGTACATCTGGCGAGCGGCCACCCACGGCAACTCGAACGAACTCTTCATCTCCGGCATGCCCATTGAAGGCATTGCGGGCATGATGAGTGAGACCGTGACGCGGGCATCGGCGATGGGCTTGCCGCCGGCATCGGTCAGGTTCACGTGAAAGGAATTGTCCTGGCCTGCCTTGAGCGGATCGGCGTCGGCGTGAAACTCAATCTGCGCCGTGCCGGCCTCAGCACTTTTCCCCGGTGAGGTTGCAGCGGGTGTCTGCCCTTGCGATCCGCCGCCAAACTCTTTCGAGCCGCCATAGAGCCCGGACATGCCTGAACTCAGGTGTGCCTGCGAGTCAATCAGGAAGTTGCCGTTGAGCACCACCTTGTCGCCGAGCGCCAGTCCACCGGAGACCGGGAACAGATCGTCAGAGGGCGCGCCCAACTGGACCTCGCGCGCCTCAAAGACGCCGTTGGGCCTGGCTAGATACACGATCTTCCGCGTCCCTGTATCGAGCACCGCCGAGCGCGGAATCACGATGGACGGTTGCGCCGCGCGGCTCACAAACGTTGCATTGACAAACATGCCGGGTAATAAACGCATTCCCGGATTCGCCACATGCACGTGGACCGGAACCGTGCGGGTCTGCGGATTGGCGGAGGGCTCGATAAAGTCCACATGACCGTGGATGGTCTTGTTAGGCAGCGACTCCGCGGTGATGTCAACTTCCTGTCCCTGACGAATCTGGGGCAACTGCTCCTCATAGACATCGGCCTTGATCCAGACCTGGCTGAGATCGGCTACGGTAAACAGCGTGTCGCCCGCGGTTACATATTGGCCCTGCGTTACCTTGCGATCGACAACCGTTCCCGAGGCATAGGCGTAGATGGTCACATGCGGAACGCCGTCTTTCCCGGGCGCGTCAATCTGCTTTTCGGAAATGCCCCAAAGCTCCAGCTTGTGCCGGCTTGCCGTAATCAGCGCATCGGCCTGCGTGCGCGCAAAGGAATCGTCCGACTGGAGGAGCCCATTGCGGTTCTCCTCAGCCAGGCGATATTCCTCAACGGCCGTTGCAACTTCAGGACTGTAGATCTCCGCCACCGGCTGCCCGCTGCGCACGCGTTCTCCCGTGTACTGCACATAGAGCTTGTCTACGCGGCCGCCGATGCGTGCGCTTACGGCTGCGAGCTGTGCCTCGGGTTGCTCCACACGGCCAAATGCATCGATGTCAGTTTTGAGCGTTGCCGTGCGTACCTCGGCAACCTGCACACCTGCCGCAGTGATCTCGGACGGGCTCAGCTCCACAGTGGTACCGGGCTGCGTGCCTGGCGCGGTGGTTGAACCAGCCACAGGCGTTGGAGATAAGGCCGGCGCCGTGGCGCCCGCCGATGCGAGTGCAAAGAAATGTGTTCCTCTTACGCCGAGCAGACCAATTGCCAGCAAGGCTGTCAGTGTGCCGGCTCCAACTCCGAGCGCAATCAGTTTCGTCTCCCTGGCAGTCATTTGTTTCTCCGATCTGTGCTGGATTTGTCCGTACTTGATT
>PLSH01000158.1:9326-10858 GCA_003165095.1 Acidobacteriaceae bacterium
GCGCGATTGTTTTGATACGCAGCCGTTGATGCTTTGAATGCCGCCTCGGCCTGCGGCAGCAGCGTGTCGCGATACACCTTCACGCGCTTCTCGGCAGCGAGCGTCGCAATCTGCGCCTGCCGCACTTCAAGGAACACGGCAGAGCTTCGCGCTTCGAGTTCGGCTTGCGTTACTTCTGTTGCTGCGTCGGCTTGCTTTGTCTCGCCCTCATGGCGATCGCGATTGAGCCAGGGCAGATTCATGGTCATCTCGGCCATGTACGCGTTGCGCGATGCAGAGCCGGCCGGCATCACCATGTAGCCGAGCGCCGCGGTGAAATCGGGCTTCATGGCTAACCGCGTGGCCTGGCCTTCATTTTTTGATTTTTCAATCTGCGTTCGCAACCCCGCAAGCTCGGGACGATGCAGAATCGCCAACCGCTCCAGTTCCTCAAGCGGCGGCAGATTTCCGGGAGCGGCATAGTTGCCGGCAATCTCCAACTCTTCATCCGGACGCCGCCCCAGCAACTCGTTCAAACCGGCGCGCGCCGTATCCCGCTCTTCATCCAGTTCAATCAGTTGCTCATCGAGTCGCGTGATCGCCATCTGTGCCCGGAGCACATCAGCCTGGGGAACCTTGCCCGTCGTATATTGAACGAGCGTTACAGACAGCGCCTCTTTGAGCAGCGCCGACTGGCGATCCAGCAGCCGTCTCTCATCCGCGTTCCGCATCAGATCCGCACATGCCTTGCGCACTTCGGCTGTCACCTCTTGACGCATCGATTCAAGATCGCTGGCAGCCGCCTCCGCATCGTTTCCGGCCACCTTCGACCGAACATCGCGCTTCTCTTTGCTCAGGAATGTCTGCTGGACGCTGAACATCATCTGGGCCTGGTTCAGATCCCAGGGCTTGCGCAGGGGGGTATCCCAGTCGCGCACCATGAACATGGGATCATCGAGGCTGCGTGCGGTTGTGGTCTTCAGCTGTGCCAGCGACAGGCGCCGAACCGACGCGCGAATCTCAGGATTGGACTGGAGGGCTTCGGCCACTGCTTCATCCACTGACAACGATGCAGCAGTTGGACCCGGCGGCAAACTCGGGGCCAGCCCAGAGGCCATCCCAGAGGGCGGCTCCGACTGCCCAAAACAAGCAAGGGAGAGCGCCAGCAACAGTGGCGCAACAACAAAATTGGATTTCACTCTTCAACTCCGTGGAAATGGGCAAGGAGAATCATCGAGGGCGCAGAGATGCACGCCCCGGTAAGCCACGGCGGAAAGGAAGAGCTAGATTCTAAGGATGGACGCGCCTGTAGGCGGAGACTGCGGAGGGATGACTGTCGAGACCGTAAGCTCACTCGGCGAAGAGAGTTCTCTAGAGGAGACAACCTGCTGCGCAGCAGACAAAACAGGCGAACCGGAAAGAGCAGGCGCAACAACAACAGCCGGCAGCGTTGGCCTCACGGTGCAGCAGTCGCTCTGGACGGTCGCGCTGGACTCGGACATAGAGGCGCAGCAATCGTGCCCGGTCTTGTGCGCATGTTGCAGGCAGATTTC
>PLSH01000244.1:0-1257 GCA_003165095.1 Acidobacteriaceae bacterium
TCCAGCCAATACACCATGTTGCTGTCATTCGATTCGAGCATGAACTGAAGCTCACTGCGCAGCCGCTCCACGCGCCTTTTCAGCCCCGGCGCCTCTTCGACTTCTGTGAGCTGGTCCATCTCCGCTTCCATTCGCTTCAGCGTGGCGCAGACCGACAGAAACAGATCGCCTGAAGTTTCAAGAAACTCCTGGCGTCCGGTGAACGGTTGCCGGCCATCGCCGGCCAGCGGCAGCCCGGCAAAAAACATGCGCGCGCGATCGCGAAGCTGCTGGGTCACGCCGGGCATATTTCCCGCGCCCTGCTTGCCGCGCAGCAGCACGTCGGTGTCCCGCGCCAGTTCTTCAAAGCGCACATTGCTCAGCGAAAGGCCAAAGTAGCTTGAAGCCACTTCCTCAAGCTCGTGCGCCTCGTCGAAGATCACCGCGGCGGCTTCAGGCAAAATGCCCGCGTCCGGCGCGCCCGCGGCCTCCCGCTTCACTGAGAGATCGGCGAAAAACAGGTGGTGATTGACGATGATGATGTCTGACTCGAGCGCCTTGCGCCGCATCTCGGTGATGAAACAGCGGCGGTAATCGGGACAGGTCGACCCCAGGCAGGCTTCGGCCCGGGCGTCCAGCTTCTGCCACAGCGCGCTGTTTTCCGGCATTCCGGAAAGCTCGGCCCGGTCGCCGGTCTCGGTTTCCCGCTCCCACTCGGCAATCTGCTGGTATTGATCGATCTCTTCGAGCCCCGACAAAACCGGCTGGTCGCGCAAAGCCACCAGCTTGTGCCGGCACAGGTAGTTGGCGCGGCCCTTCATGTAGCAGACCCGCAATTCGCCGAGCAGCGTCTCAAGAAACGGAATGTCGCGGAAGTAAAGCTGGTCCTGCAGCGCCTTGGTGCCTGTGGAGACGATGATGCGCTGGCCGGTGCGCAGCGCCGGCAGCAGATACGCCAGTGTCTTGCCGGTTCCGGTTCCGGCCTCCACTATCAGGTGCCGCCGCTCGCTGAGCGCCCGCTCCACGGCCTTGGCCATCTCCAACTGTCCCGGCCGGTACTCGTAAGGCAGCGGAGAGCGCGCCAGAATCCCGCCCGGCGAGAAGAACTCGTGCAGGCTGGGCAGTGCGCGGGTTGAGGTTTCGCTTGGGGCCATCGGGACCGGTCAGTCTCTTCATCATAGAGACTCCCCCATCCGCGCCCGCGCTCCTGAAGTCAAGTCATTCAAAATCAGAGTCATTGCCGGAGGAAGCGGTGCGGTACTCGTCCCCGCTCAACAC
>PLSH01000244.1:1294-10528 GCA_003165095.1 Acidobacteriaceae bacterium
CTCCCATAATTGGCAGGGCAATTGGCGCGCCCCAAGCGCGCCGCAAAAATGAGAGCAGGCTCATGCAAAGGGTTGCCCCCACCGTTGTCCCAACCATTTGACTTCTATAAGTGGACTAAGCATACTTAGTCCATGGCTTATACCGTCCATCAGGCCAAGACCCACTTCTCCCGGCTGCTCAAAGAGGCAGAGGCGGGCAAGGAGGTCATTGTCCTGCGCGGCAAGAAGCCGGTTGCCAAAATTGTGGCCATCGACGAGCCGCCAACATCCAAGCCTCCGTTCAGATTCATGGGCGCCTTCAGGGACCTGGTCCACGCCGACGATAGCGCCTTCGATCCAATGACGGATGAGGAGTTGGTCGAAGCTGGGTTCGGATCCATGCTCGACGGAGAGCTGGCGCCGCCGCCCGCCTCGAAATGAGATATCTTCTCGATACCCACACCTTGCTTTGGACCTTGCAGAATCCCGAAAAGCTGTCCGGCTCCGCCCGTAAAATTGTCGAGGATCCAAAGTCGGTTTTGGTGCTTTCCATCGCGACACCTTGGGAACTGGCGATCAAGACAAATTCGGGCAAGCTGGATGCCAGAAAAATTCTGCAACAATTTGACCAGCTGACCTCTACGGGAGGTTATGAACTTCTGGAAACCATGGCTTCTCATGTAATTCATGCCGGATTGCTGCCCCTGCACCACCGCGATCCGTTCGACCGGTTATTGGTCGCCCAGGCACTGGACTCTCGCATTCCCCTGCTCAGCCGCGACCGGGTGTTCGATTTGTACGGCGTTAACCGCATCTGGAATTAGCACCTGCCATGGCGCGCACGCAGGTGATTGGAGACAAGCTTTGCCAACCTATCGCAGATCGATTCTGCCGGCCATTCCCGGCGCCGCAGCATTGCCGCTGGTAGCCATTGTGGGACGGCCCAACGTGGGCAAATCCACGCTCTTCAACCGCCTCACGCGCAGCCGCCGCTCCATCGTGGGCGACGAACCCGGCATCACCCGCGACCGCATCTACGGCCAGTACGAGTGGTCAGGGCGCGGATTTCGCCTGGTCGACACCGGCGGCATCGTTCCCGACGACCCGGAGCTGATCCCCACCGAGATCTATAACCAGGCCAAAGTGGCGCTCGATGCCGCCGACGCCATGGTGATGGTGGTGGACGCGCGCACTGAGCTGGCCAGCCCCGACTATGACCTGGCCCGCCTGCTGCTGCGCGGCGGCAAGCCGCTCATCCTGGCCGTGAACAAAGTTGAAGGCGAGGCCATGGCCTTGGAAGCCGAAAACTTTCGCCAACTCGGCATCCGCAATGTATTCCTCATCAGTTCCGAACACGGACAGGGAATCGGCGAACTGCTCGACGCCATCTCCGAGGCCATTCCAGCTCCGCCCCAGCCCGAAGTCGACGAGAGCGAACCCGAAGCGGAGGAAGAAATAGAGGCCGCCGAGGAAGATGAGATCTCCGAAGGCGGTCCGCTGTTTCCAGGCGATACGGAACCCGGCCAGGGCCAGAATCAGAACCAAAGTCAGGAACAGGACCAGGAAAAGGGAGAGAAAAAAAACCGCACTCACGGTGAATTCGAGCAGCATGAGACCTCGATCGCCATCATCGGCCGGCCCAACGTGGGCAAGTCCACGCTGCTCAACGCGCTCACCGGAACCTCGCGGGCCATTGTCTCGCCCGTCGCCGGCACTACCAGAGACGCCGTGGACGAAGTGGTCGAATTCGACGGCAGCCAGCTGCGCTTTGTCGATACGGCCGGCATTCGCCGCAAGGGCAAAACACACCTGATGGCAGAGAAAATGAGCGTGGTCATGGCCCGCAGGCATCTGGAGGCTGCCGATGTCGCCCTGCTGGTGATCGATGCAACCGAAGGCGTCACCGGCGCGGACGCCACCATCGGCGGCTACGCCCACGAGAGCGGCCGCAGCGTGATCATCATCGTCAACAAGTGGGACGCGGTCACCAACGCGCGCACTGACGGCAAGCCGCCCGCCGATCGCGAAATCTTCGAGCGCCAGCTCCGCTCGGTGCTCAAGTACCTGAGCTACGCCCCGGTAATTTTTCTCTCCGCGCTCGAAGGCCTCAACCCCGACGCCAACGGCTCCGATCCCAAGGTCTCTGAGGGTAAGGGCATGACGCGAGTGTTGCGCGAGGTCAAGCTGGTGGCGGCCGAGCGCCGCAAGCGCGTCACTACCGGTCAGATGAACCGCTTTCTCGAACGCGTCGACTTCCAGCGCGCGCCGGTGCCTATGGCCAAACGAATACGCATCTTCTACATGACCCAGGCCGCCGTCGCCCCGCCCACCTTTGTGCTCTTCACCGACCGCGACATCAAGCTGCACTTCGCCTTCGAGCGCTTCCTCGAAAATCAGATCCGCGAAGCTTTCGGGTTTGAAGGCTCGCCCATCTGGTTCAAGGTCAAGGCCCGCAACGCAGTGAAAAAGGGATAACCCCGACCCGCAGTCCTGAATCACACAATTTCGACCCCACAGATTTTGCTTGACATCTTTTACGCAATGTCTACAATGTAGGCATGTCGGAGTTGCTTGGCACTTTCGAGCAGTCGGTACTGCTCTCGATTCTAGGGCTGAGGGCGGACGCCTATGGACGGGCGATCCTGAACCGGGCCCAGGAGCAGTTGGGGCGCAAAGTAGCCGCGGGCGCAGTCTACGCAACGCTGGAACGGCTGGAGGCCCAGGGTCTGGTCAGTTCCCGGTTGACAGATGGAACTCCGGTGCGAGGCGGACGCGCTCGCCGGTACTACAGTGTCGCAGCGGAGGGGCAACGCGCCCTCAGCGACACGCGTCGGGCGTTGACCTCAATGTGGAAAGATGCGCAACTGCCGGTCGAGGAGGGGAGATGAACCGAACCGCGCCTGCACCGCCGCTCGTGGCGGAGTATCTCCTGGAACGCCTGTTGCCGGCGCGCGCCCGGCAGCCGGTGGTGGGCGATCTTCGCGAGGAATACGTCGAATTAAGATTGCCGCGGCACGGGCGGTTGCGCGCCGATGTTTGGTATGTCCGCCAGGTCCTGAGTTTTGTTCCATGGTTTACATCCGAGGGAGGAGCGATGGGGAAGATTCTCTTGTCTGTTTCGTTTCTTGCGCTGGCCTGCTCCTGCTGGCTGGCGTTCATGGAGATGGTGCTGCGGCATCCCGGCTACACGGAGCGATTTGGCGTGGCGCTCGGTATCGCTCTCATCTGCCTGGCGACAATTCTGGCGCGGATGCTCCATGTGGGGTTCAAGGGCGAGCGCTGGCTTTGGCTGGGCGCGGCGCTGCTGATCGGGCTCGGTGTGCAGGCCTTTCTCCGCAACGCGAGCGCCGATCATTTTGAAGGATTTGTCTTCATCATCTCGCTGGTTCTCGTGCTCCAGGGCGTACTGATGCTGGTCACGCTGGGCAGGCCGGGCATCAGCGGTTCCCAATCGCTCGATAAACAGACCGCGGACCATTGAGTCAATAACAGACTCTAAGGTTGGGCCGGATTCGCCTGGCTCGACGAATCATCGCCGATCTTCCTCGCATGCACGCTGGCCTGCGTTTCCGGCACCGTGCCGTCGTTGGCTTCCACCTCCGTCGGCTGGCCGAGAACGAGAATTCGCTCGACCACTTTGCCGCGCGCAGGCACCAGCACTCGCCGGGTGACGGATGCGTCAGCCGTCCGCACCGTCACCGGGATCTCGGCCGCGGCGTAGCCGGCGTTGGACAGGCTCACGGCCACCAGGGTATTGCCGGCCTCAGCCGCGCTGGGAAACACGCTGTCGATGGTCAAATCCGGCAGGCCCTCGTCGGCGTCTATCCAGTCTGCGAAGAACCAGGAAAGATCGCGGCCCGGACTGGCTTCTTCAAGAAGCTTCTCGAATTCGCCACGCTTTCCATTCGTTTTCAGATCCACATCGGGATCGTACGCGTGCAGAGCTGATTCGAGCGCGGCATCGCCGGCAACGTCGCGCAACATCCAAAAAACATAAGCCGCCTTGGTGCGATAGTAGATGGGCGAAAATGCATCTCCCAGCGGCTGTCCCGCGCTCACGCCGGGGCTTGATGGCTCGGCCAGCGCCAGCGCCGCGCGGTTCACTTCGAGAGATTCGAGCGCCTTGGTGCGCCCGCTCTGCCGCTCCAGCCATAGCGAGCCCATGAAGCTCGCCACGCCCTCATCGAGCCACGCGGGCGGCGGCGACTTCGAGCCGCGCAGCAACGCATGCGTGAGTTCGTGCACCATTACGCTGTCCAATTGGGCCGCCGCGGCATCGCGGATAGGAGTGGCCAGCATCGCGCCGGTTTCAAAGGGCGCGTCTTCGCGATCGGGCAAGTCAAGGATAACGAGTTGCGAATCCGGCCGCGATCCCAGCCAGCCCTCAAGAAACGGCATTACCGTGGTTGCAGCCGAAACCCATCCGGGGACCGCGGCTTCGTCTTCGGGCAGTGCCCACAACCTCATATGGGCGGCCTCGACCGGCTTGCGAATGGCCACAAACAGGCTGGGCGCTTCAAATCCAAGCGTCGAGGCGTCGAGGCTGGCCGTGGCCACGCCGGCCACTTCTTCATTGCTGCCGTCGGTCACCGTCAACTGCGCAGAATGGCCGTCGATCAGCGCCACCGTGGGCGCCTGGCCGGGAGGATATTCGTCCGTGAGCCGCAGCCGGAATCGCGCTCCCTCCATGCGCAGCTTATGCTCGCCTATCTCGTCGAACAGGCGCGCCCCGTCGCCCAGAATTACGGGAACGCTCGACACCGGGTACCAGGCCACGTTGCCGAAGCCGCGCAACCCGGTGAACTCCACTCCAATCCCGTCCCAGTCCGTATGCAGCGCCAGTTCGTCGGGCGTGCCGATAGCCATCAGCCGCTGCGCCGAAGGAGCGATCGTGCCGGAGTATGTAACGTCAAGCTGGACGGTTGCACCGGGGGCAAGCGGTGTGGCCAGCGTAACCGCGGCCTCGTGCAACTGGCCGGTGTGGTCCGCGTCGGAGTTGAGCGTGCTCATCTGAAAAGCAACCTCGCGCCCACCCACAAGAATCCGTTCCCAGTTGAGCGAGGAGGAAATCTGCAGCGGAAGGTGCGCGAGCGGTGTCTTGCCGTCGTTACGCAGCGTCACCAGCGCGCGCACAGCCATGTGCCGGTCGGCCACGCGCAGGCGCACATCCATGTCGTATCCGGTAAAGGTTTCCGCCTGGCGCTCGGCGTCGTCGGCAACGGGTGCATTGGCGATAGACGGTTGCGCCGCGCCGGGAACCGCGCTCGGCGAAATCTCTGTTTGGGTTTGCCCGTTTTCGTCCGTGGAGCGCGAAAATATCACCTTCCCGGTGGGCGCTTGATTTTGCGCAGCCGGCGCCTGCGTTGTGCTCGATGCCGGCGCGGTCTGTGTCGGGGCCGGTTGCGGTGGCGTCGTTTGCGTCATCGCGGGCCGCGGCGTCGCGGCGGCAACCATCGCGGCCAGCACCAAAGCCCGCGCAATCGAGAACCTCATGATCCCAGGCCTTTCTGCTTGCCTGGTTTTGACGCTCCCCGCGCGCTTGAGAAAGCGCTGGCCTGTTTTTGCGCGGCATTGCGGCGCTGGCGAAAGGCCTCAAACAGCACCACCGCGCCGGCTGCCGAGACGTTGAGCGAACTCACCCCGCCGGCCATGGGAATCCGCAGCAGGTGNNCCCACGATCCAGAGATTGTGCCGCTTCAGATCTTCGAGGGCGCGCACCAGGTTCACCACGCGGGCAATGCGCAGATGCTCGGCCGCGCCGGCGCTGGCCTTTACGGCCACCGCGCTCAACGGAGCCGAACGCCGCTCGGTGAGCACCACCCCGTCTACGCCCGCGCCATCGGCCACGCGCAGCAGCGCTCCCAGGTTCTGCGGATCCTCAACCCCATCCAGCGCCAGCATGAGTCGAGATTGGCCCGCGGCAGCGGGTTGGGGCTCAAACAAGTCCTCGATGGCTAGAAACTCGAGCGGATGGACCATCGCCACCACTCCCTGGTGGCCCTCCGACTGCGCCACCACCGTCAATTGCTCGCGCGGTTCCTGGCGCACAGTGACGCCGGCCGCCCGGCACGCCGCAGCCAGCCGTTCCAGCCGGTCGTCGTGGCGTTCGCGGGCCACCAGCACGTGGTCAAACCGCCGCTTCCCGGCCCGTAAAGCCTCCTCAACCGGGTGCAGCCCATATAAAACTTCCATAACAGATAGTGTAGAGGGCGCGGGCGCCTACGATGAGAGCTTTGCGCTCGCCAACCGGTTCAGGCTCACGCCCTGCTCGGCGGCTTGAAGCGCGAGCGTGCGATGAACCTCGGGAGGGATTCGCACCCGAAATTCCCCGCTGTATCGCTTGACGGACAATGGGACAGGCACCGGTTCACCGGCTGTTTCCATGTCTCTGACCGCGCCCCTTACAATTCGGCGAATTCCGGCGAGCGCTTCCTCCGGAGTCGAGGCCAGCCACGAAAGCGATGGAAACTCCGCGCACAGCCCCACGTGTTCTCCATCCTCCGCCGACCAGGTCACGCGGTAGGTAAAGTGATCACTCTTGGGGTTCCTTTTCAACATGCGTCTCATTGTGAATTCCTCCCAGTTTGTCAATTGCCAACAGGACTTGCCGCACCTGGTAGGTCTTTGCTCTCCCATTGTCGTCCTGAATGTTTACACGCGGATCGCCTGGCCAGGGAGTCTTGAAGACCGCATGACTTGTTCCGCGCTGCCGCGGCTCGCCGAAGCATTCCCGGCAGACTTTTAATAAGTCGGCAAATCGTACATTCCTGGGCGAACGCCGCATTGCATCAAGAATCTTCTTCGAGGCGGCCATTCAGAGTATGGTACCACTATTGGCACCACTCGCTCAATTGCTTCCCATCTGAATTTAGGTATTCTGTTTTCGCAACCGCGACATCCCATGGTGCGTTTCAACCGTTGCTGTTGCGCTGTCGGGAGCAAACTGCCAACCGATCGGGAATGAAGAGAAACCATGAGCCCATCCACCAAGAAATCCTTCACCGCCCAACTCGAGCCGCTCCAGTCGGCGCTTGGCTGGGTGATTGCCCGGATTCCATTCGACGTGACCAAAACCTGGCCGGTGCGCCGGGGGCTGCGCGTGCGCGGCGAAGTCGAGGGATTCGCCTTTCGCTCTTCGCTGTTCGTCTTTGCCGGGGGCCAGGGGCATTTCCTGCTGGTAAATAAGAAGATGCAGGCCGCCGCCCACGCCAAAGCTGGCTCCAAAGTCCGCATCGGCCTCGAGCCCGACCTCGAAGAACGCCAGGCGCTCATCCCCCCGGAGTTGGCCGCCGCGCTCAAGGCCGACCGGCGGTTGCGCAAGTGGTTTGACGGCCTGAGCGAGTACATGCGCAGGACGATTGGCGCCCTGGTCGACGAGGCAAAAAGTCCGCAGGCGCGCCAAAAAATGGCGGAACGGCTGGCCGAGCGTCTGTTCCTGACCATGGAGGGTGAAACCGAAACGCCGCCCATTCTGAAAGCCGCATTCGTGCGCCAGCCGCTGGCCGAGCTGGGATGGAAGGCGATGACACAGGCGCAGCGGCGCGGTCATCTGCTGGGAATCTTCTACAACGAGGGCGTCGAGGCTCGCAATCGGAGGGCCGCAAAGGCCGTGGAGGACGCCTTGCGCGCGGCCAAAAAGCGAGCGATCATCCCACAATGAGGGCTTTTTCGCCTCCGCGGGCTGTTTCCATACGTCCTGGGAGGCATTTCTGGCGTCTAATTGAAGTGATGACCTATTTATCCGCCTTCATTGCCCAAGGATCCGTCGCAGCCGTTGACGAACAGGCGCGGCAGGAGAGTTTGGCCGTTTCACAAGGCCTCAAACGCCAGGATGCCGGTTTGCTGGATACGCTGATTGTTCGCTACCAGCACCGTTTGCTCCGCTACCTGCTTTATCTCACCGGAAATCGCGATATGGCCGAGGACCTGTTCCAGGAGGTCTGGATGCGGGTGCTGGTGCGCGGCGCGCAGTTCAACGGCCAGGCACGGTTTGAGACCTGGCTGTTCACCATCGCCCGCAACCTCGTAATCGACCAGCGGCGGAAGCGGACTGCCTGCAGCCTCGACGAGCTTTTCGAGGCCGGCAGCGACGAGGACCGGCCCATGAACTTTGTGGTTGCCGACGGCGACCCGACCCCCTTCGATCGCATTTCAAACCTCGAAGAGCGGGAGCGGATTGCCGCGGCTCTGCTGCAGTTGGATGCTCTGCACCGCGAGGTGCTGGTGCTTCGCTTCCACGAAGAGCTTTCGCTCGAAGAGATTGCCAAAGTCACGCGCGCGCCACTTTCTACCGTTAAATCAAGACTTTACCGGGGTATGGCCATGATCAAGCCCAAGCTTGAGTCTCCCGCTCCGCGCTCCAATGCGCGGCTTCAGGAGGCGGTGTGAAAACCGCTGGGCTGGCCGGCGGCACGAGCAAGGGCGCGGAGGATGACCGCGACCTGCTCTCTGCGCTGGCCGGAAATCAGGCCGGCCGCGAGCGGGCCGTGGCTTATCGCACCCGCCGCGTGGTGCAGGCCTCTCTGGGCGTCTTGCAGGATCAGAAAGCCGGCCGCAGGCGCACCCGCTCCCTGGCTCTGGCCTCCATCCTCCTCGTCGTTCTTGCCATGGGCCCGTTCGTCTGGCGCGTAACCGACGAAATGATCGACGGCGAGCACTGGAGCGACATGGCCACCCAGGTCAGCCTCTGGATCTGCATCTTCTTTCCCGCCCTTTTGGCCGCCGCGCTGGTGGCCGGCTGGATGCGTAACAGGTCCTGATTCCACAAAATCCCGCTCTAAACACAATTGGAACCCATTTGAACGCAACTTCTGTTTCCCCTTGTCCGTCCATTTAAGAAAGGGATAAGCTGTCCATTATTCCTCAGAAACGCCCTCGAGGAGAGGGATTGCCGCCTATGCACGACCCACAATCCATCACCATGAACGACGATCAACGCATGATCCCCGTGTGGTCGATCGCCGCCGCCGCCCTGGCCTTCGTGCTCATGGAGTATTACTGGTGGCTGGTTGCGCCCGGACAGCGCCACCATCCGGCTGCGCCGCTCGGCCTGCGCATCTATTTCAACCTCTCCTGGGGAATTCTCTCCTCACTCTACTTCCTGATGCTGGGCTACATCAGCAAGGATGCGCCGCGGCGAGCCATGAGCCTGCGCCTGTGGATGGTGGTCTGCTTTGTGCTGCCCGGCGGCATCGGCGCGGTGCTTTACTTCCTGCTCCGCCAGCCCGAGGTTTCAAAGTGCCCCGCCTGCGGCAC
>PLSH01000244.1:10607-11442 GCA_003165095.1 Acidobacteriaceae bacterium
CCGCATGTCAATCTCCGCGCTCATTATCGACGACGAACAACTGGCCCGTGAAGAGCTCAAGTACCTGCTCGACTCGGTGGGCGGCGTGGATGTCGTGGGGCAGGGAGCCAACGGCATTGAGGCCGTCGATCTCATCGAGGAACATCATCCCGACCTGGTCTTTCTCGATGTGCAGATGCCGGGGCTGGACGGGTTCGCGGTCATCAAGCGGCTCATGGATCGCAACAAGCGCAAAGGCGCCGCGGCTGCTGAGGCCGAGCCTCTGCCCCAGATCGTCTTTGCCACGGCTTATGACCAGTACGCGGTCCGCGCCTTCGACGTGAACGCCGTCGATTACCTGCTCAAGCCCTTCGACCGCGGCCGCGTCTTTGAGGCCGTGGAGCGCGTCCGCGCGCGCATGGCCGGAGGGTCTCCCGGATCGGCTGCCGCACCTGACTCTGCGGCCGGTTCGCAGTCCGATAGCTCGGGTCCCATCAGCTCGCAGCCCATCAGCTCGCAAATCGACGCCCTGCTCCGTCTCCTCCACCGTTCCCAGGCCTCCGAGCGCCCCGCTCAGCCGGCCAAGCTCATCGTGCAGGCGCAGAGCCGCCTGCTGCTCATCGACCAGGCGGAGATCTGCTTCGCGGCCATCGATGAAGGCGTCATTCGCATCGTCACCCGCAACTTCGAGGGCCAGTCAAAGTGCCGCACCCTTGAAGAGTTGCTGGAACTGCTCGATCCCGCCCACTTCTGGCGCGCCCATCGCGGCTTCGTGGTCAATATCAACCACATCCGCGAACTGGTGCCGTGGGTCAAGTCCAGCTACCAGTTGCGCATGAACGACAAGCAGCAGACC
>PLSH01000007.1 GCA_003165095.1 Acidobacteriaceae bacterium
CCTATGTGGGACAGCACGGCATGGGCGCTCTCAGTTACGAGCCGGAGCTGGGTCTGCAAAACGCCGACAATGCTCCGCTGGTGCTCGACAAGCTCGCCGATGAATCAGCCGCCGTGCTGGCCGGAGAAAACGAAGAGGTATTCGAAGAGTTGCTGCGGCTCAATGGCTCCTCTTCGGGTGCCCGCCCCAAGATCGTGGCGCAGGTGAGCACCGACAAGAAAAGGATCANNATCATTCACGGCCAGCAGGAATTGCAATCCGGCTTCGAGCACTGGATGATCAAGTTTCCGACTTCCCAGGACGTGCGAGACGTGGGAGCTATCGAATACGCCTATAGCCTGATGGCAAAGGATGCAGGCGTGGAGATGCCTGAAACCCATCTTTTCCGCACGAAAAGGAACAAATATTTCGGCGCGAAACGCTTTGATCGGGACGGCGATGCTCGCATCCATATGCATAGTCTTGGCGGCCTGATCCATGCCGATCATCGCAGTCCGAGCCTCGACTACGATATGGTTCTGCGCGCGACCCTGGCGTTGACCAGGAATATCCGGGATGCCGAAAAGGCGTATGCGCTGGCCTGCTTCAACGTCCTTGCTCATAACCGCGACGATCACGTGAAGAATTTTTCCTTCCTTCTCAACGCGAGAGACGAGTGGATTTTCGCGCCCGCCTACGACCTGGTCTTTTCCTATGGTCCGGTCGGCGAGCAAAGCATGCTCGTCATGGGTGAGGGAAGAAATCCCGGCACCCCCCAACTTCAGGCATTGGGCAAACAGCATGGGATAAAAAATGCACCGGAGATTCTGGCGAAGGTAAAACAGGCCGTGGCCAACTGGCCCCGTTATGTCGAACAGGCAGACGTCTCGCGAAAATCCGCCAAAGAAATCGTAGGCAAAATCAAGTTGCAGTGAGGAGTGCTCCGAACACCTGGCACTTATGGGGTTGCCGGCGCCACGGCATCAATGTCGTTCTCGCGTAGGAGATGCAGAGGAATCCGATCGCCAAGTTCCGGATTCACGCCAGTCAGCCATGCTTGTACCGCAGCAGGCGAATCGTGCTCGCTCAGAGTGCGCGCCAGTTGAAAAGCAAATCGCAGACGGGCCTCGGAATCACCGTAGATGTCGCCGCCAAACGATCCATCGATGCCCTCTGGAAGGAGATCGGAGAGGTGCTCAACAACGTCTCCCAAGAGGAATGTACAAACCTCTTCTCCTCATGCGGATATGTATGCACATAAATCAAAACCGCTCTAGATCCGAACGGCGAACGGCTCTGGGTTGTCGGAGATTGCTGTCCGACAACCCTCGCTGAGGATTTAATAAAAATGCTCTTTACAGCATAATGCTATTTAGAGCATACTTGTATCCATGAGTTGGGAAGCCTACTTCCACCCGAAGTTCAAGGCGGAGTTCGACAAGTTATCGGCGGCAGTGCAGGATGAACTGCTCGCGATGCTCACGCCGCTCCGACAGTACGGCCCGTCGCTGGGGCGGCCTGAGGTGGACACGCTGAAGGACTCGAAGTACACGAACATGAAGGAACTTCGATTCAGAGCCAGCGGAGGCGTCTGGCGTGTTGCGTTCGCCTTCGATCCAGAGCGCGACGCAATCCTGCTTGTAGCCGGGGACAAATCGGGCGGGAGTGAAAAAACGTTCTATCGACGGCTGATCGAGAAGGCCGACAAACGATACAAGGAACATCTCGAAGATCTGTAGTCGATGAAGGAGGGTTTGACGATGCGAGGATTGATTTCAGCTGTGGACGTGATTGCTTCTTTGCCAAAGGATCGGCAGGCGGCCATCGAGGCACGAGGCGCAGAGTTGCTTGCGAAGGTTGACCAGCGCATGACGCTTGGAGAACTGCGGAAGGGCCGCAAGCTCAGTCAGGCGAAGATGGCTGAGGCCCTCGGCATCGGACAGATGCAGATTTCGCGCCTGGAGCAGCGCAAGGACCCACGCCTGTCCACGATGCAGCGCACCGTAGCGGCGATGGGTGGTCATCTGACCATGATTGCCACGTTCCCGGACCAGGAGCCGGTCATTCTCGTCACGTTACAACCTGCCGACAGGAAGAGCGCAGCAAAATGGAGGGGATCGGCAACGTCGAGGACGGCTGCTCGTGCTCAGGGAAAAGTCCGCGCCCGAGCATAGTGCGCGCTCTGTAGCGGGCGGGCGTCACAGGAAGCATTACGCAACACTTGCGACTTGATGCATACTGGGAGTTCCCTTGTTCACTCTTGCCAGCGGCTTCTTTTTAGCAGACCTTGGCACAAGTGACTCCAGTGCGTCACGTTTGGCTTCCATGCGAATGTGGCTACCTGCGCCCTTGCAGTCTCAATGACCGGTGGCATAACGTTGTACTGGGTGGCAGCATAAGACTGTATCCAGCAACGACCGCAACCTTCAGGCCTTTCACTACAACGTCGTTGCATTTGGCAAGCAGGGCCACTTCGCCACGCCGCTGTAGAAGGGCACACGCATCAAGCTGGTCGTCCAGGCGCAGTCCCAGCCCGACAACATCGCCACCCTCCCCACCCCTCACAGCAACCTTCGTGCGACCGGTCCATCCGGTCGCCGTCGCACCCCAATAGGGGGCCGATGCGAGGCACACACAGGTCAATATCATTCAACAATGGAACGATAGTGACATCATGAGCCGCTGAATTCTCGGGTGACTGCACCCCGCGCCACATTTCCGCTCGGAGCCGCTAGGTACGGGGAAGGTGGCAGTCGAGACAACCAGGTCGTTCATTCGGTTTCCTCATCCGCTGCCTTGGCGGCTACTTCCGCAATCCGCGCGAATTTGTACTGCGCACCTTGGTTGATCGAGGCTGCCGAGAGCCTTGGTCGCGAGTAGGCACCATTATCGATCCTGGAAGAGGTCAAGGTAACCCCGTCGGCCTCGCCGGCCTTGTACATCTCGTCGTGCGGCATCAGATACCAATCACCTGCGATCGGGAACGCCACCCAGATTTGGTGGGTTCATGTACTTCTGATTAATTGTCTAGCGACTCTTGAGTTGTACCTTGCGCAGCTCGCGGTCGCTATCGCGGTAGAGAATGAAGTCCATACCACCGTCATAGACGGGCAGAAAAGCGTTGAAGCCTTGCTCAAGAGCAAGACTTATCACGATATTCCGATTGATGACTTCGCGGACCTGGCTGTGATTGATGGTCATTTCCTAGCCTCATATATCTGATAAAGCTGCCACGGCCGCCGCACCGGCGCTTCGCGCAGACTGCGGGATATACTCCATTTGTCACTGGCCTTGGCATCTGGCATCCAGTAGCCGCCGCACCATAGCCAGGCCCGGTTGACCGTTTTCAATCATGTAGCCGACCGGCGTTTTGCCCCCGAAGATGGGGTTTTGGTTCGGGAGCGTGACCCAGGAATCCGCCAGCTCCTGTCCATGGCAAATGTTCAACGCCTTGTAGATGCCGATGAGATACGAGATCCGCGTGAGCGTGTTCTGGTCGAGCGTACTGCCCTCGTTCTCGGTCTTCCAGTCAAGGAGAGTGGCGGGGGTTGCTGCCCCGAGCAGACCCAAAGCCTGAGTGTCCTTGAGCGACCAGATGTTGACGATATTGACGAATGCGGCAATCGCCGACGGGCTGAGCCGCTTTTGCTGAGCGGGATCGGCCAGGCCGATAGAGGGCTCAATCCCTCCCATTTCGTTTGCTTTGCTCACGATCACGACCTCGCGTCCTTGTCAGATCTGCCGCAGGAAACCCCATGTCCGCTCATACAGGCAGAGCCTCGGCAATNNCGTATATGCAGTGCCTGCGGCGTGAGAACATCTACCGACACGCCGAGAAGAGCGCGCAACTGGTAGCGAATCTCTCCGATGTCAAAGATGGACGTCTCCGGCGTGGGATCGACCAGAATATCGAGGTCGCTCTCCTCGGTATCCTCCCCATAGAGAACCGACCCGAAGACTCGGGGATTCCTGGCGCATCTCGATTCAACGATGCGGCGAATCTCCTCCCGATGTAGTTGCAGAGCCTCCGACGGTCTCATAAAATCCTCCCCATTCTATTTATCATATGACTCTACTCTATGACCGTACCGGCGCATTGCAAACGGGGAGTAGGGCATCAGTCTTCTCCCCCTATGAGCGGGACAGACTGGGAGCTTGTCGGAAAGCCTACACTGCTTGTCATGGTAAAGGGCGAGTTTTCAATGCCGTTTGGAAACCTTGCTGGATGGTCAAGAAGCCCGTCGGGTGGCCGCGGCCTTCTCGAGCGTGCCACCGTTCTTCAGATATGCGGTAATGCACGTGGCTCGGAAGCTATGGTTGCCAATCTTCGTCTCGATGCCGGCCGTCGCGGCGCGCCGCCGGATCATGGCGTGGGCGTTGGCATGGGGCAGGGAAGTGCGGGTGAGTTCGCTCGTGCCGCGGCCGATGGTTCGAAACAACGGTCCCTTGAGGTCTGCGGCGAAGCCTGACTAGTCGTTTTTTGGAGGACCGGCAAACAGAAAGTCCATCCAACTGATGGCTTGGATCCCTAATCTCCGCGCAGTCTCTTCGTCTCCTGGTGCGGTAATCACGAGCGGAGTAAACGCCGGATAGCGGCGGCAGAATTCCAGCAGCCCGCGCAGATCCTGGCCGCCGAACCTGCCGGTCTTCACCTCAACTGCCCAGTTTCCCCAACTGCCTTCAAATAATCCGTCTACTTCGAGCGGTTCTTCACGCCAGTACATCACCTGCTGTCCCTGATTGAAGGCAAAGGCCAGGCACGCATTCTCAACCCATTGACCGAAACGCGCTGGTTCGTGCTCCCGATCCGGCGCGCCGTCTGGGTGCATAGCCGAAAGAAGACCATTGTTCAACGTCACGAGCTTGGGTGGCGCCGAGCGCCGTCTGTGAGTTTGGGCCGCATACTTTTCGAGTGATGCAATCAGGTAGGCATCCTGTAGAAGGGCCAGATAGTGAGCCACCGTCTCCAGAGCGCCGCTGTCCTGAAGCTGTCCCTGCATCTTCTGGAGAGAAATAATCTGCGCAGGCGAACCGGCGGCCACGGCAAAGACTTGCCTCAGCAGAGCAGGCTTCCGCACGGTGCCGAGCGCCAGCATATCGCGCCCGATTGCCGGTTCGATAATTGCGTCGCGCAGATAGGCGCGCCAGCGTGCCGGAGTTTTCTCCAACTCCACCGCGCCGGGGTAGGAACCGAAGCGAACAAGGCCCAACACCGCATCCTGAGTGGACCGATGAAAGGCTGACGCAAGAGACGCGGCCGACCAATGGCTCAGGGTCAAACGCTCAAAGCGCCCGGCCAGACTCTCGCGCGAGCCGGAGGCCACGCGCAGAGTCGAGGAGCCGGTCGCAATCACATGAATGGGAATATGTCGGCGACGGATACGATCCCAATTGCCTTTGAGTTTGGCGGCCCAGTCGGGGACCTGATGTACTTCGTCGAGCAACAGGAGCGCCGTGCCACGTTTGGCTCGGGCCTCGGTCTCCGCCCAGCATCGTTCCCAGAAACCGGGCAACGCGGCGTTCGGATCGTCGCCTGCGGCATAGACGGCCTGATCGCCGAACTGCTCTGCGAGTTCGAGCAGCAACGTGGTCTTGCCGACCTGTCGCGGCCCGGTCAGGATCTGGATGCGTCCTGGAGCGGCTTCACGGAGCCTCCCGGCAAGCTCTTGGCGGCAATGGGCATAGTCGTTTTCTATTTCAGCCATAGTTT
>PLSH01000412.1:0-25635 GCA_003165095.1 Acidobacteriaceae bacterium
TGTTGTTTGGCATGTTCGATTTGCGTCGAGTCAGACCGGCGCTGAGTTTTTTGATGAGCGCGACGTGCAGTTCAGGAGACGACAATGAGACCGGATACTAGAAAGATTGGCACGGCGGCATTTGCTGTTTTGCTCATGGGCGGATTCCTGCTTCATGCGGAGGGCCCGGCAACGCCGTCAACCGGAAATGGGGCGGCTGTCGATCCCGGCGTTGCATTGGCCGCCGAGCCAGCTGCTTCGATAACGTATACCCCGATGCCAGAGTTCTCGATGGCGGCAGCCTCGCCGTATTCGGGCGGCTTAGGCACAAGCACTCCCAGGGCCGAACTGTTCCTGGGTTACTCGTATCTGCAAGCTGTGCCGAAACTGGCCGCGGGAAACCGGCTGGTATGGCTCAATGGCGGCAGCGCGTCCATCGCTTACAACCTGAACCGCTATCTGGGGATCGTTGCCGACGTTGGCGACTACACCAACTCTGAGATCCGGTTCCAGGGCGCGTATGGGGCTACAGTTGACGTGAACGACGCAAACGGGGGAGTCATCAGCTATCTCTTCGGTCCGCGCATTTCATTCAGAAAATACAGCAGGATTACCCCATTTGTCCAGGGTCTGTTTGGAGGCGCGCACGCCAGCGAGATCACGCTGGCCAANNGAATACGTGATGACCAGGTTCAAGGATTACGATACCGGCACGACTGCGATGCAGAACGACATGCGTCTTTCATCCGGAATTGTCCTCCGCTTCGGCGGTAATCCGGCTCCGCCGGTGGCCGAGTTGCAGGCCGTGACCTATACCTGCTTTGTGAACCCGGCGTCTGTATACCCCGGAGACACGATTGCGGTGACTGGCACAGCTCTGAATCTGGACGTGACAAAGACGGCGGTCTACACATGGTCTGCCGATGGCGGAATGGTGACTGGAACGTCAAGCACGGCGAATATCGACACAAGGGATGCAGCTCCCGGCACGTACACCCTGAAGGGTCACGTCTCTGAGGGCGTCAAGGCCGGGGAGAGCGCGGATTGCACCGCGCCGTATGTGGTGAAGCCGTTTGAGCCGCCGACAGTAAGTTGCGTTGCCAATCCTTCGACCGTCAACTCCGGCGATTCATCCGCGATCACGGCGACCGGCATCAGTCCACAGAATCGTCCTTTGACCTACAGCTATAGCTCGACATCCGGCTCCGTGAGCGGATCGGGCACGACAGCAACTTTAACGACCGGTGGTGCGACAACCGGAGCCATCGCCGTAACGTGCAATGTTCTCGATGACAAGGGACAGACTGCTTCCGCCTCAACATCAGTGACGGTTACGGTTCCCGTGGCCGCGCCCAAGCCAACGACCAGCGCTTTGTGCCCGGTAAACTTCGACCGGGACGCTCAACGTCCGGCACGCGTGGACAACGAAGCGAAGGCTTGCCTGGATGAGATTGCAGTCAACCTGCAGAGCGCCTCCGATGCAAAACTGGCTTTGGTTGGAAACGCGGCCAGTGGTGAAAAAGGCGCCGATAAACTGGCAGCTCAGCGCGCGTTGAACACCAAGGCCTATCTTGTCGGCGAAAAGGGGATCGATGCATCCCGGATTGCCGTGTACACCGGCACTCAGGATGGAAAGGTGGTTACGACTACCCTGATTCCGGCAGATGCGACGTTCGATGCCACCGGAGATACTTCGGTGGAGTAACACGCAGTCGAGGGGACCCCGCTTTCAAGATGCTGCGGTCCTCTCCAGAGGTATCCTCGACTGTGTTGATTTTTGAACGGCCGGCTGGCGACGTTTGCCCAGCCGGCCTCTTTTTTGGTGTACCGGTTTGGAACCCAGTATTGAGAGGCGGCTTATATATCTGGATACGGCCGCTTCATTCTATAAGGCGGAGCTTACGAATGCGGTTCTTATCGGAATCAAGCCGTCTCGACGAGATGGCCTTTGGTTATTCCGCCAGGTCCGCATTCATGAAGCCTCAAACTCGCCTTCACAAAGGTTGTGCGTAGAGGAACGGCCGGTTGGCGCTGCTCTTCCAAAAATAGGCGAGAATGATCAGGCTTGCGACCGCCGCATATGCACACCAAACCGAGGTAAACGCGTACTCCTTCACCGCGGATACAACCAGGAGAATCACCAGGTTGATCACCCCGAAGACCACGATGGCCCTCACCTTTGAAAACAACAGAGCGCCGCATGTTGCGAACACATAAAAAACGGCCATCGCCGGGTGGTTCGTTCCTTGATTGAGGTACGCGATGCTGTTTTCCTGGATATAGGCTTGCGTTGGGTACGCTGCCAACGCCCACAATACATAAAGACCTGTTGCTCCGCCAACCACGACGAAGGGCAGCATGCGCCTTCGGCTTTTCACATCGGGCTCGAAGATCAGCACGCTTAGCGGCAGCAGAAACGGCAAAAGCCCTTGCGCAAATAGCATGTATGCCGCCGCCATATTGTGCGCCACCGTCTGCGAAAGGATCCCATCCAATCCGAGCCAGACGAACCCCTCGATGAACTGATGGACGGCGAATAGAATAGGCACCGATGCGAACAGCAGCTCGCGTCTGTGCTTCACTTTTGTCAATGTGACGATGCCAACCGCGCCAAGAACGCCGCTGCCGACAAAGTTTGCTGTTGCTGAAAAGCACACGTTTGTCTTCCCCCTGGTGAAACTTCCACCTGGCACCTGGATTCGCTGAACATCTCTCATGACACGGCTATCCGTGGAAACGCCGCGCTCGGAATCTAGTGCTGAATCGCGGTCTCTGACTTTGAAGGCTTCTCCGTAACTTGTATCGGCGTCGGCAACTGCGAACGGTCCCAACCGCCGCCCAGGGATTCAATCAGTTGAACCGACGCTGTCATTTCCTGCACCTGCAGATTGGCGAGAGACTGCTGATTGCCGAGCAGAGTGGTCTGCGCTATGACCACGTAGAGGTACGGATCGATCCCTGTTCTGTAGCGTCCCAACTCGAGCCGCAGAAACTTCTGAGATGAGTCTACAGCTTCCTGCTGACGGCGAATCTGTTCTGACAGAATGCGAACCTCCGCGAGCGAGTCTTCCACTTGCTGAAATGCCGTCAGCACGGATTGGCGATACGCGGCAACGTCAGCATTGTAAGTTGCGATGTACTGATTCACGGTTGCGCGCCGCAGACCTCCATCGTAAACGGTCTCAGAGATTGAAGGGCCGACAGACCAGAAGCGGCTGGGCCAATCCAGGATGTGCTTGATGGCCGAGCTCTCCAGGCCGCCGCTGGCTGAGAGCGTGAGAGTTGGGTAGTAGGCTGCATCGGCAACCCTGATCTGCGCATTCGCGGCGGCCATATTCCGTTCCGCGGCAGCGATGTCAGGACGCCGCTCGAGCAGTTGGGATGGCAAGCCGACGGGTATTGGCGGAGGCGCGCTCGTTTTTGCGTCAACCGGGACGGAAAAAGTCGAAGCCGGCTTGCCAACCAGCATGGCAATCGCATGTTCATACTTGGCTCGCGCAATCTTGTTATTGATTGCGGCCGACTGTGCGCTCTGAAGCGTTGTCTGCGCTTCCACAAGGGATATCTCATCGTCCACGCCGTTGTTATAGCGGGCCTGCTCAGAGTCCAGGCCTTTTTTGTCGGCCTCTACCGTGTCGTCGAGGATCTGTTGCAGCGCGTCCTGTCCGCGGATTTCAAAAAAGTACTCGGCGAGGCTGGCCTGTTCGGTGAGCCGCTCATTCTCAAGATCGGCCGCAGTCAGTTGCGCCTGGTATTGGCTGGCATGCACCGTGTTGCGGACCTTCCCCCACAGGTCGGGCTCCCACGATACATCGGCCGGAATAGCAAAAACCTGCGACTGTTTACCGCTTGCCGCGCCGCTGCTTGCCGTGCCGCTGCTTGCCGCAGATCCGACATTGGCAGAGGTTTGCGATCGAGTGTAGGAACCCCCAACGCTCACTGTGGGGAAATATTGGGAGCGTGCCTCGCGCACCAGCGCACGAGCCTCCATGAAGTTGTCAAATGCCTGGCGGATATTCTGGTTATCGATGTTGAGCTGATCTTCGAGAGCATTCAAGTCCGGATCGTTATAGATCTCCCACCACTTGCCGCGAAGAGCTGCATCCTGGGGCTTTGCGACGCTCCACTCGCCGGCTTCTTCAAACTGCGCAGGAGTTTCCTTGTAGACCTGAGGCGCCGTTGTCGCTGGTGGCACGTATCTTGGCCCCACGTCGCATCCAGCCAGCAAGGCACAGAACACAGCAACAGGGAGCGCGCACCAGGCCGCGAATTGCCGGCGGGATTGCACGATCGACTTATCCATAACGAGCACTCCAATCCCATCCATTGCTAGGTGGCCTCCGCGACCCCATGGCGAAGGACCACTGGCTGTTTGCTTCCGAAGCGGAGCCGCAAACGGTCGAAGAACAGGTAGACAACCGGCGTGGTGTAGAGGGTAAGCATCTGGCTCACGATCAATCCGCCGGCGATCGTGATGCCCAGCGGACGCCGGAGTTCCGAGCCGGTTCCCGTGCCGAAGGCCAGCGGCAATGCACCAAACAAGGCGGCCATCGTGGTCATCAGAATGGGACGGAAGCGAAGCTCGCAAGCCTCAAAGATGGCTTCTGTGGAGGTCTTGCCGTGTTCGCGCTCGGCAACCAGGGCAAAATCGATCATCATGATTGCATTTTTTTTCACAATGCCGATCAGCAGGATGATGCCGATGATCGCAATGATGCTGAGGTCGATTTTGAAAAGCATGAGCGCAAGCATGGCGCCGGCACTGGCTGAAAAGACCGTGGAGATGATGGTCAGCGGATGCACCAGGCTCTCATAGAGGACGCCGAGAACAATGTACACCGCGAGTAAGGCCGTAATGAAGAGCAGCGGCTCGCTGCTGAGCGAGGTTTGATAAGCCGCGGCCGTTCCGGCAAAGAAGCCGCGGACAGTCCCCGGCATATTCAGCCGCTCCTGCATTTGGGAAACCAGCCGCGTTGCGTCGCTCAACGACATATTCGACGCAAGATTGAACGACACAGTAACCGATGGAAAGGAGCTGGTGTGATTGATAACGAGCGGGGTCACGGTCTCTTGCGCCGAGGCGACCGTGGAAAGCGGAACAATGCCGTTGGCCGCCGACTTGAGGTAAATATTCTTCAATCCACTGGGATCCTGCCAGTATGGGGGCGCCACCTCCATTACAACGTAATACTGGTTCAGCTGTGTGTAGATAATGGAAACTTCCGACTGCCCGAAGGCGCTGTAGAGAGATTGATCCAATGACTGCGGGGTCATGCCAAGCCGCGCGGCAGTGGCGCGATCGTAACTGAGCAGTTCCTGGAGGCCTGCGTTCTGCGCATCGCTGCTCACATCCTGGAAGCCGGGAAGCTTCTGCATCCCGGCAAGCAGGATGGGGCCCCATTGCGTGAGATCTCCTACATTGTCCGACTGAATCGTGTATTGGTACATGGCATTGCTCGATCGGCCACCGATGCGCAGGTCCTGCGCCGCCTGGAGGAACGCCGACGCAACCGGGAGCCGGTTCAACTTCGGGCGGAGGCGATCGATAATCGCCGCCGCCGAAACCTTGCGCACATTCAGCGGCTTCAATGCGATATAAATCGTGCCGGTGTTGGATGCGCCGCCGCCGCCCGTGTGGGCAATGACATTGTCGACAGCCGGATCGGCCTTGATGACATTCACCAGTTGCAAGATCGAGTTGTTCATGATCGCGAACGATGCGTCCTGCGGTCCCCGCGCGCTGCCTGTGATGGCTCCCGTATCCTGCACGGGGAAGAGCCCTTTGGGAATAATAACCATGAGATAGAAATTCAGTCCAATGACCAGGAGCAGGAGGATCAGCATGGGGCCTGGATGCTTTAAAACCCAGGTCAGGGAGCGGCTATAAGTGGAGAGCATCCACGTAAACCCCCTTTCACTTATCCGATATGCGCGGCCATGCTTGATGGCTCTCTCGTCCTTGAGCACATAAGCGCACATCATCGGCGTGACGGTAAGGGATATCAGCATCGAGATAACAATGGCCGTCGAAAGCGTGATGGCAAACTCGCGAAACAAGCGGCCGACAATGCCGGCCATGAGAAGAATCGGGATAAACACCGCGATCAGCGACATGCTGATGGACAAAATGGTGAACCCAATCTCGCTGGAACCCTGAAAGGCGGCCTTCATGGGCGACATGCCCGATTCGCGGAGGCGGGAGATGTTTTCCATGACCACGATCGCGTCGTCGACTACGAAGCCAGTCGCAATCGTCAACGCCATGAGCGAGAGATTGTCGATACTGAAGCCAAACAGGTACATGGCCGCGAAAGTGCCAATGAGAGAGGCGGGAACGGCGACGGTCGGAATCAGCGTGGCTCGCCAGTTGCGCAGAAAAAGAAAGACGACAAGAATCACCAGGATGACTGAAAGGACGAGAGTGCTCTCCACGTCGCTGACCGATGCACGGATGGTCGTGGTGCGGTCGAGGACAATGGTGGTCTTGATGCCTTGCGGAATGGAAGCTTGAATCGATGGCAATGCTGCGCGGACGAGATTGACGGTATCGATAATGTTGGCGCCCGGCTGGCGGAAAATCATGATGGTGATGGAGGGTATGCCGTTCAGGTATCCGGCCGTGCGAATGTTCTGCGATGAATCTGTAACGCTGGCTACGTCGGCAAGCCTGACTGCAGTTCCATGATTGGAACCGATAATCAGCGGCTTGTACTGGTCGGCACGGGAAATCTGGTCATTGGTGACGATATCGGCGGTTGTACTCTGGTCTGCGAGCTGGCCGGCCGGTTCATGGGCATTCTGTTGGCTCAATGCAGACTGCACACCTTTGAGCGTAAGCCCATAACTGTTGAGCAGCGTGGGGTTCACTTCAACGCGGACTGAAGGACCGGCGCCTCCGCCCACCGTCACCTGTCCAACGCCCGAAATCTGCGAGAGCTTCTGCGCGACGACCGACGACGCTTCGTCATAAAGCGTCGGCTTGTCATACTTATCTGAAGTAAGCCCCAGGATGATGATCGGTGAATCGGCCGGGTTCACCTTGCGATAAGTCGGGTTGCCGGGCAGGTTCGCCGGCAGGTAGGTGCGCGCNNTCGAATTGCAGGGTGACCGAGGCGCTGCCCAGCGAACTCGAAGAGGTCATTTCAGTCACGCCGGCAATCTGGCTGAATTGGCGCTCCAACGGAGTTGCAATGGACGAAGCAATGATCTCGGGGCTTCCACCGGGCAAACTGGCAGAGACCGAGATGGTAGGAAAGTCGACTTGCGGCAACGGAGAAACCGGCAGGACGTTGAAGGCGATGATTCCAACCAGGACAATGCCTGCGGTCAGCAGGGTTGTTGCTACCGGGCGGCGGATGAAGGGGGCGGATATATTCATATTCCCTCCGCCGGCCGCGGCTCGATTCCGGAGTCAATGCTTTTGGTCGAGCGGCTGAAGCGATGCCCGATGCGATCGAAGAAGATATAGATGACCGGAGTGGTGTAGAGCGTGAGCACCTGGCTAAGCAGCAGTCCGCCAACCATGGCAATGCCCAGCGGGCGCCTCAGCTCCGAGCCCATGCCCTGGCCCACTGCCAATGGAATACCCGCCAGCAGCGCGGCCATGGTGGTCATCATGATGGGGCGAAACCGCAGCAGGCAGGCATCGTAAATGGCATCCGTTGCGCTTTTTCCGTGCTCTCGCTCTCCCTCCATCGCAAAGTCCACCATCATGATGCCGTTTTTCTTCACAATTCCAATCAGCAGGATGATTCCGATGATGGCGACGACGCTGAGATCCTGCTTGAAAAGGATGAGGGCCAGCAAGGCGCCAACGCCGGCCGACGGCAGCGTGGAGAGAATCGTGATGGGATGAATGAAGCTCTCGTAAAGGATGCCGAGAACAATGTAAACCGCGGCCAGCGCGGCGAGAATCAGCAGACCTTCATTGGACAGCGAGCCCTGAAATGCGGCCGCGGTCCCCTGGAATCCATATTGAACGCTGGCCGGCATGTTCAACTTTGTTTGAGCATTTTCGATTTCACTAATCGCGCCGCCCAGCGCGGCGTTGGGAGCCAGGTTGAACGAGACGGTGACTTCAGGAAACTGGCCCTGGTGATTGATCGAGAGCGATTCGGTCCCTTTCTCAAGATGAGTAAACGCACTGAGCGGCACGGCATTGGATGGCACTGAACTGGAGGTTGCATTGCCGGCTGCGCTTGCGGAGCCGTTGCTGCTGGCGCCGATGCCGGAGGTTATGGCGTTCGAGGGCGCGGTGAGCACCTCGGAGGATGGAGTGTACGCCACTGTACTGGTGGTCGCATTCGAGCCTGCGGACGAAGATCCGGAGGACGCATAAGTGGAGGAGGCGGCCGGGCCCGAAGTCCCCGAGGAGGTATTGGTCTGGATAAACAGATCCTGGAGTTTGCCCGGACCTTGCTGAACACTTGGAGAAGCTTCCAGGATCACGTGATACTGGTTCAACTGGGTATACATTGTGTTGATCTGGCGCTGCCCATACGCGTCATAAAGCGTGCTGTCGATGGTGGACGGCGCAATGCCGAGGCGAGACGCGGTAACGCGATCGATCACCAGCGACACCGCAAGACCCCCGGTTTGCTGGTCGGTGGCTACATCGGCAAGCTGAGGCAGCTTTTGCATCTCGGCAACGAGACGGCCGCTCCACAAATCCAACTCATTGGGATCGGAGTCTTCCAGCGTGTACTGGTACTGGGTGCGGCTCACGCGGTCGTCCACAGTGATGTTCTGCACGGGTTCCATGTAGAGTACGGTGCCCTGCACGGCCTTCAGACTCGTTTGCAGCCTGCGAATCACGTCGGAGGCGCTCATGTTGCGCACGTTCAGCGGCTTGAGGTTGATTGACATCCGTCCGCTATTCAGGGTGGTATTGGTTCCATCCGCACCGATAAATGAGGACAGGCTCTCGACTGCCGGATCCTGAAGGATGACGTGAGCCAATTGCTGCTGTTTCTGCTCCATGGCCGCAAAGGAAATCGTCGCCGGGGCTTGCGAGATGCCCTGAATTTCGCCCGTATCCTGAGTGGGAAAGAATCCTTTGGGAATAATGATGTAGAGGAAAATCGTGAGGACCAGGGTGGCGGCGGCAACAAGCAACGTGATGGTCTGGTAGCCGAGCACGAACTTCAGCGTTCTGCCGTAAAATGCGATGACGTTTGTGAAAACGCGCTCCGAAGCCTTGAAAAAGCGGCCCTGTTGTTCTTCTGGAGTGCGGCGCAGGATGCGCGAGCACATCATGGGCGTCAGGGTGAGGGAAACTACGGCAGACAGGATGATGGTGACGGCCAGGGTGACTGCGAATTCACGAAAGAGACGGCCGATGACACCGCCCATGAAGAGCAGCGGAATGAGCACTGCGATCAACGAGACGGTAAGAGAAATAATGGTGAAGCCGATCTGCTCCGCACCCTTCATCGCCGCCTTCATGGGCGAGTCCCCGGCCTCGAGATAGCGCGTAATGTTTTCGATCATCACGATCGCGTCATCCACCACGAACCCGGTGGAGATGGTGAGCGCCATCAGCGAAAGATTGTCGAGACTGTAGCCGAGCATGTACATGGCGCCGAAAGTTCCCACCAGCGAAACGGGCACGGCAATGCTGGGGATGATGGTGGCGTAAAAATTGCGCAGAAATAGAAAGATGACCATCACGACCAGGGCAACGGTCAGCATCAACTCAAACTCCACGTCGGAGACGGATGAGTTGATCGCGGTGGTGAGATCGGTAAGCGGTGTTACGCGGATCGAGATCGGCAAGTTTGCTTCAAGCTGAGGAAGAATTGCCTTGATGGCCTTTACCACGCTGATGGTGTTGGCGCCGGGCTGCCGCTGAATATTGAGGATGACCGCCGGCGTCTCGTTCATCCACGCTGCCTGCTTGTCGTTCTCGATGCCGTCTACCACCTGCGCAACATTGCTCAACCTGATGGGCGCGCCATTGCGGTAGGCAATCACAACGTTTCGGTAGTCGCCGCTGGTGGACAACTGATCGTTGGCATTGATCTGGTAATCCTGATGAGGCCCGTCGAAGTTGCCCAGGGCTTGATTGACGCTGGTTTGAGTCAGCGCCGTGCGCAAATCCTCCATGTTGAGTCCGTAGGACGAGAGCGCCGTGGGGTTGGCCTGAATGCGCACTGCGGGCTTCTGCCCTCCGCTGATGCTCACCAGGCCAACCCCGCTCAACTGCGAGAGCTTGGGCGCAAGCCGCGTGTCCACCAGGTCCTCCACCTGTGACAGAGGTATGGAACTGGATGTGATGGCCAGCGTCAGGACCGGGGCATCCGCCGGATTTGTCTTGCTGTAAACCGGCGGCGAGGGAAGATTCGAGGGCAGAAAACTCTGCGCGGCGTTAATTGAGGACTGAACCTCTTCTTCGGCAATGTCGATGTTCAGGGTGAGGTCGAATTGCAGCACGATGACCGACGAACCGCCGGAACTGGTCGAGGTCATCTGGCTGAGGCCCTGCAATTGGCCAAACTGGCGCTCAAGAGGAGCAGTGACCGTGGTAGCCATCACGTCCGGGCTGGCGCCGGGATAGAAGGTGAGCACCTGGATGGTGGGATAGTCTACTTCGGGCAAGGCGGACACCGGCAGCAGGGTATACGCAACGATGCCCACCAGCAGGATTGCGGCCATCAGCAGCGAGGTTGCAACAGGACGCTGAATGAATGGCCCGGAAGGGTTCACGGAGTATTGCCTTCAATGGGATTGGTTGCAGGCGCCTGCTTCACCACGGTGACCTTGCTGCCGCTCTGCAGCTTCTCAAAGCTGCTGGTGGCCACAACCTCGCCGGGATTGATTCCCTGCACTGCGGTCATTCCGCCATCCGCAACCCCCGTCGTGATGTTACGCACGCTCGCTGTTCCGTTTGCAATCACATAGAGGAAGGTCACCTGGCCGTTGTGCTGAACGGAGGCGGTGGGAACCAGCGTGACGCCATTGAGCGTATTCACCAGCAACCTGGTGTTGACAAACTGGTTTGGAAAGAGCGCTCCGTTCTTATTATCGAAGAGGGCGCGCAACTTCACCGTTCCCGTCGTCGTGTCTATCTGATTGTCGATGGTGAACAATTTGCCGGTGGCTATTTTGGTGGTCTGAGAGCGATCCATTGCCTCTACGGGCAGTGTATGCATCTGCTTCATCCGCGCCTGTACCTGTCCCAGGCTGTCTTCTGCCATGGTGAAGATCACGGTCGTGGGTTGCACCTGGGTAATGACCACCAGGACGGTACTTCCGCCCGCCTGAACCACGTTTCCGGGGTCGACCAGCCGAAGACCTGCACGGCCGGCAATGGGCGAGGTGATGTGGCAGTAATTGAGCTGGGCCTGATCGTAATTCAATGTGCCTTGATCGTTCTTGACCGTGCCCTGGTCCTGAAGCGCAATTTTTTCCTGGTCATCCAGCAGCTGCTTCGGGATTCCGTTTTGTGCCCACGCCGTTCGATAGCGGTCCAGATCCATCTGGGCCTGCGCCAGGACATTGGTGTCGCGATCCAGCGCGCCCTCGGCCTGCAGTAGTTGTGCCTGGTAGGGTTGCGGGTCGATGTCGATCAGCGCATCGCCTTTTTTGAGCAGTTGGCCCTCCTGATAGTGCACTGCAGTGATCGTTCCGCTGGCCTGCGCGGTGATGGAGGACGTGTAGACCGGAGTTACCGTGCCGATGGAATCGAGGTAGATGCCGATTTGACCCTTTGTGGCCGCCGTGGCCGTGGCCGTGACGGAGGGACTTTTTGCAGCCTGCGCAGCCTTCGCAGCGGCTGCCTTGGCGTGATTATGGTAGATCACAAGAAAAACAACCACGGCCAGAAGCAGCAGAAGAAGCACGCAGGTCCACACGAACCAGCGCTTTCGATACCAGGGAACCGGCGCAGACAGTTGGTGATCTGCGCCAACATGGTGACGATCTGAATTGTCTTCGATTTCGGACATGCAGAGCTCCGCGCGCAGTCACATTCGGTAATGTGCTCCTCGCAGAATCGCTGGAAATCGGAGCAAATGTCTGGTCTGTTTTGCTCATATTTGAAGACCTACGGAGGTGAGAACATGATTGACGGCAAGCATGAACTGAAGCCGTCGGATCGCAATGGGGAGGTGCTGGGGCGGGGTGCTGTCGAGTCACCGTCAAACCGGAAATCAGTACTTCACAACCGGCCAGCAGGCCGCCATCCAGGCGCTATTCCATTCAAGGACCCTGCGGCGTTTTTTTTGAGGACCGGCCGGATGCCGGGGCCAAGTGTCTGGTCTTCAATAAGCGAATTGGTCTGTTGACCCTTAGAAGTCCGGCTTGCCTGTTGAGGCCGGCATGCAGGCGTTGCTGCAACCCGACGGCGCTCTCGAAATCAGCGCGACTCTGCAATCCCCATGGAAGGAACCACCTCGAAAGTGGCTTCCTGGCTGGCAAGTGAACTGCCTCCGATCCACACTGTGTATTGGGTCGCCTCGACCGTTGGCTTGTTTTCCAGGTTGAAGAAAGAAAGCTCCTTGAATCCCAGTTGGAAGCTCACTTGCTTCGCTTCGCCAGGCGCAAGCGTGACTCGCTCAAATCCCTTGAGGCTTCTTACCGGCTGCTCAATGCTTGCGCCCAGGTTGCGCACGTAGCATTGAACAACCTCGGTTGCCGTGCGGTTCCCGGTGTTGCTCACCGTCGCCGTTGCTTCAATGAGAGTTTTACCGCGGTTCGCGAGGGCCTGCGGCAGCGGGATGCTGCTCCTCGACACCTTGACGTCGTTGTAGGAGAAGCTGGAGTAGGAAAGCCCGTAGCCAAAGGGAAACAGAGCGCTGTTGGGGACGTCGATATAGCGGGAAAAGAACCGCGTGTCGCCGCCAGGCGGCTGGGAGAGGTCAATCCCTGTGGGAGGCCGTCCGGTTGGGAGATAGTTGTAATAGAGCGGCTCCTGTCCGACGGCGCGCGGGAAGCTCATGGGCAGCTTGCCACTGGGCGACACATCTCCATAGAGAACATTCGCGATGGCGTGCCCAGCCTCAGTTCCGGGAAACCAGACCTCCAGGATTGCAGGAACGTGTACGGCTGCCCAGTCGAGGACCAGCGGACGGCCGGAGAAAACGAGCAGAACCACCGGCTTGCCCACAGCAACGACGGCCTCAAGAAGCTGTTGCTGGCTGCCCGGAAGATCAAGATATGCGCGAGAGCGCGCCTCGCCGCTCATGTTGCTCGATTCTCCAAGCGCGAGGATGACCACATCCGCTGCGCGGGCCGCTTCGACGGCTGCTTGAAAACCAGCTTGCGAGGTGCTATCGAATTCGGCTCCTTTGGAATAGACCAGGACGCCCCCCAATTGCTGTACACGTTGTTCCATCGCCTGCCGAAGTGTGATGGTGTCCTGATCGTTTCCGGCGCCGCCCAGGGCTCCAATCATATCTTCCTTGTCGTCAGCGAGCGGTCCGATGAGCGCGACCCGATTTCGTGTTGGCAAGAGCGGAAGCAACGGCGCGCCGTCAGCAATTTTGTCGTTCTGAAGCAGGACAAGAGACTCTTCAGCCGCTTTGCCCACCAGCGGCCTGTTTTTGGCAACGGCAGCCGTTACTTCCACGCCTTCGGCGTAAGGACGCTCAAACAGGCCGGTGGCGAATTTCACCCGCAGCACACGCCGCACCGCCTCATCGACCACCGCCATTGGGACTTGGCCGGAACGAATGAGCTCCGGCAACTGCGTATCGTAGAAGTGCGACATCATGTCAACATCCACTCCTGCGGTAATAGCCTTCCGCGTTGCAGTGGCGGCATCGAGCGCAATGCCGTGGTTGATCAGTTCCATGACTGCGGTGTAGTCGCTGACAACAAAGCCATTGAAGCCCCACTCCCCGCGCAGGACCTGGGCAAGAAGAAACGGATTGGCGCTTGAGGGCACGCCATTGAGGGAGTTGAAGGCGCTCATGATGGTGGCTGCGCCGGCCTCGACAGCGGCGTGGTAAGGAGGCAGGTAGACCTGGCGGAGACGGATCTCGGACATGTCTGTTGTGTTGTATTCGCGGCCTGCCTCGGCGGCTCCGTAAGCGGCGAAATGCTTCACCGAAGCGGCGACGCTGCCCGGCTTCGAGAGGTCGTCGCCCTGGTAGCCGCGAATGTAGGCCCGGGCCATGGCAGCGCCCAGATAGGGGTCTTCACCGGCGCCTTCCACCGTCCTTCCCCAGCGGGGATCGCGGCTGATGTCGACCATCGGGGAGTAAAACCAGCGAACGCCCGCGGTGGAAGCCTCCTGGGCAGCCATGTGCGAGAGGTCGGTGACCAGCTGCGGGTCGAAGCTGGCAGCCAGGCCCAGAGGCACCGGATAGATGGTGCGAAAACCGTGAATGACATCCGCGCCGAAGAGCAGGGGAATGTGCAGACGGCTCTGGTCCACAGCCAGGTGCTGATAGGTGTTGGTTCGCGCTGCGCCGATGGTGTTGAGCATGGAACCAAGCCGGCCGGTGGCAGCTAGTTGCATGGCATTCACAGGATGAGCGACCAGAGGGTTCACGGCTGCAATCGCGCCCGGCTTGCCGGCATCCGGTTGCGGCGGGGGCGTCACTGCCTGAGGAGCATCTTCGGTGTCGTTGTACTGGACCAGTTGCCCGATCTTTTCTTCGAGCGTCATCTGCCGCAACAGGCGATCCACGCGGGCCTCAATCTCTGGATCGGCGAGCTGAGCGTTCGATGGATGCGTGACTTTGCCCGCATCGTGCGTAGAGGCGGGCAGAGCGGCTTGTGCCGCGGCATGTGGAACGCATCCAGCCGCTATCAGGCAGAGAGCGGCGCAGGCAAGGCAGCGTTTCAAATTCATTCGCAACACAAAATTTCTCCAGGATGCGGCCACTCGATCGCGCGCCGAATTCCAACCCGCGCAGAGTGACAGGAAGCGATCAGGATCCATGCGCAGCCCCGTTCCGCAAGTGAACTTCTCGATGGTATGCGTAGCTGACTTGACATCGGTGGCGCACCAGATGCGCTCAACAATTCTCTCACCCTTCGCGAATAAGAATGGTCAAATGGGAACAGTACCAGTTTGGCGGCGTTGGCCACAATCTTGCAGGGGTAAACTTTGTCTGAGAGGAGATGGATGAAGTCTGCCTGAGAGGTGATCGCGAGGAACAAATGACTCGGCAAGACGGAAACGGGACGATAAACCGGCGTCAGATACTGGGAGCGATAGCTGCCTCAATTGGCTATGCGCTGGCGCCCAATTGCCTCGCATCCGCCGGCGATTCCACGAGCCTGGCCAAAGAGGATGAAGCTTTCCTGGACGATCTTGAACGACAGGGCTGTCTGTTTTTCTGGGAACAAGGCCATCCCAAAACAGGGCAGGTTCTCGACCGGGCTCGCAACGACCTCAATGGCGCGCGCGATCCGCGCCGGATGGCCAGCATCGCCTCCACGGGCTTCGGATTGACCGCGCTGTGCATCGCCGATCATCGCGGCTACCTGCCTCATGCGCAGATTGTGGAACGGGTAGGGACAACGCTCGATTGGCACCTGAACCATCTGCCTGAGACGCACGGGTTTTTCTATCACTTTACGGATGTGGAAACCGGAAAGCGCTATCCCGGTTCGGAGCTTTCTTCCATCGACACCTCCCTGCTGCTTTGCGGCATACTGACCGCGCGCGGGTACTTTGAGGACGCGCGGATTCAGCAACTGGCCACGGCGATCTATGAGCGCGTGGACTGGCCATGGATGCTCAATGGCGGCAAGACCTTCTCCATGGGCTGGCAACCGGACACGGGCTTTCTCAAAGCGCGCTGGAACCACTATTGCGAGCTGATGATGATCTACCTGCTCGCGATCGGTTCGCCTACTCATCCGGTGGCGCCGGAGAGCTGGGTCAGCTTCACGCGTCCCGTCATCCACTACGCCGGCTTCGACTACATCAGCGGCAACGATCCGCTCTTTACGCATCAGTATTCGCATGCCTGGTTCGACTTCCGCTACAAAACCGACGCGTATGCCGATTACTTTGCCAACTCCATCAAGGCCACGCGCGCCCACAAAGCGTTCTGCCTTTCGTATCCCAAATGGTATAGCGAGCAGTATTGGGGAATCACCTCGTCCGATTATGCGGGCGGTTACACCGCATGGGGCGGACCACCTGCGCAGGGACCTATCGATGGCACGGTTGTTCCCTGCGCGGCCGCCGGCTCGTTGCCTTTCCTGCCCATGGACTGTATCGCCGTTCTGCGCGGCATGCGCTCGAAGTGGGGAAAGTACGCATGGGGAAGGTATGGGTTTGTAGACGCATTCCATCCCGCCGCCAACTGGTATGACGCCGACGTTCTGGGCATCGACCAGGGCATCTCAGTCCTGATGGCCGAGAATCTCCGCTCCGGTTTGGTGTGGGACGCATTCATGCACAACCCCGAGACTGGGCGCGCCATGCAGAGATCTGGTTTTCACGGTCGCGGCCTGCCGGCCTGATCAGCAAAAAAAAGCTCCGGGGGGAATCCAACCCCCCCCCGGAGCTCCAGAAAAACAATACCTAGAACTGCAATCGGCCGACGAGTTCAATCACCCGGCCCGCATCGCCGCTCTGTGCTTCCCCAAACGTGGCGCTCTGAATATTGGAGCCGCCGCTGTTGAACGTAATCGGCGCCAGTTGAAGAATGTTGAAGATGTTGAAGGCGTTCACCTGCAGACGCAGCAGCGTGTGATGGTCAAAGTGATCCACCACAAACTCCTTGGCAAAGCTCATGTCGGTACCGAAGAAGCAGGGGCCGCGGAAGCTATTGCGGCCAATGCCCGGCACATAAAGTGGAGCGTTGACGGTTGTGGGCGAGGTAGTGTTGAAGTAAGAGGGACCGCCATTGAAGAAGTTTGAGCCAGTCTTCCAGGCGTTGTTTGAGCAGCTGTTACCCGCGCCTCCGTAATAGGCCAGCGGCCGCGTTGGACCAACCAGGTTCGCGCCGGTGATCAACTCGTTCGCCTGCAGGTCATAGGTGACCGGCGTCCAGGGGAAGCCGGTATGGTAAGTCACCACGCCGTTGACCTGCCAGCCGTTGGCCGCAGCTTTCACCAGGGCGTTGCCGGAATGAATGTGCGGAACTTCATACACTGCCGTGGCAACGAAGTGCTGGTGCACATCGTAATCGGACGGGCCCCATTCCGATGCGTTGTTGGCGGGGTTGGTCTGGTTGGCACTGGCGTCGGCGGCATCTCCGTTCGACACCTGGTCCAGTGACTTCGACCAGGTGTAATACGCGGAGAGGTTGAGGCCGTGACCGGCGCGCCGCGTGAAGCTTATATTCAGCGCGTTGTAGGACTGGTTAGAGTCTGTCTGCGCAAAATAGGCAGCACCCACTGGGGTAATAGCCGTCGTGCCGCCGCAATTTGCGGTTGCCGGGTAGCACTGCGAGTAAATGAAGTTCTGATTCACCAGCCGGGCAAAATGACGGCCCACGCTGCCCGTATAACCCGCCGAGCCCACGATGCTGTAAGGCATTTGATACTGCACATCGAGGGAATAGAGGTCGGCCACCGGCTGCCTGGTGTTGGGGAAGGCGCCGTAGACCTCGTAGCTCTCATTGTTTATCACGCAATTCCCTGGGGTAGAGCCATACTCGCAGGGAAATCCAGTGGCAGGGTTGATGCCGAGAGAAAGCGAGGGGTTGATCGGGTAACTGGAGGGTGAAGTGGTGGTTCCCATTTCATACTGGATGCCCGCGGAACCGGAATTGTTCGCGCAGCACAAGCCGAAATTGGCCACGCCGGGCCCGTCTTCGAGAGCGTTGTTGAAGAGCGCGATGTCAAGGTGATTGTCGGCGATGGCAAAGCCGCCGCGGATCACCAGCTTCTGATTCAGAATGGGAGGCGTGAATGCAAAACCGACCTTGGGATCCAGGTTGCGCGGCTGCGAGTACCAGAGGTGATTGCGCGATTGCAGCGTGATGCCGCTCAGTTCCTGTCCCGGCGGCCCAAGCACGGGGTAGTTGATTCTCGAACCCTTGTTGAGCAGCGGGGTGAAAAATTCCCAGCGCAAACCCATGTTGAGTGTTAGGTTGGGCGATGCCTTCCAGTCGTGCTGCACATAACCGGCAATGTCTTCTGAGCGAAAGTACCGTTGCGTAAGTGGAGTACCGCCGGTGAGCGGATTGGCCTCGACTTGCTCGTAGATGGCCGCGCCGTTGGCCATTGTCCACAGGCCCTGCATGGCATAAGTCGGCCTCTGGTCGCCGAGCAGATTGTCGTTGTCTTGTTCAAAGCGCACCTCAGCGCCCGCGCGAATCTCGTGCGTGCCCCAAGTATGCGTGACCATGTCGCGTATTTCGTAGGTGTTTTCAGCGTAGAGCGAAGGCGTGGTTGAGCCCGCATAAGCGCCATATTGAATCGCCCACGGCAACGTCTGCACATTGACATACGGAATGCCGAAGTTGGTCACCCCGGCCGCGTCCCTCACTCCGTTGTCCGCAAACCGCGTGCTGTTGGCGCGCAATTCGTTCAGCCAGGTGCCCGAGAAGGTGTGGATGAAGATGGCGGTTGCAGCGGAGTTGAGCGGCTTGAACGGTATATCCCCCTGGGGCCGCGAACCGGCCGCGCCGCTGATGCCATAGTTGTCCAGCTTGGTAAAGTAGACGCTTCCCGCCAGGTGATCCTTCGACGTCAGATCGTAATCGCCGCGTCCATTGAACTGGTTGCCGCGGCTGTGCGACGGCACAGAGAGCTGCACGTTTTCAACATCGGGATCGCCTACCAGTCCGCCGCCAATCTGATTGTTCGCCGGGAAGACGCCGATCTGCGATGTGCCGCCGGGAGTCAGCGAGCCGATATCGAGAGCGGGGCCGCTGCTGCCGGTAACCAGGTTGCAATTGACGCCGAGGGTCAGGCCGTCGCAACTGGGAGTGAGGATCGCTCTAATCCTTGGCACAACATTCGGGTCGCCCAGAATCGCGGCGCTCACACTTCCGGCGCGGTTGGCTACCACGGCTGCGCGATACTCCGGAGTCTCTACGTAGGACTCCGCATACGAGTTATTGGCGGTGGTAAAGCTTGCCCAGGAAACGAAGAAGAAAGCCTTCTTGTGCATCACCGGGCCGCCAAGTGAAGCGGCATAGCTGCGCTGATCGTTGTCAACAACCGTTGGCGGCGCGCCCGAGGGACCGCCCCACCTGTTGTACGCATTCAGTCCTGCTTCGTCATACAGGGCAAACAAAGAGCCGTGAAGGCTATCGGTGCCGCTTTTGGTTACGATCTTGATCTGCGCGCCGGAATTGCGGCCATCGGATGCATCGAAGGAAGTGGATACGACGGTCATCTCGCCCACCGCTTCCTCACTCGGCGAAACTACCGCTGCGCCGCCATGCGTGAGCGAGTTTACGCTCACGCCGTCCACCATGAAGTTGTTGTCGGCCTGGCGCTGGCCGGCCGCGGCAATCTGAACCTGGTTCTCCGTCTGAAAAATCCCGGAGTTGGAGCCGCCGGGACCGGCGCCGTTGGGAAGATAGACGGCCTGGCCGATGCCGTTGCGAGCGCCGTCACCGGTGATGCCCGGCGCGGTGCGCAACAGCTCATAGGGGTCGGCGCCAAAGGTGGGCAACCGCTGAATTTCCTCGCTGTCGATGGTCGTCCCAATGCTCGCGTCCGCCGTTTGCAGCAGCGGGACGAGGTCGCCGTTCACCTGAACAGATTCTGTCGACCCTCCCGTCTGCAACGTAACATTCACATTCCGTGGGGATTCGGCCTCCAGAGTCAGGTCGGTCACGTTGTTGGTCTTGAACCCCGCAGCCGTAACTGCAAGAGAATACTGGCCCGGCGCCAGCTCGTTGAAATGGTATGCGCCGGTGGCATTGGTGGTCGAGGTTAACGCCGCCTTGGTTGCATCGCTGGTTAGCGTTACAGTCGCGTTGGAAATGACCGACCCGGTCTGGTCGAGCACCGTTCCGGCGAGGCTGGCGCCAAATTGGGCGTGAATCGGCACGGCAGAGATGAAAAGCAACAGAAGCGCCCCAGTCCAGCACGCGATGCCGGCGGGCAAACGCCTTCCCTCTCTCTGATTCTGAATCACCAATCCCTTTGAATCGATCGTTTGCATATCGGCCTCCTTGCAAGTGGTTGCTTCAATTCAAGTAGGTCCATCGCCGTGGTTTGGAAACGTTGTGTGTTCTTTCGCAAGCCACGCACAATCATTTCCACAACGACGAACGGATGCCACACGTGAGAACTTGCGCCGTGCCCCCCGGCTTCGATCAAACTGCTCGAATCGAAGCGAATAGGGGAAAGGCGCGCGTACGCAATTCTGCGTTCACATCGGACGCACAAAGACGTGTTTACATGGGTCTCAGGTGAGGTTTCTGTATCAAACTGCTCAGGTTCGGGAGAGATTTCCGCACCGAGCGACCGATTCAGGAGAAATCGACCCCAAAATCGATGAACCAACGCGAATTAAGGCGCACGGCTGAGCATGAAAAAAGATTTTGTATTCCGGCCTCGATGATCGCAAAATCGCCCAGTCACTCCCTGAACGCTGATAGGCACCCTGATTTCTGCATGGGTGAAGTGGCTCTGCCCGGATTACCGGCTATCCGGACAGAACTCTTTGCCGGATCATGGCGTGGAGGCCACACGCCATAAGACAAATGCCTTGCTCTCAAGTCATTGCAGGATCTACCTTACCTGGTTGGAATGGATGGCTGCTGAGATCGTTTGCGGATGGGATGATCATCGGCGTTGCTGACGACGGGGTGTTGGACATCGCCAAATATTTGAATGCCGGCCCGAGATGCCTTCACAAGCGGAACAAGTTTCTTTGCGGCATCGGCCTTGCGCAGGCGGCCGATCTTCCATATCCCAAAACACAGGGTGGCTACCAGCAGACCTACGAACACGCATAACAGCGGTGTCGACCACCTTTGGAGACTTCCAGACCACAGACGGACGATACTCCGCCCGTAGGTTGCACCGAGCCAGGCAATGAAGGAGTAGCGCAGGATGCGCGCCGCGCCGAAGACGGCCAGGAAACGCCTGCGTGAGACGCCCAGCGCGCCCGATGCGAGCGCAAACGGCAATAGCGGAATCGGCGGAGGAAGCAATGCTGGAAGGAACACAGCGAGGATCCGGTGGCAGTTCACCCATCTGACGACTCGACTGAGAAGAGGCGCCGGCACGTAGTGGCGCAAAACCGCTTCGCCGCCTCTCCGCCCAATGTCCCAGGTGGTGTAACCGCCCAGGATGCTTCCTGCAATGGCACAGGGAGCGAGCAACCACGGATCTCCGCTGTACGCCACCAGCCACAGCAACAACAGGTCAGTGCTGCCGGGCAGAGGCAGAGGGATCACCGAGGAATCGACCACAGCGACCGAGAAAAGTCCCACAGCGCCAAAGTGCGTGAGCCAACGCGGCGCCAACTGTTGGTGCATGCCGGTCACGGAAGTTGAACCGCATGTTGGACAAATTCACTCATACAAGCAAGTCTGCACATTCGCATTTGAATGCTCGAGCGTTCCATCCATCGATCGCTCGAAGCCGGGCGCGAAGTTAGTTGCATCCCGTTTCCGATTTACCTTCGTTTCATCATCCATCCGATGAACGCGCCTGAAGCGGCGCCGACTACAAACGTGGTTACAACTGTTAGCGCAAAGTGCCGCTGAAGACGATGGCTTGTGTCATTCAGGAATTCTTCGGCAGCATCGCAACCTTGCTTGGCCGCATGCCTCATGACTCCCACGCCATCTTCTATCGCGTCGACAATCGCGCCTGTTGCGCGACGAGACTGATTAGCCGAGTTGGCGATGGTTTCAGCCGTTTTTTCCGCTATTGTTTGTGACATTGAACCCTCCGGCGCCTTTTGGTGGCGTGTGTTGAAATGTGTCTTGTTGGCGAGAATCTCGTTGCCGTCAGAACGTTGACAAGGGTCAGTATTGAGCTTCCGATTGCCAAAAGATGTCTAGATTTGACCGGGGCCGCAAATGCATCGCAAATTGGGCGATTCCGGATCGGAGCAAAGGGACCTCGCGAAGCAAACCATCAAAGGTCTCGTGCCTGGTCCCGGCGAAGGGAGCACCAAGGACCAGTTCTCCGATCTCGGATAAGCCCCCAAAATTGCCCCAATGGCGTGCAATTGTCACCAGCAGTCACGCTCCGTTTGGCGCCACACGGCACGGGTTCCGCCGCGCCGGGGTCCTCGGCATCGTAAATCCGGGGCCCCTTGCAACCGGAGAATGAGCCTTCCGCGCCAAAGGAATCAATCTCTAAGTGCAACTAAATGAGCCACCTCCTGGCGACTCTCAGCGTTTGATCGATCTTGGGTAGGCGTTTGCCCGCAAATCGTCACAATGCCTTGTATGGCACGATACGGAATTCCAGGGGTAGTCCGGTATTCTGGTCAACGAAGGGTGAGAAAAATGAAAGTGCGCAATGCGTTCAGCCGGGCTATACCCGCTCTGTTTGTTTTGATGTTTGGACTTCCGGTGGCTGGCCATGCTCTTGAAAACGGCCTGGCGAAGACTCCGCCGATGGGATGGAACAGTTGGAACAAGTATGGCTGCAACGGGATCAACGAGAAGGTGGTCCGCGATATCGCCGATGCGATGTCCAGCAACGGCATGAAGGACGCAGGCTATCAGTACGTCATCATTGACGACTGCTGGCAGACAGATCGCGACGCGGCCGGCAATATTGTCGCCGATGCCGCGAAGTTTCCTTCGGGTATAAAGGCGCTGGCGGACTACGTTCACAGCAAAGGCCTGAAATTCGGTATCTATACAGACGCTGGAACCAAGACCTGCGCGGGACGCCCCGGAAGCCTCGGACACGAGTATCAGGATGCGAAGCAGTATGCGAACTGGGGTGTGGATTATTTGAAGGAAGACTGGTGCAATACGCTGCATGGGCAAAGCAGCGAGTCCTCCTACACGCTGATGCGCAATGCATTGGCCGCCTCGGGACGGCCCATCGTCTTGAGCATTTGCGAGTGGGGCTCGACCAAGCCATGGTTGTGGGCAGGGCCGGTAGGGAATCTGTGGCGTTCGACGGGAGACATTCAGGATTGCTGGGATTGTACGACGACCTGGGGCGGCAACGGGGTGATCCATATCATCGACCAGATAAACGGGCTGGAGAGCTATGCCGGACCTGGGCACTGGAATGACCCCGACATGCTCGAGGTCGGCAATGGTGGCATGACAACGGAGGAGGATCGCGCACACTTCAGCATGTGGGCTCTAATCTCGGCGCCATTGTTGACCGGCAACGACCTGGGCAATATGTCCGCGGCCACCAGGGAGATTCTGCTGAACAAGGAAGTCATCGCCATCGACCAGGATGCCCTTGGTCAGCAAGGGCGGCGCATTCTAAAGAACGGCGACTCCGAAGTTTGGTCAAAGCAGTTGGCGGATGGCGGGCGTGCCGTGGTGCTGCTGAACCGCAGCGCAGCCCCAGCCACGATCGATGTGCGATGGACCGATATCGGCTATCCGGCAGGACTCGCGGCAACCGTGCGGGACTTGTGGTCGGCGAAAGAGAGTTCAGGGCAGATAGGAAGTTATTCTGCGCAGGTTCCAAGCCACGGCGTCGTAATGGTGAAGGTGAAGCCGTAGCGCCATATTTTAGTCACTCCAGATCCATCCGGACTACATCCGTGCGGGGTGGCAGATCATTGCCACTCCCTTCCTTTGGCGAGAACCCTCTCGATTCGCAGCCCAGCCCCTCCGCTCTCGACGCTGAAGCGCACCAGGTCGGCTGGCATCCCAACTCGCAGGATGCCTATGCCGCCCACGAATCTGCCCGGATTCTCAGTGGCCATGCGAACGCTGTCACCGAGAGAAATACCCGTCATGGTCATCGCACGCGCAATTCCATCCTTCAAGGGAACAGCCGCACCGGCAAGACACTCCGTTCCCGCCACATTCAGGCGGCCATTGGATTGAAGCTCCACTCGGCCTCCTACTGGTGCGTCGTAGGTTCCCGCCGGCATCCCAGCCAGCGCCACTGCATCGGAGATGAGGATGGAGCGCTCCACTCCCTTGGCGCGCACCATCGCTTTGAGCGTATCGCCGGGAAGATGGTGGCCATCGGCAATCATCGTCGCTGTCAGTCGATCCTCGGCCAGTTGCGTCCAAATGGGATTTGGATGTCTTGGAAGCACGTTGGCGATGCCGTTGCCCAAATGTGTCGACAACCTTGCGCCGGCGTCTGCCGCCTTTCGAATTTCTTCCGGGGAGGCGTGGGTGTGTCCAATGGCAACGTGAACTCCCTGTGCGGTCAGCCTCGAAATGTATTCCTCAATCCCTTCAAAGTGCGGTGAAATCGTAACCATGCCCACCAGGCTGCCTGAAGCATCTTGCCACCGCAAAAACTCTGCCAGATCCGGCGGTCGAATGTGCTCCGCTGGATGTGCGCCGCGGAAACCAGCTATCGGACTGATACTCGGGCCCTCAATGTGCACGTAAGGAACGCAACCGGCCACCAGCCTGCTAAGTTGCCGTGCCTTCGCAATCGCTCGCAGAGCCGCAATGATCTTCGATTCCGGTGCGGTGATGATCGTAGGGAGATAGGTCGTAACCCCGGATGCAACCATCTTCTTCGTCAACGAGACAATCACGTCAGGGTCCGGCTCGTCGAGATTCACGTCGTCTCCGCCGTATCCATTTACCTGCAGGTCGACAAACCCCGGCGAAAGCCACCCATCCTCATCGCGCCCGCCTGCATCGATGGCATGAACAATTCCATCGCACACAGTCACTTCGATCGGATTCCCATCAACAGGGTTGAGTCCCGTTATCTTAAGCATGCCGTCAGCTCCTCGGGCAATTCGCAAAACTGCGGGTCGAGAAGGCCATTTCGCCGGAGACCCTCGATTCCGGCGTGGCTACCGGCCTGCTGAATCACCGGATTGCGCCCGCTTCCCAAACAACCTCACCACTCGATCGTGACCAGCGAATAAGTTTTGACATCGGGAATTCGGAACACGGTCAGGGCCGCGTTCTTGCTGAAAGCAACCGTTTGCATCGCTTTCGACCCCGGAGCGCCGACGGTAATCCTGGATGCCTGCCGATTGTCCGGCAGACGAACGCCAACCTCAACAGACTTTGCGGCTGCTGCCCGATCGTAATTCACAAGGTGAACGAAAGCTCGCTTCTTCAGTATCTGACCGGTGTAATTCAGAGCGATCCCTCGCGGCCCGTCCAACTGGATTAATACCCGATCCTCTGCGGCCCATTGCACCAGGTCGACAAAATCTTTCCAGTTCTTTGGGCGCTTCCAGAATTCGCTCATGATTGAAAAGTACGGTTGATGAGCGGGAAGCATGCCATCGAATTTCACCGTGGGCAGGTACCCCACTCTTCCGCGTCCCACCGTCTTTCTGACTGTGGCCCCTTCAGCATCGACACTAGTTCCAACGTCCTGAATATAACCTGAAGCAACTTCCTGATGGTCAACCATCCCTGCCAGGCCGGGAGTGACTCGAACGCGTCTCCACTCGTCGTATAACCCTGCCTGACCGATCGCAACCAGGCCGCCGCCGCGCTCAACATAACTGCGAAGAAGCAATATCTGTTCATCTGAAAGGCACTCGGAGTTTGGAAGGATCAGCACCTTGTACCTGGCCAGATTCCGAAGCCCGTCATCGAAGACAAGATCGAAAGGGATGCCCGCCTCGAACAGGGCCTGCTCGACAAGCACCGCGCTGAGTTGCACATCCGCGTTGTTATTCGTCAG
>PLSH01000412.1:25672-42719 GCA_003165095.1 Acidobacteriaceae bacterium
GTTGGCCAACAGAATGTTGGAGTATGCCCTGGCCAGTTTGTAGCTCCGAATTCTCGATACCAGCCGGCCATCCGGTTGATAGCCGATCGACTCTCCCTCTTCGCTCCAGAATGCCTTGGTGAACGGGAGGATTCTCGCGTGATCGATTCCCGACTCCCAGGAGCGGTTTTGGCCTGTGATGCCCCCCGGGTTTGTTTCCAAAGCCACCTCCGGGTTCAGCGAGGCTGCATAATCAAACATCTGTTCAAGCGCGTCCGCCATCGATTGACAACGGAAGTCGATCCACTCCTGAAACGCGGGATCGTAGATAATCTGCATCCCACCCGGCGGATTGTCTTTATTCCATTGAGGCGGATTTACAAAATCCACCCGCTCAAAGCCGAACCTGTCCCGCAGTTGCGCGGCACTGTATTTTGTCTTGAGGCGCCTTCTGAATCCGGTTACGCACGCGGGACAATGACAGGAATCCGGCTCGGAGTTGAGGGCAAAGTTGTCGAAGTGGATAAAGTCGGTCTTCACTTCGACAATTGCATATCGCACAACCTTCTTGAGGTAATCCAGATAGTTCTGATTGTTGAAGCAGGGCCGATATCGGAATGATTGCTGGTAGCCATAGGGCAGAAGGATGGGAAGTCCGGCAATATCGCGCTGTATCCACTCCACCGCCTTCGGTTCTTCGGCAAAGAATGTCTCGTACATCAGGCTGTTCCACTGGATATAGGTGTCCACCTTCATGCCGAGCCGGTGAGCAAACTCGACCGCTTTGCGTGCCGCTTCCATCTCTTCGCGTTCGGCCTCCATGCCGAAGCCCTTGTAAAGATGCGTATGGAAGACGTCGACACCTTCGTCATGAAGCTGCCGAATCAGTTCTTCACTCTGCTGGTAATCGCTGGATTGACGCTCGTCAAAGCGCTGTCCCCCGCGGCGCACAGTAAACATGTAAGGTTCATGGTTGCCTCCCGCATCGATCATTCCCCGGCTCAGCCAACCTTGCGGCGAACCGGAAGGATCGGGAGGAGCGATCGCCATACCACTCGCAAATCGCGAAGTGGAAGTGACCGCAATCACCCCACCAATGAATTCACGTCGATTGATTGCCATCGGATAGATTTCCCCCAAGAGTCTTTTCTACAGGTCTGCGGGCCGCTGAAGGTCTCAAGAATGGCAAGGTGCTTCTTAAAGAGCAAACTTCCATGGCCCGTCAAAATCCGGTCGATCAAGTTTCACACCCTGTCTCCTTGTCCGCGACAGGATTCGAAGTCGGCGGTAAGCGCTGACGCCGCCGCTTTGTGCGAAGGAGGTTTCGTTTATGTTTCTATTTTTATTATAATTATTTTCTAGATTGTTCCATTGGTTTCGAATTATTTCTCATCGCAGCCCAATTCAACCACTATGGGCTGCCCACGTCCCCCGAATCCGGCCCGAGGACCGGCCATTACGCTGCAGGCAACCACGGGAGCCGATAAGTGATAGCCAACAGATTAACTACCGCGGGATATGGAAGGCTCGTGCTCCTGATCGCCGGCCTTGGAGGCCTGCTTTACGGAGTCGATCTTGGGATCATTGCCGCGGCGTTGCTCTATCTGAGCAAGACCATCAACCTGACGGTCGCGCAAACGTCCGTGCTTGTCGCAGCTGTTTTGGGTGGCAGCATGGTGTCTTCGCTGATTGCCGGCTTGCTCGCCGACCGGCTGGGCCGAAGGAAGATGATGATCTTCAGCGGCTTGATGTTCGTCACGAGCGTGGGCCTTATTGTTGTTTCACAAAGCTTCGCAGCTCTCATGGCGGGGCGCCTGCTGCAGGGTATGAGCGGTGGCGTGATTGCCGTGGTAATCCCGCTCTATCTGGCGGAAACGTTGCCTCCAGACAGCAGGGGCAAAGGTACAGCTATATTCCAACTGTTGCTCACCTTCGGCATCGTTGTTGCCTCGGCGGCAGGATGGTTCTATACCCGGCAAGCGGAAGCCGCGATCGCTGTTGCCGCGGGAAATCCTGTTTTGATCAGGGCAGCTCAGGACCACGCCTGGCGGAGCATGTTTCTCGCCATGGTGTACCCCGGTCTGGTCTTTTTCGCAGGCACGTTTCTGCTGGTTGAATCGCCTCGCTGGCTCTTTCTCAAGGGCAGGACCGTGGATGCCCTGGCGTCCCTGCGCAGGCTCTGCTCGCCGCAGGAAGCGGCATTGCAATTGCATGAGATGGAGGTGCTTGCCGTTGAGAAGCGCAAGGCTTCGGTGAAGGAGGGTGATTCGCTGCTGCAAAGAAAATACATGATTCCATTCGCCCTCGCGTGCGTGGTTCTCATACTCACCCAGACCACCGGCGTGAACTCGATCAATGGTTTTCTGGTCATCATTCTCAAGCAGGCAGGCATGAGTCCCACCCACGCTACTCAAGGTGATTTCGTTGTCAAGCTGCTCCATTGTTTGATGACCATTGTGGGTGTTGCCTTGGTTGACCGGAAAGGACGCACGTTTCTGTTGAAGATAGGCACCGGAGGCATTATTTGCGCACTGTTGGCAGGTGCATTCCTCTTTTATTCCCTGGAGTCGAAAAGAATCGATGTGCGGGGCGAGGTTCAGCGCGCGCAACGCGGAAACACCCTGACTTTGCCGGTCGGCGCCTCGATGTTCGATCAGAAAACGGACGGCCGTCCCATGGCTCTTACCGTGCTCTATTCCTACGGAAACGGGGATAAAGTCGCCACCGCGCTCAGTTCCGGCGAACTTGGTGGCCTGCGGATTGCACCCCAGGCAAAAGAGGCGGGCTCGCCTCTCACCATCAAGCGAGCTTTCTACGCGCCGGTTGCCACAGAGATGACTGGCTGGCTGATTACACTTTGCCTTGGGCTGTTCTTTTCCTTTTATTCTTTCGGGCCCGGCGTTGTGGTGTGGCTCGCCCTCTCAGAGTTGATGCCGAGCCGGATTCGTTCGACTGGGATGGGAATCGCCCTGCTCTTGAACCAGGGCGCATCTACGCTGATTGCCGCGCTGTTTCTTCCCGTGGTCGGCAGCTTTGGATATTATGCGATGTTCCTGTTCTGGGCGGCGTGTACAACGCTGTACTTTATTACGGCCGCGTTCTTTATGCCGGAGACGAAAGGCAAGACGCTGGAGGAGATTGAAGAATCATTTGACCGCGGCGGAAGCCGGAAACGGGCAGCGCTCGATGCGAGATGAGCGCCAGGCCGGCAATAAAGATGGTCGAAGAAAGCGAGCAATTTGACTTCATGTCTGCCGCTTGAACGGTTAAATAATTGACCGGCTCGATTCTCTCTTGATCAGCTCCGTCGGAACCGTAACGCATTGCGCATCCTGCCCCGGTGTTGCGATACGATTGATGACCGCCTCTGCCAGGTACTTGCCTATCTCCTCAGGGAACTCGCGGATTGTAGTCAGGCCGGGATAGAGCCACGTTCCAACAGTGTCGTTGCAACCAACAACGCTGATATCATCGGGAATTCTCAAACCGGCTTCCCTGAGTGCCTTGTAAACGCCATGCGCGGTTGGGTCACTGCCGGCAAAAATCGCCGTAATGGGTTCATTGGCCGCCAATAGAGACTTCGCGCCAAGATATCCGATTACCGTTTCATCTTCGGAATGGATATCGCTATAGCGCGGCGCCTGGCCCAACTCGTCCATTGCCCGTCGATAGCCTGTAAAACACCTGGAAAACCACGGCAGGCCGGTGTTGCCTACAAAGCTGATGTGACGGTGGCCCTGGTTGATCAGATGCTTCGTCACCTCGTAGCCGCCTTCAACATCATCGGAGAAAACAACGTCGTGTTTCAGAGACTGCGGCGCATCGATGACATTGTTACCCAGAACCGCGAGCGCAATTCCCTTATGGTCGAGAAACTCGATGAGGTTGCTTGAGGTTGTTCCCGCCAAGATCACTGCCCGAACCACTCCAGGCCGCAGTATTATTTTTGGCAGGTGCAGCTCCTTCCATGGAATACGCGGCGAATAACTGTAGGAAAGAAGGACTATCTCCCAGCCGTGCACGGCACAGTATTCTTCTGCGCCCGAGAAAATGCGCGAGTGAAAGTTGTGCAGCATCCCACGATTGCAGAGAAGAAACGCCAGCACTTTCGTCTCGTTCCCCGGGGAGAGAGCGGCGTCCGGTTTTGCGGCCCCTCCATGAGACCGCAACAGCAGTCCGCGCTTCTCCAGTTCATTCAGATCATTTCTGATCGTCACAGAAGATGTGTTGAATCTTCGTGCGAGATCCCGCACTCTCGCTCTGCCGGATGTCTCGATGATTTGCAGGATCAGAGACCGGCGCTCATCCGCCATGAGGCCGTCTGTCGGTTCATCCGCTTTATCTGGCAATGTCATTTGAATCCTGAATCATCCGATAGAAAACGCAATGCACGCTTCGAATTCGTTCCTGGATTTTATCATGCTCCATTTTCGATTGAGTGTGATTGCGGCGCATTACACCAGAAGGTCACCCAACTCCGCCGACGATTCATGGTCCAGGAAAACAGTCGCATCAGGATGCGTTTTCAGCAGGGTTGCGGGGCATGCCGTCGAAATGTCATCCTCAATGACCCGGCGTACAATCGCCGCCTTGCGGCTGCCGGGAACCGATACGATCAGCTTCGGTACCCGAAACAGTGTTGGGACAGTTAAGGTTATCGCACGCGTGGGCACTCCCTCCAGCGACGGAAACCAGCCTTCCGCAACCTGTTGTTCGCGGCATCTCTTGTCGAGGATTGCCACCTTGACTGCTTGCGGATCGCTGAAGTCGGCATCGCTTGGATCGTTGAAGGCAAGGTGTCCGTTCTCCCCAATTCCAAGCAGGCACAACTTGGGTTCGGCGGCCTTCAGGCGAGCGGCATAGGCTTGGCATACAGCCTCGGAATCTTCAGAACTTCCGTCGATCTCGTAAAACTCCTTAATAGGAACTCGCTCCGTCAATTGCTCCCGCAGATAGCGGCGAAAGGAAGCAAAGTGATCCGGCTCTATGCCCTGGTACTCGTCCATGTGAAAGCCGATAATCCTGTCCCACGGCAGACCGGGGACCGCGGTCAAGGCTTGCAGCATACTCAACTGTGAGGCGCCCGTGGCAAAGATTATACCCAGATCCAGACCGTTCTGCGTTTGATGGCGCATTTCTTCGGCAGCCGCAAGTGCAGCGGCTCTGCCGGCGCTTTCTCTACTGTCGTAAATCTCAAATTTCAGAGTTCCTGCCTGAAACAAGCGAGGTCTGATAACCGTGGTTCTCATGGGTCCTCCGTGTGTGCGTCGATAGAACGTTAAGCGAAAATAAAATTCAGGAAAGCCTTCAAATGCCATCGTGGGCAATCGATGCCGGTTGGGCAAATATGCGTCCCTAAGGAAAAAAGAGATAGAGCTTTGAAATCCGTTCGTTTTCTCCCAGATAAATGGTGCCTCGATCGTCCGAGACGATGTCTCCGATCACGTAAGCCTGCCAGGCGAAATAGGGCCGGCGATTGACGTCGACAAATCCCAGCAGATCATAGGAGCCGGTCGATGGGTCGTAGGAAAACATGCGAGCCATTTCTGACTGATCGCCGCCGGCGCCATAAAGCTTTCCACCAGGGCCCCACGCCAGGCCCGCAATTCGATATTGATTGAGTGGCTTGCCAAGATTCTTGACCGTAAGCGTTTCGGGGTCAAGCCGAAACAGATAGCCATCTGAAGTGCCGCCGTAGATAGCTCCAGTGGGACCGGGCAGAAAGGCGTCTGCCCGGGTATAGGGTTCACGCCCAGGCAGCGCCGGCGCATGAATGGCCAGTTTCTGAAGAGTTTGAGTTTTCGCGACGAACTCGAAAAAATCTCCATCTTCGCCCGTTGCGAAGACATTGCCTTGCTGGTCAACCGCCAACACCCTTGAGATCGTCTTCTCGTGTTCGAATTTCTCTCCGGGCGGGGGCGATTTTGCAATGATCCCCAAGTCGTCGAATTTCTGTGACGCAATCGTGTAGCTGAAAAAATGCGCGTTTGGATATGTCAGCCCGTAGATCCGGTCTGCCCTTCGGTCGATGGTCAAAGCGAAGATGCTTTCACCCGGAATCGGCGCGCCATGGTCTGTGACCGGCAGAGTCTTGTCAATCTCGATATTCCCATTGTCCAGATTGCGCGGCGAGTATTCGAGCAGCCGCCCCGCGGGTGCAGTGCCGACAAATACATTTCCTTCAGCGGAGATGACAACAGCATGCGTGACAGACGTGGCTCCGGGGATAACTCCGATAGGGATAACGTATCCATGCTGCGGGTTCAACACAAACAGATGGGAACGAGTTCCACTGGTCGCTCCATAGACATCCCCGTTGGGCGCCACCGACAACGAAGTGATGCCGGACTCCCCGTCCGGAATAAGATCGACGGGGCTGTATCCGAGATCGCGCACATCGATCCTGGTCTGCGGAACAACCACGCGGTCATATCCCGGGTCTCGCTGCGCGAACACCGGCGACGCTAGAAGCGCGCTGATGACAATCGGCAAACAGGCTCTATTCATGCGCGTTGGCCGCCTTCGGATGATAGATAAAAAGGGCCAGCCGGTAGGCTATGCCCCCAACTTTTCCGGCGCTTCCGTTCCCATCCGCCGAACCCTCCTGGACACCGATCGCGCCCACGAAATAGATGGTCCCGTCCGGTCCCGTGTCTGCGGAGTTGGTGCCCAGAACGGGCCGTCCGTCCGCCAGGTGCATTTCACCCAGGTCCTCCGTTTTACCGCTGCGAAGATCGTAGGTCATCAGATGCGATGCCTTGGCGACTGCGCCGCTTCCGCTATAGTCGAATTCCTCACCGGCGGCAGCGTAATAGAGCTTGCGGTCATGTCCCAGAGTGAGGCTGAGTGTCGCGTAGGGCACGTCCCGGCGGCCGGCGAGTTCAGCAATCGCCATCTGTCCCAGCCGCTTGACGGCATCCTCGGGCTTGGCGAATGGATCGAAAGAGAACAGAGCGCTTTCACTCTCCTCCACGCCATAGAACCTCTTGGTCGTTTCGTCCCAAACCACCACACGCCAGGCTGTCTCCGACTTTCCGTAGTCGCGCCCCAGGGATATGCCCTTCTGGCGAATGGGCAGTTGCGCGCTCAGTTCTTTGAGGGTGTCGGTTCGCGGCGAGTACATGAAGATTCGTCCAGCACCATAGCTTCCATATACATTGCCTTGATCGTCAACGCCAAGCGTGCGGCAGATTGAGTCCCAGTTGTTCACTCTTCCCTTGTCCACCTTGGCCCCGGTCGCCACATCGTAGTAGACAAAGTGACCGCGCGGATGCGTAAGCCCATAAATTCGATTGAACTTTGGATCGTAGGCCCCCGTGTTCATGCCTTCAAATCGCGGCCCTGGCCCGAAGTCCTGCACCTGGCCGAGCCGGGGATCATAGGCCATGTAGTGCGATCCCGGATAGCCCTCCGGCGTCGCGAATCGAGCGTAGTCGAACCACCACCCGCCGTGGGTCGCAAAATAGATGCGCCCATCCTTGCCCTCTCCAAACTTGGCGTGGATCTTCGACTGCGGTCCAATCTCAAGTCCCTGCTCTCCAGTCAGCCTGTTCAGGTCTCCCACGTCGATCATCGTGTCCTTCTTCGAGTCGTAGAAGACAAGATGTCCGCTGCAGCCGTGGCAGGCAAGACCGGCATAAACCTTTCCATCGGATGCCGCCAGCAGAGCAGCCCAATTGCCGTCCATCTCCGCCAAACCCGGAAAGACGCGGTAGTCTACCGTCACAGTGGAAGTCGCCGAACAGGTCTGGAAGGCAAAGCCCAGCAGAGCGGCCGTCAGAAGAGTTCTTGCCCCACGCGCTGGGCCGCGGTATTGTCCGGCCGATATACCAGCCCCGTTACTTGCCATCTCGAAGCCGTTCCTGTTCCATCGCTACAGAGTTTCCCTTACACCGTGTGCTGCTCAACGACGCCCATCAGCGCCGTTTCGACGAGCGCCGGTTTGCCATTAGCCTCGACCGCAATTGCCGCCGCGGGGTCTCCGTTGAGCGCATAATGAAACAACAAAAAAGTTTGTAGGTAAAATACCACACAAAGAGCACATTGCGAAACATTTCGAAATATTCCCCTCAGGCAAAGCGCAAATCACGCCCAATTTGGGCGCGCGATGGTGATCCCAAGCCAGTTCGTCAAGGAATGGGGGGGGGCGGGGGCATTTCGTACGCAACACTTTAGAAAACTCAGCGCGTTTTGCCTAGCCCGCGCCGGAAGTGTGCCGACAATTACGGCGCGCCAGCAGAGAAACAATGCTAAACTAAATATAATAAATGATTTATTCTGACAAACTCCATAAGCCCACACCCTCGCAATGGGCGGTTTACTGGCACTCTCTTCTTTTGATTGGCCGCCATTTCATGCGATCTCAGGTTCATTTCACACCGGCCGGGGATCGGTCGGCCATGGAATCATGTCCCGGAACACACCAAAGTGGGCCTCAGGCGGCTTGTGGCCTGTGAAAAAATTGTTTGTTGCGTTTTCATAACTACCTCTTGACATTTCCACCGCGTCTGCTCGATAATCGCTCGCATTCGAAATCTTTCGCAACAAAATGCAACAAAGACAGAAGCCGGCGCTTGATTTCGTTAACCCTGGCTCTCCTCGGCTCGGATGGGCTGCGAAGAGAGCGTCAGGGCACAGGATACAAGAGATCAATTGCCGTACAACCCTGCGAGTCATCTGACGCAGTTCAAAGGAAGGCTATTCATGAGAAGGAAACTGACAGTAGTATGGCTTGGTTGTATCGCTCTCACTCTTCTCCTGAGCGGGGCGGTCGCTGCGGCCCAGACAATTACCGGGTCGGTGCGTGGAACAGTAACCGATCCGAACGGCTTGGTAGTTGCTGGAGCACAGGTTGTTGTCACCAATACAGGCACCGGCGTTACCACGCATACCGTCACCGACAAAAGCGGGTTGTATAACGTCGGGTTCCTGGTGCTTGGCAATTACGCGGTTACCGCAACGGCGCCAGGCTTCGAGACCGCTTCGGTGGGGCCGTTTACCGTTCAGATCGACCAGATCGTAACCGCCGATGCGAAGCTGCAGGTCGGAAAAGCGTCTACTACGGTCGATGTTGTAGCCGACCAGTCGTTGCTTTTGAATACCGAGAATTCCACCATCAGCACATCGATCAGCTCAAGCACCCTTGAAAACATGCCCCTGGATGGGATGAACATTCAGGTCGCAACCCTGTTTGTGCCGGGCGCCATCAATCCATCTGCCAGTGCAATGGGCGGACAGCTGGGCACGGGGCGCGATGCCTTTACCCCGCACGAAGAGGGGCCGGCGGATGCGATACCATCCTTCAACGGCAATCGCCAGCAGTCGAACAGCTACATTCTGGATGGCGTCGATATCAATGAGACCCTTCAGAATGCAATCGGCTACACTCCCTCTCCATTCTCCATCCAGGAAGTTCACGTCATCACCGGCAATGCCGATGCCGAGTTTGGCAACGTGAACGGCGGCGAAGTGGTCATGGTCACCAAGAGTGGAACCAATCAATTCCATGGCAGCATCTTTGGAAATCATCAAAATAGCGGGCTCGATGCCAATACCTGGTCAAACAAATACAGCGGCACTCCCAGATCGGGCTATAACCAAAATCAGTTTGGCGCGGCGGTCGGCGGCCCTATCTTCAAGAACAAGCTCTTCTTCTTCGGCAACTACGAAGGGCTTCGCTGGAGCACGTTAGGTGCTTCGTCCTCCAGCGTTCCCACTTCGGCCATGCGCGGCATTACCACCGCAAGCTCGAATGGATTTGACACAGCTTCGGCTTGCCCAACGGGTTATGCGGACTTTTCCGCCATAGCGAACCCGAATACCGATGACACCGTTCTGTGGAACACAACCAACGGATACAACAATGAAACTCCCTACCCTGGTCCAACAGCAGGTACCTATAACTGCATACCCATCAACCCAAACAATGCGCTGGCCACATTCCTTTTTCAACATCCAGCGGCATTCCCACTCCCCAACCACGCGCCTAACCCCGGTACCACGGTAGGAGGCGATTATCAGGGCACTTCTGCTTCCGTCCAGCGCAATGACCAGGGCGATATTCGCCTGGACTACACGCTCAACAGCAAAGACACGTTCATGGGCAAATTCAGCTACGGCGACGCATGGGACACGCCAACCAGGGTTCCTGTCACAGCGGTGATCCCATTGACGGACGATTACCCCTTCACGAATATCGTAGGCGCATGGACTCACATCTTTTCTCCTGCGATCGTGAACAACGCTCGCGCTGGGCTTACTCGCATCAAGCTCAATGCAAGCATTCCCAAGGATCTCTCCGGGCTCTTCGGGAACGATGGGGAGACCACGGCCGGTATCGCCTTGTCGCCGGGCTGGACTCAGACTCAGCCTGGATATGCATACATGAATCTGGCCGTGGGCGATCTGCAGAATTTCGGTTCCGAGCCTCCTATTCAGGGTTTCGCCGTCGATAACAACTTCGATTACAACGACGCTCTGAACTGGGAACACGGAAAGCACATCACCAAGTTCGGCTTTGATTTCCTGCGCTATCAGCAGGACTACGTCAGCACCAGCGATACCGGCGGCACGCTGGGACAATTCACCTACAACGGCAATGTCACAGCAAACTGGAACGCGCCTATCGAAAACGACCAGGGCTACGCATTCGCCGAGTTTCTTCTGGATGAGGCATCCAACTCCGAGATTTCCGGCCTTCATGGCCCGTTCGGACAGCGGCAGTGGCGGGATGCTGTCTTTGTTCAGGATGACTGGAAGGTGATGCCAAACCTGACCGTGAATCTGGGCTTGCGCTATTCCTATGAGCAGCCCAATTTTGAAGTGAACAACAAGATGGTCAACGTCAATCTGCCCTATGCGAAAGGCAAACCGTTCGGCACTCCGATCAATTCGATGCTGGAGTACGCCGGAAAATTAAACCCAACCACGGGCAAGACCAATAGCCGTGCTCTTATCAACCCTTACTACCTCGGCTTCATGCCGCGCTTCGGCTTCGCCTACAAGGTCACTCCGAAGATGGTGGTTCGCGGCGGATACGGAAGCACCGACGATCTGGAGTCCACGGGCTCATCGCTGCGCATGACGCAGAACGTGCAATTCCAGCCGGCGGTTACATATAACTCGACAGGCCCCACGGGAACAGGGCAGGGACAGACGTTTGCACTGGCCACTGGCCTGGTGGGCAGCGCGACCACAGCTCCCGGCGCTGGAGCCCAGTATTATGCCTGGGATCCGAACATGCGTCCGGCCGTGATCCAGCAGTTCAGCCTCAACGTGCAGTACCAGATCGACAGTCATACCGCAGTGCAGGCGGGTTATGTGGGCCAGACCGGCCAGCATTTGGCAGTACCCCTGTGGGTGAATCAATATACAACCGACGATAACTGCGCAAGCCTGTCATCCGCCGCCCTGATCGATGCCTGCTATCAGAACATCGAGCCTTACTTCGCACTCGTCGGTAACCCGAACAGCCCCGATAATCCCGGCAGCGATGTGCTCAAGGAGACGGTATCGCGGGGCATTTCAAATTACCACTCTCTCCAGGCATCCATTCAGCGTCACCAGGCCAAAGGACTGGAGTTCCTGGTCAACTACACCTACGGCAAGTCGTTAACCAATAACGTCGGATACTTCGGCGTCACTAATACCGGCGACGACGATTCCTACTGGCAGGATGTGAATAATCCCAAGGGAAACTACGGCCCGTCGTCTTTCGACATGCGGCAGGTTGTATCCGGAACCGCAGTCTATCAGCTTCCGTTCGGCCATGGAAATCAGTTTGGCTCGAGCTGGAACGCTGTAACGGATGAAATCCTGGGTGGGTGGCAGTTATCCATGAATGCCTCGGTCTACACAGGATTCCCGCTGACGGTTCATCAAAGCGGCCAACAGTGCGCCAACAACTGTGCGGAGAATTTGAGCGGGGACTACTTTGGATTCGCAAATCACTACGGCCCGATGAAGATTACAGGACGGGGCAAGAACTCATCCGGTATTTTCAAGTGGTTTGGCACCGACCCATCGGCAGAACCGTGCAATTCACGCGGTACTGCGCCATCGGCATCTAATCCCAACTGCGCTTATGGCCGGCCCAGTCAGGACTTTGGAACCACACACGTCGGAACGTTGCGTGGCCCTGGGTTCCAGAATTATGACATGTCGCTTTCCAAGGCCTTTAAAACCTATAGGGAAGAGACTCTCAAGGCCCGCATCGACGCTTTCAACGCGTTTAACATTGCGAGTTACGGCTCGCCCGCGGTCTACATTGGCGGCGGCAACCCAATCAATGCCTTTGGCGCCATTACCGGTACGAACTCCGGACCACGGAAACTTCAGATATCGTTGGTCTACGCGTTCTAGCCGAAAACCTCTTCAACGTAAACCATTCCGGCGGATTGTCTCACCTGACAATCCGCCGGAATTGCGTTCGGCCAATGAACGCCGCCGTTCAACTCCTCCATTGAATTCTCTGGAATCATCCCAAGAAATAAGACAAACTGCTTGCCGCCCGGCGCATCCCGGACACCAGGCCCATCCATCGCTCCGGTGCTTTTCCCGTCCCCAGCCGAACAGAACTGCACGCCAATCTGGCCGCGTTCCGGTGCCACTCTGGTCCCGCTCTGGCCTTTGAGGCGGAATCGGTACCTCAACCCCGTTGCCAGGCGATACAATTCGAGCCAATCAGGAATTAAAAAAGTGGGCCGGGAAAAGCTGCTGCAATTCATGAAGAAAGCAGTGAGACGAAAGTCTGGCTCTTGCATGGACCGTCCGTGAGCCCTCACTTTCGAGCCAGAAGGAGTTTTGAGATCGTGAATCTGTTTCGAGGATTGCGGCCGTTCGATCGGGCACGCGCGGCGCGCGACGCGCTGGCGGGAGTCGTGCTCGCGGCAATGGATATTCCGCAGGTTCTTGGATATTCCAAAATCGCCGGAATGCCCGTGATCACAGGGCTTTATACCTTGCTTCTGCCCCTGCTGGCCTTTGCCGCCTTCGGTTCGTCGCGTTATCTGGTGGTGGCTGCGGACTCGGCCACGGCTGCCATCTTTGCCGGTGGCATGGCGGGCGTGGCCACACCGGCGGGGGCGCGTTACGTCGCTCTGGCTGCGGTAGTGGCCGCGTTCACTGCTGTCATTCTGCTCCTGGCGCGGTTGCTCCGCCTGGGGTTCATCGCCGACTTTCTTTCGCGGACCGTGCTGGTTGGTTTTCTGGCCGGCGTGGGTTTGCAGGTCGGCATCTCGGTGTTGAGCGAGATGTTGGGAATACCGGTGGATTCGCATCGTCCGGTCGTCGTGCTTTGGCAGTTGCTTCGCTCGCTGCCGCACACCCATTTGCCCACCGTCGCGCTAGCGGCCCTGGTGCTGACATTTGTGCTCGTCTTGCGGCGTTTCGCTCCCCAAATACCGGGTGCGCTGGTTGCCGTTGTGGCGGCCATCGCGGCCAGCGCCATGCTGGATTTTGCCGGACATGGAATTGCCACCATTGGGCCGGTGGTCGGCGGTTTGCCGCACCTTGGATGGATGGGACTGCTCAGTCTTCGGGGCATGGGCTGGAAGGATGTGGAACACCTCATCACGGTGTCTGCCTCCTGCGCCGTGATGATCCTTACCCAAAGCGCGGCCACCTCCCGAATCTATGCAGCGAAACATTACCAGGAAGTGAACGAGAATATCGATCTCTTCGGGCTTTCGGCTGCGAATGCCGCGGCAGCCCTGAGCGGGGCCTTCGTGGTGAATGGAAGCCCCACGCAGACCGCGATGATGGAGGACGCCGGCGGACAGAGCCAGATGGCGCAGGTCACTACGGCGGCAGTGGTGGCGCTGGTGCTGCTATTCCTGACCAGGCCGCTCCAGTTTCTTCCCACCTGCGTGCTGGGCGTGCTGGTGTTTCTGGTCGCGCTTCGCCTGATCGATTTCAAGGCGCTCAGGGACATCCGGGCGCAGAGCCCGCAGGAATTCGCGCTGGCTGTTATGACCGCAGCGGTGGTGGTGCTGGTGGGCGTGGAGCAGGGAATCGTTCTGGCCATGGTGGTTTCGCTGCTGCGCGTAGTGCGGCATAACTATCACCCGCATAGCGGCGTCCTGATTGCGGATGGCTCAGGAATCTGGAAGCTGGTGCCGGTGGCGCCGGGCGTGGTTACCGAGCCTGGACTGGTGCTCTACAGATTTGGTGCGGAGCTGTTTTACGCCAATGCCGGCCGGTTTCTTGAGGAGGTCTCCCAGGTGGTGCAGCCCATGCCGTCGGCGGTGCGTTGGGTGGTGGTGGATGCCGAAGCGATGACCCATGTCGACTACTCGGCTGCGCGTGTGGTCATCGGGCTGATTAAGAGCCTTGCCGAGGCCGGTGTCGTGCTGGCGTTTGCGCGGGTGCCCTGGGATCTGCACTCCGACTTCGACCGGCATCATTTGTTGGAGGCCATAGGGCCGGAGCGAATCTTCAACCGTCTGCATGACGCGATCGCGGTGTTTGAAGGATTGCCGAAACCGCCTGAAGGGACGGCCAACGAGACGATTTCAGAGGCCGGAGCGCGGGATTCGGACTCCCCGGCGGCTGGCTAGTGTTCAGACCGTATGATTTGGCAATTACCTTTGGACCAGCGCGGGCGGGGACGCCCGCACTACAGCCGGTCTACCACCCCAACGAGCAAAAATCGCTCGCCGGGGACCCCGGTCTGGAGACCGGCGCTACATTCCGGCGATACCACAATCATTCGGTCAGGGTACTAGTAAAGCGATCGGGGTTGCTGGTCCTTTCCGATTGCAATCACAAAATAATTGGCATTCGTCTCGCCCACATTCTTCAGCCCATGCATCACGTTCGATGCCGCAAAGACCACTCCTCCCGGCCCCACGCGCTCAAAACTTCCGTCGTTGTCGAATTCAACTGTCCCTTCGCGGATCAACATCAGCTCGGAGTGCCGGTGCTTATGCGGAGGATGCGGCATATGCCCCGGCAGCAGCGTGGTCTCATGCACCTCCACGGCCTCGCCCGTCGGCAGAGTGCCATGCAGCACGGCCCTCGATTCTCCATTCGCGCCTTTTTTCACCGGGAGCTGGTCGAAAAGATAAGCTCGCTGCACCGAAAGCACGGGGTCCGCCGGCGCAACCGGAGCAGAATCGGGGCCAATCACCGGCGAGCTCGTCTGTCCTTCAGCCGGCAATGCAGCGGCCACAGCCGCCAAAGAGGAAAGCGCTACGCAAAAATCACGACGGTTCAAGGGTCTCATGCAAAAATCTTACTCCGGCGCGCCGCAATCTCCGTCCGCTCTCTCAGGACCGTCGATGTTTTACGATTGCTGCATGGGCGATTCTCTCCACGTCAGCGGTCTCGAGGTCTACTTCGGGGCAACGGAAGCAGTGCGCGGCGTAAGCCTGTGCGTGGAAGAAGGCGAAGTCCTGGGGCTGGTGGTGGAAACCGCGGCCTGCGCGCAACTGCTCACCCAGCCACAGCATCCGTACACCAAAAGCCTGCAGGCCGCGGTGCCGACGCTGCGAATGGATCGCGCTAAGCCGCTGGCCATGGTGGGATAGAGCGATCGACCAATGCGTGAAACACTCGCCGCCCCTCGGTAAGCCGAGAGGCGGCGCAGTCCGTTTCGAGCTACTCGGCGGTTGCTTCTTCCGCGGCAGGCTCGGCTGCAGCGGCTTCTGCGGCAGCGGGTTTCGCGGCTTCAGCTTCCGGTGCGGCTTCGACTGCGTCTGCGGCGTCGGCCAGCACCTTCACCTTTACGTGCGCGGTCACTTCGCGGTGCAGCCGGATGGCCACGGTGAATTCGCCCACGCTCTTGAGCGATTCGCCCAGTTGAATCTTGCGGCGATCCACCTCGAACCCTTGTGTAGCCAACTCGGCGGCTATATCGGCCGAGGTTACGGAACCGAAGAGGTGGCCCTGTTCGCCCGACTTGCGGGTGAAGCTGAGCACCACCGGCTCGAGTCTGGTGACAAGTTCCTCGGCCTGCGTCTTTTCAGTCGCCGAGCGGCGGGCTGCCGAGGACTTCATCTGCTCAATTACGGCCTTGTTGGCCGCGGTGGCCTGCATCGCCAACTTGCGCGGCAGCAGAAAATTGCGGCCGTAGCCGTCGGCGACCTTCACCACTTCTCCGCGTAGGCCAAGGTTGGCTACGTCTTCCTTCAGAATGACTTCCATGTGAAACTCTCCAAATGGCGCCGTGGGCGCTCCTGCGTCTTGGACAGGAGCTTCGGCGGTTCAACAGTGCAGTGCAGATTCTCAAATACCGGCTCTTCGCTTTCGTTCCTGTCGCTTGAGGATCACAGCTTCATCCTTGAGCTGAAGGGCCGGCAAACTCCTAGTGCCGCGTGGCAAACGGAAGCAGGGCGATATTGCGAGCCTGCTTGATGGCCCGGGTCAGACGGCGCTGGTGCGTGGTGCAAACACCGGTGAGCCGCCGGGGAACGATCTTGCCCCGCTCGGCCACAAACCCTTGCAGCAGACGCACGTCGCGGTAAGGGATCGCATCGATCTTCTCGGTGCAGAACTTGCAGACCTTCTTGCGGCGGAAGAACTTCCCACGGCCGCCGGGACCGCCGCCTCCAGGCCTGCCGCCCCCACCACTGCGGGGACCTGCGCCCGGACCGGACGACCCTTGCGAACTTTGCGGAGCGCTTGATTCAGGCGCCTTTGCTTGTGTTTCATCAGGCATAGTGTTTCCTCTTCACATTTCAGTCCCGCTGGGCGGGGCAGGTATAGGGTGCCGGATCCGGCAATAGGGCCGGAAGCAGCAACGGGCAGCAAGCGCTTTACGCGCTTGCCTGAACAGGCTCGGCAGCTTCCGCGGCCGGGGCTTCAACAGCGGCCGGTGCGGCAACCGGAACAGCAGCCGGAGCAACAGCCGGAGCAGCAACCGGTACAGCAGCCACGGGCTCCGCGCTCACCTTGCGGCGCACCCCGCGCAGTGCCTTCACTTTGGCCAGGCGCTTTTCTTCTTCATCGATGCGCACGGTGATGAACTTGATCACCGGCTCGGGGACGCGCAAGCGGCGCTCCAGCTCCAACACCACTGAGCCGCCAGCCTCGACGGTGAGCAGTACGTAGTTGCCATCGTTGAACTTGC
>PLSH01000422.1:0-5984 GCA_003165095.1 Acidobacteriaceae bacterium
CTATGTGCCGCCATTCACGGCACTGGTCGCACGGTAACACCACACGTCTGCTCTGAGCGAAGATCGCGGAATCGCTATCCCCGCAAAAAGTCCTTGGCCTTCTGGATCAGCACATCGCGGCCGATGTCGGAGATCGCCTCGGTCAGCGGTAATTGCTTGGGGCAGGCCTCCACGCAATTCTGCGCAAACCCGCACTCCTGCACGCCGCCGTCGCCGGCCAGCGCTCGCAGCCGGTCTTCCTTGAACACTTTCCCGGTCGGATGATTGTTGAACAGCTTTACCTGCGCGATGGTGGCCGCGCCCACAAAGCCCGTGTCATCGTTGAACTGCGGACAGACTTCCATGCAGCAGCAGCAACTGATGCAATTCGAGAGCGGGTAATTGGCCTCCTGCTGCTGCGGAAACACGCGCGGCCCCGAGCCCAGATCGTACGTTCCATCCACCGGAACCCAGGCCTTCACGGCCATCAGGTTCTCAAACAAGACTGACCGGTCGACTTGCAAATCGCGCACCAGCGGAAACTTCGAGAGCGGCTCCACACGGATCGGCTGCTCCAGGTTCTCGACCAGCGCCGAGCACGCCATCCGCGCTTTGCCGTTGATCCTCATCGCGCAAGACCCGCAGATCTCCTCCAGGCAATTCGAATCGTAGGTGATCGGAGTCGTGGGACGGCCGTCGGCAGTTACCGGGTTGGCGGCGATCTCCATCATCGCCGAAATCACGTTCATCCCCGGCCGCCACTCCAGTTCAAACTTCTCCCACACCGCAGGCGCATCGGGGCTGGCCTGGCGCCTGATCTCGAGTTGCACGGTCTTGTTTACCATGTTCCCTTTCTCGTACCTCTACCAACTACCCGAGGCTCTCAACCAAAACGCTGGCGCGCGGAGCGCTTACTTTGCGGCGTCGTACCGGCGCGCTCGCGGCGGAATGTATTGCGTATCGACCTCTTCGTACTCAAACCGCGGACCCTCGGCCAAGCCCGTAAAACTCGCCTTCGTGGTCTTCAGGAACTTCGCGTCGTTGCGATCGGGAAAATCCGGCTTGTAATGCGCGCCGCGGGATTCGTCGCGCAGCAGCGCGCCCAGCGTCACCGTCCGCGACAGCTCCAGCATGTTCTTCAACTGCCGCGCAAAAGCGAAGCTCGTATTCGCCCACTGGCTGCGGTCGCTCAGGTTGATCTTCTTTGTGCGCTCCTGCAGTTCCACAATCTTTTCGTCGGCCTGCTTCAGCCCCTTGTTGTAGCGGATCACGGTCGCATGCTCGGTCATCGTCTGCCCCAGCTCGCGCCACAGCTTGAAGGGATTCTCCGTCCCCTCGTTGTTGAGCAGTTTCTTGTTGATCTCCGCCTGGCGCGCCACCTCCGCCGCCTGACCGCCGTCACCCTCGGCCGCCGGCAGGCTCTTTGCGTACTGCAGCGCATTCGGGCCGGCATGAAACCCGCCAAAAATGCAGCTCACCAGCGAATTGGCGCCCAGGCGATTCGCGCCGTGGTATTGGTACTCGCACTCGCCCGCCGCAAAAATCCCCGGAATGTTCGTCATCTGCTCGAAATCCACCCACAGCCCGCCCATCGTGTAGTGCATGCCGGGAAAAATCTTCATCGGCACGTCGCGCGGATCGTCGCCTACAAACTTCTCGTAAATCTCCAGAATGCCTTCGAGCTTGCGGTTCAGGGTCTCGCGGTCGATGTGCGTCAGGTCGAGGTAAACCATCGGCTGCCCGTCGAGACCGAGTCCGTATTCATACACCACTTTGTGAATGGCGCGCGTAGCCACGTCGCGCGGTACAAGATTGCCGTACTTCGGAAACCACTCCTCGAGGAAATACCAGCGCTCAGACTCGGGTATCTGCTTGACGGGCCGTTTGTCCCCCAGTGTGCGCGGAACCCACACCCGCCCGCCTTCGCCGCGCGCCGACTCCGACATCAGCCGCAGCTTGTCTTCACCCGGAATGCAGGTGGGATGCACCTGGATGAACTCGCCGTTGGCGTAGTACGCGCCTTGCTGGAAGATGGCCGACTGCGCTGACCCGGTGCAGACCACCGAGTTTGTGCTCTTGCCAAAAATCGCGCCGATGCCGCCCGTGGCCAGGATGATCGCGCCCGCCGCAAACGATCGCAATTCCATCGAGCGCAGATTGAGAGCGGTAATGCCGCGCGCCACACCATTCGAATCGATCACCGCGGAGAGAAACTCCCAACCCTCGTACTTCTTCACCTTGCCCTCGGCCTCGTAGCGGCGCACCTGCTCGTCGAGAGCATAGAGCAGTTGCTGGCCGGTGGTTGCGCCGGCAAAGGCGGTCCGGTTGTAAAGCGTGCCGCCGAAGCGGCGGAAGTCGAGCAGCCCCTCCGGCGTGCGGTTGAATGGCACCCCCATGCGGTCGAGAAGATCGATGATCGCCGGCGCGGCCTCGCACATGGCCTTCACCGGAGTCTGGTTGGCCAGAAAGTCGCCGCCGTAAATCGTGTCGTCGAAGTGCTTGTCGGTGGTGTCGCCCTCGCCCTTCAGGTTCTTGGCCGCGTTGATTCCGCCCTGTGCGCAGACCGAGTGCGAGCGCTTCACCGGAACAATGGAAAACAAGTCCACCGTCCCGCCGGCCTCGGCAATCTTGATCACCGCCGCCAATCCCGCCAGCCCTCCGCCAACCACAATGATCCTTGGTGCTGCCATCTTCTATCGAATCCTTTCGCGTACTAGCTCGCAGCCGGTATCGGCGGCGTAAATCGAAACGGCGCCGCAATCCGGTTCCAAAAATTGATCTGGCCGATGGCCGTGGTGAGAAACGCAACTTCGCGCTCTGAAAAATGCGCTCTGACGCGGGCAAAAGCCTCATCGCCGACGTGTTCCCGCGCAATCTCCTGAACGGCCATCCAGTCGATACGCGGAGCGGTAGTCTCAATGTCGCCCATACGAACCCCTTCAGAGCAATGAGTACGGCGCTTGTGCGGGCTCAACATAAAGTTGCGTCACCGCCGGAGGCACGTTGTCTGGCGTGTTCCTGTAGTTGGGCCCGACGAACGCCCAGATGCTCGCCAGCCCCATCACCGCAATCACCACGCCAAAGGCCGCGCAGGCGTAGCCAAACCGCTTGCGCGCGGTCTCGCCCGGCGTAATGCCCCATTTGGCCGCGAACAGCCATATCCCATAAGCGAAGTGCCAGCAAATGGCGATCATCGCAATAATGTAAACCGCCAGCATCCAGGGGTTCGCCAGCTCATGCTGGACCTTGGCAAAGGCCATTCCGGGATTTTCAGGAAGACTCCAGCCCATGAAACGCTGGCGAATAACATGCTGCACGATGTAAGCGAAGGCGATCAACCCCGTATAGCGCTGCGCCACGTACATCCAGTTGCCCGCCCAGGGGTAGTAGACGATATTCGATTGCCCGCGAAGCCAGATGTATACCCCGTAAACACCGTGGTAAAGAATCGGCAGGAAGATGAAGGTCCACTCCAGCACGCGAACCAGCGGCAGGCTGTTGAGAAATCTTACCTGCGCCCCGTATGCAGCCGGTCCCTTCAGGGCCTCGAAGTTCGAGAGAAAGTGCTCGAGAAGGAATGCGCCGATGGGGACGACGCCAAGCAGTGAATGCAGCTTGCGCCAGATAAAACTGGTGCCCTGGCCCGCTCGCAGAGGCTTTACGCCGCTGCGTACGGTGGGCGCGGCAGAGGGTTGAGCTGTTGCCATGGAAAATTAGGCTCCTAAGGGCTTGCAGGCTGAAGCGGTCTTAAATTGAGGGACGGAAGTGCTTGCTTTTCTTCATCTGCATTATTGGTGTCCCACATCACCCCCGTCAAGGCGCGGCCGGCGCTGGCAGTTTCTTGATTTGGCGTTGCGTTGAAAGGGCACGACTTCAGTCGCGCCGCTATGGCGCGCAAAATGTGTGCCGGCTTTAGCCTCTGAGGGAATCTTCAAGACAATCTAGGACACCATCCCCGCGCTTTTGCCTTTTGGATGAGAATTGAAATCTCAGGCATAGAGCAGCGGCAGCAGCGCCGCAATCGCCCGTCCCCGATGGCTCACCGAAAGTTTCGTTTCCAGATCGATCTCCGCCATCGAGCGATTCAGCTCCGGCAGGTAAAAAAGCGGATCGTAGCCGAATCCGCCGGTTCCGCAAGGAGCTTCCAGGATCAGGCCCTCCACGGCGCCTTCAACCGTGTGGTAGAGCACGCCGCCGCGCGCGCAGGCCAGCACGCAGCGATAGCGCGCCGTGCGCAGCGCCGGCGGAATTCCATCCATCCGCTGCAGCAGCACCAGGTTATTCCACACGTCGGTATTGTCGTTCGCGTCCGGCGAATCCACCATGCCCGCATCGGCGGCAAAGCGCGCTGATCGCACCCCGGGAGCGCCGCCCAGCGCGTCCACTTCCAGCCCCGAGTCGTCGGCCAGAACCAGCGCGCCCCGAGCGAACCGGGAGTAGTAAATGGCCTTCATAGTCGCGTTGGCGGTGAACGTTTCGCCTTCTTCCGCCGGCGCGGCAATCTCATCCAGGTTCGGCAACGGTTCGATCTCCACCGAGTGCGCCTGCGCGGCCGCGCGAAAATCGCGCAGCTTTCCATGGCTCGTCGTCGCCGCGAAAAGGCAAAGATCCATGAAATGAGTGTAAAGGCCCGGCGTTCAATTTATAGGATGATTTCCGGCCTTCCCGCCGTCGTCGCGGCGAGATTGACAAAGCCATCGCGGCTTGCATAAGGTTGTTCCGCTTGGAAAATGTTTTCATTTGAGGAACTATCCGCCTCGGACCCCTGTCCTGTGCGCCCAAATACCCTCACCAAACCGCATCAAAAGCGAGCAAAGAAATGAAGTTTGGCAAATTGCGTACCTTTTTGGCGCTGGGCGCGGCCTTGTTGCCCGTGGCTGTGCTCACCGCCTCCGCTCAGAAGAACCCGGAGTTTACCGGACCCGTAGAACTGCGCGTCGATGACCTCCAGACTCCGCTCGGCATCGACGATCCCTCCCCGCGTTTCTCGTGGCAGTTGCAGGATCCAGCGCCCGGCGCACTGCAAACCGCCTACCAGGTGCTGGTCGCATCCAGTGCCGATTTGCTCAGCCAGGACAAAGCGGACCTCTGGACCAGCGGCCGCGTAAAATCCAGCGCTTCATTGAATGTGAACTACGGCGGCCCGCAGCTCGCCGCCGGCACTCGTTATTTCTGGCGCGTAAAAGTGTGGGATGCGTCTGGCAATCCTTACGCTGAGAGCGAAATCGGCTGGTGGGAAACCGGCCTGCTCACCCAGAACAACTGGCGCGCTCAGTGGATCGGCTACGAAACCCCGGAAGAGGCAACCGTGCGCAACGCGCCTGCCGCGTGGATCGCCAATCCCGATTCAAAAGCCCTGGCAGCGGAAAAAGGCCATGAGCAGCATTTCGCATACCGCGCCATCGTCACCCTCGCCAAACCCGTGCGCTTCGCCGCGCTTTACTCCACCGGGCAGGACACGGGGTCAGCCTGGATCAACGGCACGCCCGTGCTGGCCGCCAATCCCCTGACCCCATGGGGACAGATGCCCTGGAAGAAATTCGTCCGCTCCGAAGTGACCGCCAATCTGAGCGCCGGCGCCAACACCATCGCCATCGAGTCGGTTCACTATGTTGCCAATCCCAACGGCATGGCCGCAAACGACGCGCCGCCCATGAACTCGACGCTGGTGGTCCAGTACGCAGACGGCACATGGACCAGCTTCTCCACCGGGACTGGCTGGAAAACGGCAATCCACGCCCCGGCCGGTTGGCAGCAGCAGAAATTCGACGACTCGGCATGGAAGGCCGCCATCGTTCGCAGCCAGGCTCCAGACGGCTCAGATGCGCTCGGCCATCCCTGGATTCCCGACTCGGTTAAAGCGCTGCGTCAGACCTTTTCCGTCGACAAGCCGGTAAAATCGGCGCGGCTCTATGCCACCGCGCTCGGCGCCTACGAGTTGTTCCTGAACGACGACCGCGTCGGCAACCAGGTGCTCTCGCCCGGTTGGACAGACTATCGCGAAC
>PLSH01000422.1:6020-6297 GCA_003165095.1 Acidobacteriaceae bacterium
AGCGTGGAGTGGGTGCTGACCGACACCACCTGGCTGGCCTTCGGGTCCAGCATTCTGCATTCCGAAATCTACGACGGCGAAACTCAGGACGCGCGCCTCGCCACGCCAGGCTGGGACACGGGCGGCTACAACGATTCCTCATGGATGCCCACCATTGCCATCGCGCCAAAACCAGTTGCAATTGAAGCGCAGGACTTCGAGCCGATCCGCGTCGAGCGCACCCTCACCGCCCAATCCATCACCGAGCCCAAGCCCGGCGTTTATGTCTACGACTTCG
>PLSH01000083.1:0-17636 GCA_003165095.1 Acidobacteriaceae bacterium
ATTGAGAAGATGCACATGACGGCCACGCTGACCAAGTGGTACGAAGAGCACGGCCGCCACGAGATCTTCGCCGGCGGCAAAAAGGTGGGCATGACCCATGTGGGCCACAACCTGAACCTGAACATGGAGCATGTAAACGCTGAAGCCAACCATACGCTGGACGAGCTAGGCATCGCCAAGAACTCTCGCGAAGAGAAGCTCCGCGCCCGCGCTGTAACCACCGCGGACAAGCTCAAGGCGGACGCCGAAAACGCGCAGATGGCCAAGCTCTATCGCGAGCATGTCCTGGGCGAAAAGCCGGTCGAGGGTTTGGTTTCGCTCGACTCCATCAGGCCCGCCTCAAACAACGCCGCGTCGCCCATCAACAGGCGGCAGGAAGCCGAGCCGGTCGCTGGAGATTGATCTGGCTAAGCTTAATTTAGGGTTTCAAACAACAAAGGCCGTTCCCGATGGGAACGGCCTTTGTTGTTTGCATCGCGCAGAATTCTAAAAGACGCGGATTGAGTCACCCCTGAGTGGCCCATGATTACCATTAGACCGAAGATAGACCGGGGAACGCACGAACTACCAGACTTCCAGCCTGAAATTCCGATACTCGCGGATCAACTCGAAATCCGCGCGGTTGGACGTGATCAATCGTGCGCCATGGGACCGCGCCGTCAGCGCAATCAGCACATCGAAGTGCAATTCACGCAGCTTGCGCGACTCGAAACCCTGGCCGTCCCTTATCTTGGCAAGGATTACGCCGGATTCAAGCCAGTTGTTCGCGGTCGGCGTGAGGATAGCATGGTTCTTTTCCATCTCGCTGACGAGTTTGGCTTCCTTTGGGTCAACGGCTCCCCTGCGTAGCTCGGCGATCACGACCGAAGAGTTCCTCACCGGCAGATCCAGACTCCCGATGCGCAACGCGTGACGGTTCGTACGGAGCTGGTCGATTAAAACCGATGTATCGAAGACTGCGAATTCACTCATCGCTTCCGGCGAACTTCATCTTACCGCCGTTCTTGATCATGAGTTCCTTGAATCGCTTGAGCCCGATAGCTTCTTTCAGCGCCAGATGCACGGCCTCAGTGCGGGATTTGACTCCCAGCACGCGCACCGCTTCATCCGCCAGCTTGGTGTCCAGCCGAATCGAGGTCAGTGTGACAGGCATGGCTGCTCCTTTGATATATACAGATTATGCATCTTGTATATACACCTGTCAAAGTGTTTCGAAACACTCCCATACCGGGCCGCACACGCTTATCCAGCGATCAGGATCTTTCCGATCCACTTGCAGGCTTCCCTTCCGGCCACCAGGGTGGACATCGCTGTCTGGATGAAGAAGTAATACAGAGAAATCGAGGTGCCGCAATAACAATCGACAAAATAAGCGACGGGAAACAGAAGAACAAAATTGGTGTAGGTGCAAAAAACCCACCACCAGGAGCAAACTTTTGGTGAACATTCCGCGCTTTCCACGAGCGCCAATGGTCACGCCCATCTTCACCTCGTAAATGCCCTGCAGGCTGAGCAAATGCCGCAGCACCAGCTCCGCGCTGATGGACAGGATGGCAACAAACAAGATAAGCCGAAGGTTCGAGGGCTCCAGGGAAGCAAGGCTCGAGGCGAAAGCCAGGTTGAAAAGCGGGTGATTCACCAGGTGAGCCGTATAATCCATCTCCTTCCCGAATTTCGAGAAGGTCCCGGTGATTCGCGCCACCTCCCCGTCACTGCAATCCAACACGTACCAAAGGTGCAGGAAGAGCAGGCCGTAAACCTTGAGCCACAGCTGAGGCCCTGCAAAGAGGATGGCGCCGATCACCCCGGCCGCGATCATGAGAACGGTGACTGTGTTCGGGACGATCCCGGCCTTGACAAAAATCCTGGTGAAGAGCGGGGAGATCAGGTAGGCATAATGATCGATCAACGACGGGCACCACCGGTCATGGGGCTGGTAATGGCGCCGTATCTCTTTGTAGGAGGCCATCGTGATTCCTTCTGGATGCTTGCCGGTCCAAGGCGCAGGTTGGAGGTTGCGCGCTCGTTCGATGAATCAGCGGATCCGCGAGCGGCAGACTTCCCGGCTCAACTCCACGCCGCGGGAAGAAGCGACCTGAACTGCTCCAGCATCCGTTTGCGCTGCGCCCCAAGGATGATGAAGGCGAAGCCAAGAAACGCGGCTGCTTCTGCAAGAGCCACTGCGCAATGCGTTTCAATGCCGGAGCCCGACCCGGGCAAGAGCAGAGAGACGGCAAATAGGACCATGCCGAATGCCAGCAGCAATCCATGCTTCCATGTATAGGGGAAGGTCCGCAGAAGCAAATAGTTGGCAATCACGTTGGCCCCGTTTCCCATCACCATCACCGCCGCCTTGGCCGCGGCGATCCCCAGCAATCCATACTTACCCACCAGCATGAAACTGAGCGCGATGTAGGCCACCAGCAACAGCATGTTGATGAGCAGCGAAAGGCGGGAATGCCTGGTCATCCTCAGGACAGCTCCGGCAGGTCCTGTAACGGCATCGACCACACACCCGAGAGCAAGAATCAGTAACGCCGTCCTGCCGCGCAGCGCAAACGCGTTTCCAAAGAGAGACAGGATGTAACCCGACATTTCGAGCAGGATCAACGTAAGCGGAATCATGAAGACAACGATGATCAGGTTGATGCTGCGGTAGGCATCACGCAGCTCATCGAGCCTTTCCTCGCTGTAGAGCTTGGATATATACGGCCAGAAGGCGATGAAGGGAGAGACAAACACCGAATTGAGCGAGGCCACGCTCTCCGCCACTCCGTAGATTCCAACGCACTCGAGCGGCAGCATCGCGCCCAGGATGGCCTTGTCCAGGAATGGATAGAGGGTGTCGACAATGCTGATCCCGAACATGGGCAGCGCGGTCATCAAAATCATTCTTCCACTCAGCCGCGTCTCCCGCCCCGTAACGCTGCCCTGCCCCAACAACTTGAGATAGTTCTCGCGGATGCCACGGTATCGCAACAGAAGCGTGATGCAACTCTCGGCGGCCACGGCACAAAACAGGAGGATCCACCATGCGCGTGGAAGCAGGAAGATGGGAAGACAGAAAAAGACTCGGAGGATGGTGCGAATTACGTTGAAGTAGCCTGCCGCCGAAGCATCCTTCATGCCGAGGAAAACAGAATCAAGGAGCCTTCCGAGAGAGAAAACCAGGATGGAAAAAGCAAATGGCACGCGCGCGCTCGAGGGCAGGCCGGCCCATATGAAGGCTCGGCCTCCACCGGCAAGGAGAGCCAACGCAGAGATGGATGAGATCGCTCCGGCGGTAAGAAGGCTGACGCGCACCACCTTGCGCCTCGAACCGCCGTCGCGCTCATAGCGGGGCAAGTAATAGACAAGGGTTCCTTCGAGGCCGGGCACGGTGAGGATGGACAGGATGCCGAGCCAGGAGACGAAGAGCGTGTATCCTCCTAATCCGGCGGCGCCGCAGGTGCGGGATAGGAAGGCCTGAAGAAAGAAGCCTGCCACTATCCCCAGGACCTGAAAGAGGAACACCATCCCGGAAGATCGAAACAGATTGCCGGCGATGCTCACGCTTCCCGCGCCGTTCATGTGTTCCAATGACGATTGCGCGCTTGCCATGCTGCCAGGCCTTCCGTGGGAGAGTGCGGTCGATTTTTTTGCGTGAGCCGGCATTTTCAGCATGGGCAGCTTAATTGCGATGGGGTCAGCCGGGATGCAAAGGGATGGCTCGCCTGAGGGGCGCGCAAACGCAGGAACACCAGAGGTTCCCGAGCACCCTCGCGGCGACCGGCAAGCCGCGGGTGTTCACGACCAGACCGGGCTCTCCGCTACGGGAGCCGGCGGGGCGATGAAGGGCTGGAGCGCTTCGCCGGGCGCAGTACGTCGAATGTCCCCGGTCGCGAACCATCGCTCAATCCGGTTCACGTCTTCAATGTAGTCTGCCTCGGCCCAGAAGAGCCCGCTGACGTCCGCGACGCGTATCTTCATCCTGTACTGGTCGTGAATCGCAAACAAGGCCTCTTCCCACCACATGCCGTATCTCTCTTCGCGTTCCACAAGGCTCTGAACCCTGCTCAGGTAGATGGGCACGAAGTCCTTGCGGAGCTTCACAATGCCCACGTACTCTCCGCTGGTCTGCTCGTCGGTCAACTCCTTGCCCTGGCCGACGACATAGCCGTCCTGAACTTTGAGGCGGTAGTCGGCGAGTTTAATGACCGAGGTGTCGATCAGCATGGTCGCGTGCTCGCGCGCGTCGAGCGCTGCACGGAGAACGCCGGGCTCATAGATCACGTCGCCGTTGAAGATGAGCAGGTCATCGTAAAGGTCGGCGTACCGCTGCGCAAACCAGAATGACCCCAAACTGTTGGTCACTCTGAAAAACGGGTTCAGGACGCAGGTAGCTGCGCCTTCGATCTCTTCCCTGACCAGGGCGGCGCGATAGCCAGCAACCACGACAATCTCGCTCACCTCCTGCTCGCGCAGCATTCTTAGGTTACGGGACAAAATCGTCTCACCGCCGAAAGTGAGCAGGCACTTGGGCAGATGCTTGACCTGCTTATTGAGCCGTGAGCCGACCCCTGCAACCATGATGATGGCTTTCACTGTAACTTTCCTCCTGTCCGGACCTCTTTAACCGCTTCAAAAAGCCGAAGCGCAACCTGGCCCATTAATTCCCGGGTTACATTGCCCATATGAGACACGCGAATGTATTGGTCCTTCCGAGAGGTAGTAGCGGGCGCGAACCACCAGTCGTATCTCTCTCTCATGAACGCGATGACCGCGCCGGCAGAGACGCCGTCAGGCAGCGTGACGGCCGTAAGCGCGCTGCTGGGACACTGCGCAAACAGCCCGAACTCCGGCGAACTCTTGAGTAGCTGCCTGCGAAACGAGCCAGCCAGGTCTGCGTGCCGCTTGATCCACCGATCCAGGCCCATGCTCTTGATCTGTTTCATTCGCTCTTCAACCTGGAGGATCGAGACCATGGCCGGTGTGAAGGGAGTCATGCCTCGAAGCAGGTTCCCGAGGTAGGCCGGAGCGTCGAAGTAATACCGGGGCCGCTTCACCCGGGACATGCGCTCGAGAGCCTGGTCGCGGAAAGCGATATAACCCAATCCGGGCAGCAGGGCGAGGGCTTTTTGCGTGCTGATCATGGCACAGTCGACATTCCAATCATCCATCTGGAAGGGATCGGCGCCGATGGCGCTCACGGCGTCGACGATAAAGAGGGCTCCCCGAGCTCGAACCATGGCGCCGAGCTCCTGAATGTCGTATAAGAAACCGGTGGATGTTTCATGCATGTTCACCAGAACCGCGTCCACGCGGTCTTTAAGCAAATCGCTGAGTGCATTCATGTCCGGACGCCTTCCCAACGGTGTCTTGAGCTGGGAGACTTCGACGCCGAAGGCTTCGCACATGTCAACCCACTTCTGGCCGAATGCTCCGCCGTTGATGACCACCACGGCGTCGCCGGGATCGAGGAGATTGGTGAGGGCCATCTCCATCAGCCCGGTTCCGCTTGCGGTTACAGGCAACGGCAGGCTCGCGGTCTGAAACAGTTATTTGACATCTTCACTGACGCTCTTGACCGTTTCCGCGAAACCGGACCCTCTGAAGTAGGGCAAGCTCGGTCGAGCCGCAATGCGGCATATACTTTCTTCCATCTCTACGGGGCCGGGCGCAAACAGCATTTCCAGTCCTCCAGACATCAGTCGTGCTGTATTTGGTTGGCAAGCGGCCGCGCGCTTGCCGAAAAATATCCAGACTCCGATTACGGACGATTTGAATCGCGCCTGGAGCGCCCGCGGAGTAAAAACTGCTCCTGGCTCGATGGCTTTTCAATTGCCTGCATTGGGAAGCGCTACGCTGACCGGGGCAACGAGCGGTTCCTTCACGGCACTTGCCGGAATACCGCGATCGTCCCAGGAGGTAGACCACTGGTATTGAGGAACAATTTCCTTGACCCTCAAGCGGATGCGGACAGGGTCGGAGGTGGCGCATTCCGCGCGCAAAGCCTTCAATTGATCTTGCAATTCAGTCCAGGACGTGACCGGGCTCTTCGCCCTGAGTACCCGCTCGGTACTGGTGCTCATGCGCTGCTCGAATTTATAAAAGAGCTCCTCGAAGAGCTTTTCTCCCGGCCGAAGCCCGGTATAGACGATCCTGACCTGATCCTGGGGAATGCCGGAAAGGCGTATCAGCGTCTTCGCCAAATCGAGAATACGCACCGGCTCGCCCATGTCGAGCACCAGGATGTCGCCCTGGCCGCCGATGGAAAAAGCCTCCAGCACCAGCGAAACCGCCTCCGGAATAGTCATGAAATAGCGCGTGATCTCAGGGTGAGTAACGGTGATGCGGTGATTCATTTTGATTTGCTGCTGGAACAGCGGGATGACGCTGCCCTGCGAGCCGAGCACGTTGCCGAAGCGAACGCACAGAGAGCGCATGCCGGATGCCGGCCGGGCAGCCACGATCAGTTCACCGATGCGCTTGGTGCAGCCCATGAAACTGGTCGGGCCGACGGCCTTGTCGGAGGAAATCAGCAGGAAGTCTTCGCAACCGGAAGCGTCGGCGATCTCCATCAGCCCGAGCAAACCGAAGACATTGTTCTTGACCGCCTCCTCGAGGTTCTCTTCCATGAGCGGAACGTGCTTGTAGGCTGCGGCATGAAAGATGACGCGCACATCGTGCGCCTCGATCAGGCCGCGCATCCGGGAGTGATCCGTAATGTCCGCGACGCAATATGCTGTTTCCACCTGCGATTGCCGGTGAGCCAATTGCAGATAAAACAGCGGGGTCTCGGCCTGATCGACGCAGACCAGCCGGGAAGGCCCGTAGCGAAGCAGTTGATTGCACAATTCCGCGCCGATCGAACCGGCAGCGCCCGTCACCATGACATTTCGCCCGGATATCCGGTGCCGAACTGATTCCAGGTTGAGTTTTACCGGCTGCCGTCCCAGCAGGTCTTCGGGGTTGACTTCTCGCAGTTGCCCGACGCTTACCTTCCCGTCAAGCAAATCCGCCAGGCCGGGAATGGTGCGGAATCGCAATCCCGTGCCCTGGCAGCTTTCGGTGATGCGCCGCATCTCGGTGCGCGTCGCCGAGGGGATGGCAATCATCAGTTCAGAGGGATGGTAGCGGCGCACGATCTGCCCGAGGTCGTCGACGCCGCCCGCCACCGGAACTCCGCGCAGCTTCACACCTTTCTTCGCGGGATCGTCGTCCACCAGGGCGTAGGGGGTGTAACCGCTGTGCGCTAGCTCCTGCAGCAGCAGCGCGGCGCCGGCGCCGGCGCCGATCACCACCACTGCCTTGTTCGTGGCCTGGCCGGCTTGCTGCTGTACTTTTTGCATGAACGCGCGCGACAACATTCTCGTTCCACCCAGCGCAACTCCGGAGAGAATGCCTTCTATGACATAAAAGGAGATGGGAATCGAATTCGCGCCCGCAATCCAGCGGCTCACGATCCAGCGTTCCGCAACCAGGAAGACCAGGGAGCCGGCAGAGACGGCCTTGGCGATGTCCATGGCATCGCTGATTCCGGTGTAGCGCCAGTAGCCGTGAAAGAGATTGAAACGGGCCAGGGCGCCGAGACGCGCCAGCGCGAGCAGGGGAAGCGCCGATAGAAACAAGCCCGGGTGCGGAAATGCGAAGTCGAACCGCAACAGCCACGCCAGCGCTGCCGAAGCGACGATCAGTAGCAGTTGGAGCAACGCAATCCATATTGAACGGCTTCTAAGGAACACTGACTTCTTCTTTCCTGGACATGAAATTTCGAGCCGGGACGGGAACCTGTCTCGCTCAGGCGGTCATCGCCGCCTGAATGCCGGGTTTGAACTGAACTCAAGAATGGGGCGAAGGAGCTAGCCTATCGCGCGGCCGCCCTGACGATCTCGACCACGCTATCGATCACTCAGTCAATCTGCGCCGTGGTCATGGTTGGAAAGATCGGCAGTGACAGATACCGCCGGTACTGCTGGCTGGCCACCGGGAGATCGTCTTCCCGGTAGCCATATGCCTTTTGATAAAAGGGATGCATGTGCAGGGGAATAAAATGCACGCTGGCGCCGACTCCCCGCGCTTTGAGCATCTCGATCATCTCGGAGCGCGTGATGGTGATCTCCTCGAGGTTGAGCCGCAGGGTATACAAGTGCCACGCCGAACTCCGATCCCGGCCAACCGTGGGAACTTCGAGCGCATCTTCCCTGCTGAATTCTCTCGTGTAGCGGGCTGCGATTTCGGTGCGGGCGGCAAGCATGCGATCGCATTTCCGCAATTGCACCAACCCGATTGCGGACTGAATATCGGTGAGGTTGTATTTGTAGCCTGAATTCAGAACCTCGTATCGCCACGAACGTTCGGCGCTATAACGCTTCCAGGCATCGCGACCGATTCCATGGAGCCGCATCATGCGGATGCGGGCAGCCACGCCGCCATCCCCGGTGGTCACCATGCCGCCTTCCCCGGTGGTCAGGGTCTTGGTGGCATAGAAACTGAAAGCCGTCAGTTCGCTGATCGCCCCTACGGGAACTCCGCGATAGGACGCCGGCAAAGCATGAGCCGCATTCTCGATGACCCGCAAACCCTGGCGGGCGGCCATATCTTGAATGGACTCCATGTCGCAGGGTTGCCCGCCGTAATGCACGGCAATGATGGCGCGCGTGCGCGGGGTGATGCGCCGTTCCGCATCCGCGGGATCGATCGAAAGGCTCTCTCGATCGACGTCGACCAGAACCGGCCGCGCCTTGAAATAGCAGACAACTTCCGCGGTCGAGGTAAAAGTCGTGGTAGGCGCCAGCACCTCATCCCCGGCTTTAAGCCCGATGGCATCGAGAGCGAGATGAAGCGGCGCCAAGAATCCTGGCCTCCGACCTGTACCGGATCGAAGCCGGGTCAGTGACTCCCGGACGGACTGTCAGGATCTCTTCGTAGTCCATCCTGAAGCGCTCAACAAAGCTCGGAACCTCCGGGCGCGGAACGACAAGACTCATATCTCCGCGAAAGACATTCCATAATTGCGGCAACTCGTCCAGCTTGAGGGCGCGAAACAATGCGCCGCATCTCGTAATCCTCGCATCGAGCCCGCAGGTCACTTCCGCGCCGCCGTCCCCGAGTTTCATGGTGCGGAATTTCAGCACCTGGAATTCGCGGAAGGATTTGCCCACTCGGGTCTGGCGGAACAACGAAGGCCCGGAGGAGTCCAGGCGAACAAGGATGGCCAGAACCAGCATCAACGGCGCCAGGACCACCAACGCGGTTCCGGACGCGACGATATCGAACCCTCGTTTCAGCATTTCTTTTGTCATGCGACCCTATCGGATTGCTGCCATTCGAATTGGAGAGCCATGGCCGGCCGGCTGCGCCTCAAAAAGGGAGCGCGTGTACAGATTCATCCATCGGCACGGTTTCTTCAGGAACGAGCTGTGCCAAGTGAACCCGTTGGACCGGTAAAGCCGGTTGACCGCGTCGTTCCGGTCGCGATCCGCGGTCAGAAAGACAACGGGAACTCCGCGAACCCGGACTTCATCGCAGAAAGAAGACAGCAACATGCCGCCGATCCCCTTCCCAGTTTCACCGCGGGCCACGCCGATGCTGCTGAGCAGCGCGGCATGGGGCACATCGACCGCTCTTTCGCCCCGATAGCGAAGCACGTAAAGAAATTTACTGCCCACGCGAAGGGGACGGAGAAGCAGCGCAACCAAGCCGGCAAATAAAAATGCGGGCCATCGGCTCCGTAACAATCTCAGAAAGAATTGATCGGGCTCCGACGTTCCCGCGACAAACCCCACCACCCGCCTGCAGTCAATCGCTACCAGGCAAATCTCCGATCGCTCGAGGAGAAACCCAAGATAGAGCTCCTTCAGGAACCGCTCGCCGAGAGACTCAAGAAAGAATCCCCGAAACGCCTTCATGTGGATTGTGACGATGGAATCGAGATGCGCAAGCTGCGCACAGACGACCCGAGGGCTGCCGCCGGACCCGGGCCGGATGCGGTTTTCCAAGCTCTGCAAGCTGGTCCCTTTCTCCAAAAAATCGATGCTTCGGACAAGTGAATTGCTGAGCGGGCGTCTTCAAGAATTGCAATCAGGCCGGGGGGGGCGAGCATTGCTCGAGAAACTGTTTCATTTCTTCGGCGATTTTGCCCGCCTCCACCTGCGACGCGAAGAATCGTTCCGCGTTGCCCGCCATGGCCGCGGTTCCGTGGCGCAAGCATGGCCACCGCAAAAACAGCAATCGTGAGGAAGGCGACGATGCCGCTGAGCGGAGCCGGCCTCTCCAGCGTGATTGCCCGATCGGTGACCACGATGAGAAGGGAGAAAAACAGGTACGCCTTGAGAAAGGCCAACCCGGTCAGAGGATCGTCGATCTTGCTCTCGACCAGGCCCCCAACGAGAGAGATGGACGGAATGACAACCGCAATCAGGAGCGCGAACAGAAGGGTGTTCATTCCCCGCAGCCTGAGCCCGGTCTGCAGCTTGATTAGAAACCACAGCGAAAAAATCAGGCAAAAGACCGGTACCTTGGCATGCAGGATCTTGTCGGAAGGGTCGACGAGGACAATGGCGATGAGCACGGTCATCGAAATCGACAACAGGCGATCGAGCAGTTCGACAGGCCTGACCAATTTGAGAGTCGCGGGCTCCATAATCTCCCTACTTCTCAAGATTCACCAACAAGTCGCGAAGCGCGCCCTTCCACCCATACCCGAATCGCGCATACCGGTTCAGGGCCAATTCCCCGGCGATCGCCGGCACCCGCCAGGAGCGCGCCCGGGCGAGGCCGGCGCGCCGATCCATGTGCCGTATCTTCTGCTGAAGAAGATGGTCGATCCCGGGTGCCAATCCGGCGCCAAGCGAGGCCTTGAGACGTTCGTACACCAGGCGGTACTGTTCCGGCATGGCCCGGTATTTTTCCTGGTTGTCGTCCGCCCGAGTGTTGGCAAAGTGCGCGGCGAGGGTCCGCATGGCTGCGTCTAACTGCTGGGCGGCATGCTGGCGGTACTGAATCAGAGGATGATTGGCGCAAATCACGTTGGCGACCGCCGCGATGAGGATGGCGATCCACCCGTCGTGGATCCACAAGGATGGTATGGGAAGCACCAGGCGGCGATACCGGGAGCGAAACGCCATGGTGGCGCCGGTAACAACATTGTGCGCAAGAAGGGCTTCAAATGCATTGCCGGCATCGAACTGGCGGCGCAGTTTGCAGTTGAAATACGCCGAATCCCAGAGCCGGTACCCCAGCGGGTTGAGATTCTCATCGACCAGGTCGGCATCCGCAAACAGCGCGCCGGCATCGGGGCGCTGGGCCAGCGCATCCTCGGTCACCTGCAGCCGGTCGCCGAACCACGAATCATCCTGGTCGGAGAGGACAATGATGTCGCCGGCGCACATGCCGATGGCCCGTTCGAAGTTCTTTGTGGGGCCCAGATTCCGGCCGTTCACCACCAGCCGCACAGGAAACGGAGCATGGGCGGCAAATTGCTCGGCGATGGCTGGCGTCCGATCGGTGGAGCGATCGTCCGAGATCACCACCTCGTCGGGTAGGCGGTCCTGGGCGGCGATGCTGCGCAACTGCTCGGGCAGGTGTCGTTCTCCGTTATAGGTGCACAGCGCAACAGAGATTGTGGTCTTCGGTTTCAATTCAACTCCATCCCCGGGGAGGAAATACCGCAGGATTTCGAGGCGCCCCGGTTCATCGTCTGGTGAGAGCGAAGCGGAGTTCATCGAGTTCGGAAGCGAGAACCGGGTTGGCCTGAGCCTGCTTTCTCCACCACTGGAGCAAGGCCCAGAAACTTCCGGTAAAAAAACCCGCGAACGCGAAGACGAGCAGGATCAGCACGCGCTTCGGCGACGCCTTTCGGTCAGGCGCAATAGCCGGCTCCACGACCTGAATGATGGCCGCATCCTTCGATTCATCGAGCCTGGCAGCCTCGTACTGCTTCATCAGCATGTCGTAGAGGCCCTGACCTCCGCGTCGCCGGACCGGTCCATGGTCTGGGTTCCGAACTCGTCGACGAGGTGTCCCGTGAACGGATGATCGGGCTGGGACTGAACCAGGTGGTTCTGCCGGTTCCAATAATCCCGGGTAATGAGGAAGCCGCGGGAGGGAATCAGGTCAGAGACGCGCATTCCCTCCCTCCAGGCGTAGCGGCCGGGCTGCGCAACATTGCCGCGCAGCGTTACCACGTTTTTGAATTTGGGCGAAAGCGGGAAGATGCGCAGCAGGGCGCCGTCCCGAAGCAGGCGATTCCGACCCGCGGCGTCCAGCGCGAACTCTTCCAGCTCGCGGCTGCTGTGGTTTTCAATCCGCTCCAGGACCACGCGCTCACCGTCCGCCAGGCTGGTCATTCCTCCCGCATCCTTGAGGGCCTCGCCGATCCGGGTTTCCTCTTTCAGTTCGTAGATGCCCGGCCGGTTGACATTGCCGCTGACAGCCACCTGGGCTCCGAGGGGAGGAATGTAAATCACATCCCCGGGCAACAACCGCACGTCGCGCGACTTGTCGCCTTTCTCGATCAGATCGTATAAGTCGAATTCGGTCAGGATGCGGCCATCGCGCCGCAGTTGAATGTGGCGCATGGTTCCGGATGCCGACGGACCGCCGGAGGCAAAGAGCGCATTGACCGGGTGCTCAGCGAGCTGACCGTGTAAGCGCCCGGCCGGCGGGCATTGCCCAGGACGAAGATCTGGATGGAGCGCAGTTGGCCCAGGACAACATTCAGCTCAAAGTCCTTGAAGAGGGCGCCGACGGCCGCATGCAAATACCCCTCGACCTGTTCGTAGCGCAGGCCGGCCACGGTCAGCATTCCCACCCGGGGCAGATCGATCTGCCCAATTCTGTCCACCGTAACGCGGGAATCAAGATCGATCTTTCCCCAGGCCCGTATCAGCAGTTCATCGCCCGGCCCCAGCACGTAATCGGCAGGCACCGGAACATGCTCGAGGGGCGCGAAGGTGGTGGGAACTTCGCCGAATAACTCACGGCCGTACACCGGAAGCGGACGCCCGGCCGCATCCTCGGCAAACTGCTCAAACTCGGACCGTTCCACGAGCGGCCCCACTACCCTGGCAGGATTGGCCTCCGCGGCAGGCGCTTCGCCAGGACCAACGGCTGTGAGGGAGGCGGCGATGCCGGAAGGCCTGTTTCCGCCCGACGGAATGGGCGCGTCGATGAACCCGGGGGCGACATCGGGCGACTGCGCCTGCTGGAACGCGGGAGCGGAGGGCCCCACGTTGACCGGAGTGTTCAGTACGGATTGACTCGCGCAGACTGCGCCGGCAAAAACAAAAAAAAGATAGTGCAGTTTCGTCATGGGAGGAGAATCAGGGTTTATTCAGAATTGACTTTGACGTTGTGAGAACTGCACTTCAGGAGGCATGGCACTGCGATTGTCTTGCGGAGCAACCAGGGATGCCGAGTCGCGATTCAGCATGATGGATTTGTTCCCGCCGGAACGGCAGGCCTGGCGTTTGGAGTTGTCGTAGGCGCCAGCACATCGAGCCAGAAAGCGGTGCAGGCTCGCTCCACATCCCGGCTGTCGGCGTAAATCGTCCGGTCCGGCGAGGTGTGCTGGGAGAGCCATGGATGCACCAGCACCATGGTCGTCAGGGCCGCCGTAACCATGGTTGGGTCCAGGTTGCGGACCGTTCCTCTTTGAACACTCATGGCCAGGTACTTGTCGATCGCCGAGAAGGCCGGCAGGAGACACTCGTCGCTGAACGCGTCGGCTTTCCATTGCATTTCAAGAAAGGCCACCGCGATGAGCCTTAACAGGTCCGGCGCGAAGTTGAGGATATCGGATAGATAACCGATGATTCGGGGCAGCAGTACTTCGGGGCCGTCGCAGTCCGAGATTCCCTCCACGATGTCGCGGCGAAGGCTCACTGCCGATGCGCGGGAGCGCAGGGCAGACCAGAAGAGCTCTTCCTTGCGATCGAAATGACGGAAGAGCGTGTTCTCGCTCACTTCGGCAACGCGGGCAATTTCGCGAGTGCTGGTTCCGTGATAGCCCTGGTGCGCAAACAGCTTGGACGCGGCAACCAGAATCCTGTCCTTCTGCGCTGAGTTCCGGTGCGGTAACGGCATTCAGACTCCTTGCGCGCCAGGGCTAGAGCTCAGGCAGCAAGCGATTGACAATGCGTCGATCCGGTTCGCATTCTGCATGGCATTGTTGCGCTAATGCGCGGCGCGGGAGGCTGCGGCCGCCGAATTCAGTCCGCGATCAGTTCCAGATCTTCCGCCTGCACTTCAATGGCGGCATACTGGTTGATCAACTCCAGGGCGAGAACGAACTTCAGGCCGTTGCCCTTTTTCACCAGAAGGCCTTGAACGCCTGCCATGGCGCCGCTTCGGATGCGGACTTTCCTGCCCACTGCCAGCTCCGTGTAGGGGTGCATGTTCTTTCCTCTGACCCCGCAGCGGATCAACTCGATTTCCGCTTCCAGAACTGGCACCGTTACCCGGCCGTTGCCGACAATCTGAAGCACCCCCGGACACTCAAGAACCCTCCCCCGCTGGCGGCAATCGATATGCACAAAAAGATAGGCGGGAAAGAGTGGAAGGACAGTTCGAACGCGTTGCCGGTTCTTCCAGACCCTGACCGTTTCCCAGGTGGGGAGAAAAGACTCGACTTCCCGCAGGACAAGATGCTTTACCACCGACTTTTCGTTTTGCGGCAAGGTAAAGACGGCATACCAGCGGAGCTCGGTTTTTATCTCCGCGGCGAGGGAAGCCTGGCAACGGCCTGCGCCCAGCCGGCCGGTTTCACATGCGAGGCTCATCGAGTGTCTCCCATTCCCCCGTTGCGTAAGTCAAGCAAGGCTTCGCCAGGCTGACTTAGCAAGTCAGTGTTTCAAGAAACTGTTCCGCCAGAACCGTCTCAAGGTTTTGCCTGAGACAGTTTGAAGCCACAAATTCCGGGTGCAGATTGCTTTGGTACTAGCGCCACCATACCTCGGGCGCGGGCAGGGATTCCAAACAAAAAAACGCGTATTTCAGGTCGTTCTTCCCAAAAAAGCAGGTGTAAGTCCCTGCTCCCATTTTGGTAGTGTTCAAAGCCAAGAGATCCGCTATTGAGCGTCCCAGAACCGTGTTTGCTGCCAAAATTGCCTTTGTGGTACGCCTTAGCCAGAAATCAGACGGCCGATTGAGTCAGTATGGACTTGCTTTTTTCGAGTGCCTGACGCTGGATACGGAAACCCCTGGCGATCCCGTCAGGAGAACTCGCCGGCGCTTTCGAAATCTGATTCTGCCGCGTCGCTGGCCGATAAAACCTTCGCGGGGCGGAGTTGCGAGTCAGAGAAAAATCAACTTCGAAGATGCCGCAATCGAGAGGCGAAGGGCAGAGTGAACTGCGGAGCATGCAGAACCGATGCGGGCACGCGCCCCGTAATCGCAGGCGCGGCGCATGTGTCCCTGGAATGGGCGATGGATGGAAGCTTTGTTGACTGCCTCTCTTCTGTCGCTGGCGGCGTGCGGAGGAATTGTGGATCAGACGCCGCTGGATTCTCTTGCTGCCGGTTCGACGATATGGGTTCAACCGGGAACGGCGACCGTGGAGTTGGAAGCCGTCCCGGGGATCGCAACCGGAACGCTTGGAGGTGGAGTGCCGGCGCTGGCCTGGCGCGTGAGCGGAGTTTCCGGTGAACGCCCGGCATTCGAGAGGGAATCGAAGGATGGCAGCGGGACAATCTTTGCCGCGGCCGCGATGGTGACCGGTACCGTCAAGCCGGGCAGCGTGCTCGGCACTTATGAGGTGGGTGCTAATCCTGAAGAGGTGGCGATCGATGCGAACGGACATGTCTGGGTAACGAACTGGGGATCCGCTAACATAACGGAACTGTCTCGGACGGGGAGGGTTCTTGGCACCTACGCCGCAGGCATCCGGCCGGAGGGGATTGCGGTTGATAAGGCCGGAAACATATGGGTAGTGAAAAACGGCTCGGGAACCATCATGAAGTATTCGTCGACCGGGCTTCTTCTGGACACTTTCCGCGCGGGGCTGAAGCCTCATAACATGGCGATCGATTGCAGCGGAGACTTGTGGGTCACCGATGACGGAGCGAACACTGTGATGAAGTACTCAGCGGCCGGCGGGCTGTTGGGCGCCTTCAAGGCCGGAAACAACCCTCATGGAATCGCCGTGGACGCCGGCGGCAATGTCTGGGTGGTGAATAACGGATCGGACAATTTAATGAAGCTTTCTTCGGCCGGGACGCTGCTGGGGGTCTACAAGGCGGGTCCAGACCCGATCTCCATCGCCATCGATCGAGCCGGAGACGCGTGGCTAACGAACACCGTCAACGACGGGACCAGCTACGCAGCCGGCACGGTAACCGAGTTACCGCCCAGCGGCGTGAACATGGGCACGTTTCCGGCCGGCGGGAACGCCTGGGGAATTGCAATCGATGCGAGCGGGAACCTGTGGGTGGTGAATGGGCTGACGAATCCCGGCGTGCTGGCCCCGGGAACCGTGACTGAGCTATCGCCCGCCGGGGCGATTCTATGTGCGTACGAAGCGGGAATAGATGCACTCGGCATCGCCATTGATGGACGCGGAGACGTGTGGATAACAGACTCCGGAGCGTCCACGGTGACTGTGGTTTCGAGCGGCTCAGCGGCGATTTAAGGGCAGAACGTAGTCCCGTTTAACGGAATGCACGTATTCCGGTTTCGATGTACTGGAAACCGGGCTGTGATGGGAAGCGATCATTGGACCGGGAGCCGGATCCGGTCCTCTTCTCGATTGGCAAACTGCGATTAAGAGAAAATGGAGGCGCGGGCCGGGATCGAACCGGCGCATAAAGGTTTTGCAGTTACGGATTTGAAGCTAGGTTGTTCAATTTACTAAACGATCTCGTTGGCAATGAGCGCCTCTTGGGGGGCAGATTCGGTGGATTTTGTTAGCCCCTATGCAACTCCCTGTCGAAACATGAGAGCAAAGGTCGGTCACCGCACTTGGGCGCGCTCTCCCGTAACTATGGGCCTTGAATCGGCTCTTTTTGTAAAAGCGTGTGTGAAGAATGTCATGGCTAGGCGCGACGGCTCAGCATGCGGCCAACGGTTTCGAGTTCGAATGAAGTGTTCATCAACTCGGTAATCACCAAGTAGCCCTTTCCGGTTAGCCGGTCATTCGCTCGCAACAGCCTAGAACTCGGAAAACCCGCGAAAGCCGACTCCTCCCATGGAACAAATCCAGTTCCTTCTCATGCCGTCTGGCCAGGGCGAGTTGCACGCTCTGCTGAGAATTGCCCAGGAATGATCAGGCTCCGTCATCGCAGATGGGTGTATTCCAGCCGCGCTTGCTCTAGCACCGGCACGTCCGTGTCAGCATCTTTCCAAAGCGCAAAGAACTTCTCATATTCGCCGCGGCTTTCGGCTGATTTATTCTCCATCGCGTAGGCTCGCGCCAGGCCCAGATGCGCCAGAGTAGTGCGCGGAAGGGCTGGGTCCTCAAGCCCGGGGTTGGCAATCAGTTTTTTGTACTCTACCTCAGCCTTGTCGCCCTGACCGGCGGCGAGATAGGCTTGACCACGCACCTCAATCACCTCGCAGCGCACCAGATCGTATGGGGTGGCCTGCGGCAACGCGGCGATCGCGCCCGCCGAGTCATGATGATTCAATGCCAGCAGCGCCTTGAGCTCGGGAAACAGGAG
>PLSH01000083.1:17672-19466 GCA_003165095.1 Acidobacteriaceae bacterium
GATTCATGCGCCTTCCCCTCATCGGCCGCAAGGATCGCCTGAGATTCAAGGAACAAATACGGTTGAGGCTTGCCCTTGCTCCAGGCAATCTCCCGCTGGATGCTTTGTCGATCGCGCTCCGCAATAGCCATCTCGAACAGGATCCAATGCAGGCTCGAAGCATCCATGTTCTGTGCCTGTGCCTCGGCGATGATCCGTTTGGCGTCGGCGTTGCGATTGGCGCGCATGTAGGCACGGGACAGACGCTCATAGTCCGATGCCGTCCGTGCCACGACGATCTTCAGATCCTGCTCTCCGGCATTGATGGCCTCCTGGAATTTGCCCAGCTGGGTCTCCGTATCGGTCAGTTCCGCCCAGCCGGTGGCATCGTTGGGATAGATCCGCGTCCACTCCNNATTGGCTGACATTTGCGCTCAGATCGAATGCGGTTTTTGCATACACACCGGCCTTTGCCCGATCCCCGAGATCGTAGTAGGCCGTGCCCAGGTTGGCCTGCGCCATGGCGAACTTGGGGTCAATATCCACTGCCTTTTGCAAGTACAGAACACACTCCTGCAGTTTTCCCTGGCTTCCCAAGGCCGCTCCTTTGTTTGAGTCTTGAAGAGCCTCGAAAGAAAAGGTCGTGGCATTCCACAGCGGCACATTGAATTGTTCGATCGACTGCGTGGACTCGCCCAACTCCCTGCGTACACGGGTGGCAAGCCCATCCAAGGTGTTCAGCAGCGCATCTTTGTTGATGGCATCCGCGTGATAGGTTTTCAATGTTGTGCCGGAAGCACAGTTCAGCACATCGATCGAGAGGCGGTAGCCGAATTTCGTAGGTGAGGATTCGATCTTTCCCCTCAGGAGCGCCTGGTAGTTGCTGCGCCGGCAAACCTCCAGCGCCGTGTCGCCCAGCAGCGGCGTATCGGTCGACTTTTCCATGGTGGTCAGCGCGGTCTGCTCCTCGCCCGCACCCATCAGCTGCATATAGGGTGATTGCCCGAGACCGATCGCCAGCGCCGATTTCAAGGTGTGGTCAAAGTCCGGGTCGCCGGAGATATTGAGAAAATCCGCAACCATCACCTTGCGCAACTCCGGCGGCTTGGCGAGGGTCTTTGAGAGCCAGACGCCGGATGCGGCCACCACCACCAACGCTGCCACGCCCCATGCAATCCAACTGCCGGGGATGCGGCGGGGGAGTGGAAGGCGCGCCACCTCTGCAGGCGCTACCTGTGATGTCTCCTCAATCACCACCTGGGTGCGTTCGCGGATGTGCTGGACGATGTAATCCCTGGCTTGTTCGCCGGAAGCCAAAGTTGCTCCCGGCTGCGGTGTGGCTTGCACTTCTGCGGTGAACTGGTATCCGCGGCCGGTGATGGTGGCAATGGAGCGGGCCCTGTCGCCCAGAGCCCTGCGCAGCGCAAAAATATGCTGCGAGAGATTGCCCTCCTCGACAAAGGACCCAGGCCACACCGCTTTCAGCAACTCGTCCTTGGTTACCACGCGTCCGGGGTTCGCTACCAGGTAGGTGAGAACCTCAAAGGCCTTGGGCGAAACCGCGACGGGCACCCCGTTGCGCGTAAAAGCCCGCCGGCCGGGATACAACTCAAACTCGTCGAATCGGTACAAATAACTGGCAACAAACGACATAAATAGCCTTGAGAGCTCTTAAGAAGAATTAAAGCGCGGATTGAGATGGTTTAAAGACTCCTGAACTCCACTTGCGTTCTAGTGGCAATCAAGCAGTCGACACAATGCACAGATTTGAAGGAGTGCCTAGATGAAGATTCTACGCCGCAAGGCGCCGGAGGC
>PLSH01000316.1 GCA_003165095.1 Acidobacteriaceae bacterium
TATGCCCGTTACCACCGAAGTCCGCGTGCGCTATGCTGAAACCGACCAGGTGGGCATTGTCTACTATGCCAACTACCTGGTCTGGTTTGAGATTGGCCGCGTCGAGCTGTTGCGCTCCCTCGGCCTTGCCTACAGCCAGTTGGAGATTGATCATCAGTGCATTCTGCCCGTTGTTGAGGCCCGCTGTCGCTATCGCTCCCCAGCCCGCTACGACGATCAAATCCTGATCGAAACGCGCCCCGCCCTGCTCCGGAACTCGGTCATCAAGTTCGCCTACCAGATCTACCGCAAGCCAAACCAAAACGAAAAAGAGCGCAAGCTCCTCGCCGAGGGCGAAACGGTGCACGTCGTTTGCGACGACCAGCTCAACAAGAAGCCGCTGCCCGCTCACTACGCCGCAGCGCTGCGGGCATTGATGGCCGAAGGTTGAGCAATATGCAGCCCGATCTCACCACCGCCCCTGATTTACAAGACATCCTCGCCACAAACCGCCAAGAATCGTAGCGCCGGTCTCCAGACCCTCAGTAATCTCGAGGAGTCTTGAATTCCAGGCATTCACGCCATTTGTGAGAAATGCGCTCTATCCGACCTCGATGCCTGCTGAGGGAAACTTGAGTTGCTGCTCCGATGTCCTGCGCTCTTCGCGGTATCGACGGCAAGCCTCGATCTCGCCGGGGATGAATACACGGTAGAGCGTGCCGTCGCGGTTGGGTTCGCCCTCTTTCCGAATCGCGCCGATGCTCTCGAGCGCGCGCAATGTCTCCTGCACCTTCCCCAGCGAAACGGGATTCTCCTCGGCCTGCGAGTAGGACGATTTGACAACCGCGGTACGCAATTGCCGGTTGCTCACCCGCAGATGCGGAGCGCCGTCTTTGGCAATGGAATGACGAAACAGAAACCAGTAGAACGCCGCATCGTAAGGCGTGAGCAGCGGCTGCAGGTCGTCGACGATCTGCTGGATGATGAGCGGCAGTTCCAGCGCGGAAAAATCGCGGTCTCCCGCCGGAGCTCCCGCCTTCAACTCAACTTCCAGTTCGCTCAGAAGTTGGCGTATCTTCTCAAGACGCTCGTTCATGTTGCAGAGAATTCTACCGCCTCAACCCGAAACATGGCCGCCGAACTTCATTGATTGCGAATGTTTTTCTCACCTTGCGGGGCGCTCCGATGAGAATTCAGCGCAGCACCACCGCGATCGCAAACCCGTCGTAGCCCTTCACGCCCACGTTTTGCAGCACCGTGGCGCTCAGGCGCGGCTCTGCGGCCAGCATCTCCGTGAAGCGCCGCGTCCCCTGGATGTCGGGATCGGTGCTCTCAGCGTTGATTATCCTGCCCTGCCGCACCACGTTGTCGACAACAATCACCGTTCCCGGCCTCGCCAGCTTCAAAGCCCACTCCAGGTACTGCGGATTGCTCGCCTTGTCGGCGTCGACAAAAATCAGATCGAAGGGCCCGGCGCCTGAGGATTCGACCATCGGAAGGCTGTCGAGGGCGGGGCCAACGCGCAGGTCCACGCGATCCAGCAGCCCGGCGTTTTCAAGGTTGGCGCGCGCCACATCCGCATGTTTCGGGTTGAATTCGAGCGAGACGATGCGCCCGTCCGCGGGCAGCGCGCGAGCCATCCAGATGGTGCTATAGCCGCCCAGCGTGCCAATCTCAAGCACGCGCCGCGCCTGCGTCATCTGGACCAGAACTTTTAGAAACTTGCCCTGGAGCGGTGATACGTCGATGGCCGGAAGCTTGGCCTTGCGATTGGCCGCAAGCGCGGCGTCAAGCCCGGCATCCGGAGGAGCCAACAGCTCCCCGAAGTAGCCGTCGACCTCGGCCCATAAAGATTTTCCTGATTTGCGATTTCCCTTTTTGCCGAGCGCCATCTACTTCTCCCGCGCCACCACGAAATCGGGAACCCACAGCAGCGCGCGCTTGAAGTCGGAGTCGGCCATCGGCGCCAGCGCCTGGCGCGACTGTTCCGCGTACCGGTCCGCCGCAGCCATCGCATACTCAACAGACCCGTTGCGCACCAGGATCTCCTGAATCTGCTGCCTGCTGATGTTCTCAAAGCTGCGGTCGTCCAGCACCCGCTGAATCGCTTTGCGATCCGCCGCCGTACCGTGGTCAAATCCGTGAATCACCGCCAGCGTGGCTTTGCCCTCACGCAGATCGCTGGCCACCGGCTTGCCCAGAACTTCCTCGGTCGCCGTCAGGTCCAGCACGTCGTCCACAATCTGGAAGGCCAGCCCCACCGCGCGCCCATATGTGGCCAGGCTCGTCTCCTGCGCCTCCGTCGCCCCCGCCAGCACCGAGCCCAGCCGCATCGATACCGCGAAAAGACACGCAGTCTTGCGAAAAATAAGGTCGTAGTACTCGGCCTCGGAGACCGCCTTGCCGAGCTTTTGAATCTGTAGCAGCTCGCCCTCCACCATCTGCTGCGTCAGCCCGATCAGCAGCTCCAGCACCCGCAGGTTCTTCTCTTCGAGCGCCACCTTGAAGGCCTGCATGTAAAGCCAGTCGCCCGCCAGTACGCATTTTTCGTTGCCCCAGGTGGTGTTGGCCGAGGGCCGGCCGCGCCGCGTGTCCGCCCCGTCGATAATGTCGTCGTGAACCAGCGTTGCGGTGTGCACCATCTCCACCACCGCTCCCAGGCGTATCGCGCCCTGGCTCGCGTAGCCCAACTGGTGCGCCGCCAGCAGCAGCAGCGATGGCCGTATGCGCTTGCCGCCGCCCTCGCGCAGGTATTCGGCAATCTCCGTAATCGTGCTCACGCTCGATGCAGCGTCCCGCCCCAGCTCCTGCTCGATCGCGACAAGGTCTTCCCGAAGCAGCTCGAAAACCTCCCTCGCCGTCGCTATGGTCAATGTGCTCAAAGCTCTCCGATTCTATAGCATTTTGACCAGTTTCCACAGGCCGATGCTGTCATTCTGTCCGAGCGCGCTCTCGTTTGCTTTCCGTTCAATTGCTGCGATAGTTCGTAAACTGCAGTTCCACGCCCAGATCTCTGCCCCGCAGCAGGGCGATAATGGCCTGCAACTCGTCGCGATCCTTGCTCGACACCCTCACCGTATCTCCCAGGATGCTGGCCTGCGCTTTCCTCTTTGAATCCTTGACCAGCCGCACAATTTCCTTGGCCTTGTCGGTCGGAATGCCCTGCTGCAGGCTGATCTTCTGCCGCACGCTCTGCCCAGCCGCCGGCTCCAGCTTGCCGTAAGTCAGATTCTTCAGTGAAACCCCGCGCTTCACCAGCTTCTGGCCCAGGATCTCCTTTACCGCCTCGAGTTTGTACTCGCCCGCCGACGCAAGCTGGATCGCGTCATTGCCCTCCAGCGTGATCTCGGAATGCGAGTCCTTCAGGTCAAAGCGCTGGCGAACCTCCTTGAGCGCCTGGTCGATGGCGTTGCGAACCTCCTGGAGGTCCACCTTGCTGGCGATGTCAAACGAATTGTCCTGGGCCATAATTCCCCGTCCTCATACACTTGCAAAATCCGCCGTATCCGTGCCGCGGCGCTTCTATCAGTTTCCCACGCCGGCCCTCGGTTTTGTCATTGAATCCGGTGCGGATAGCTGAAACAGCCTGAAAAAGTTCCTCGTCGTTGCAACAGCGATTTCGTCGCTCTCCCTGCCTGAGGCCTCGGCCAAAACCAGCGCGGTACGCACCACCCAGGCCGGCTCATTGCGCTTGCCTCGATCCGGCGTCGGAGCCAGCCACGGCGCGTCCGTTTCCACCAGAATCCCGTCCAGCGGCATCCGCGCCGCCACATCGCGCAGCGCCTGCGCCTTGGGATAAGTGAGATTTCCGGCAAACGAAACCAGGAAACCCATGTCCAGAGATCGCCGCGCCTCCTCCCAACCCGCGCCAAAACAGTGCATCGCTCCGCCCAGGCCCGTCGGCCGCCAATGCTCCTCCAAAACCCGGAAAAGATCCTCCCACGCGTCCGTCGTTTCGTCCGTGCCCCGGCAATGGATCAGGATGGGCCGCTTGCGCGCCGCCGCAATTTCTAATTGTCTGACTAGCCCCTCGCGCTGCACCTCGCGCGGTGCGCCCTCGTGGTAGTAGTCCAGCCCGATCTCCCCGCAGGCAATCACCTCCGGCTCCCCCAGCAGGCTGTCCAGTTTGCCGAGAACTTCCTCATTCAATTCATGCGTGTTGTGCGGATAAACGCCCGCGCTGGCGTAGAGCTTTGGAACACCAGGCTGCCCATTGAACTGGCGGCAAATATCAAGCGCCCGNNGCCTCCCACGCGCGCCCCAGCATCGCCGCGCGGTCATCCGCGTAGCGCTCGCTATCCAGGTGTGCGTGAGAATCGATCAGCAAATGGACCCCGAAACACATGAAATCAGTTCAGCGCAATCGTCAGCGGGTCGACCACGCGCAACCCCAAGTGCCTTTTGAAGTGGTCAAAGTCGCTGTCGTGGTGGAGCAATTCATGGCCTTCCTCGATGCAAAAGGTGGCGACAAACGTGTCAACCGTGTTGCGGACTGTGACGCCAAGCTCACGCAGTCTACGGTAATTCTGTGCCGAGGCGATAGCCAGTCCGCTACTGCCGGTTTCGAAGAGTACAAACTGGCTGAGCGCATCCACTGTCTCAGCGAAGCGTTTGTCGCTGCGAATGCCCTGTAGCACCTCACTCAATATGAGCGTGGTGATTCCGATCGGCTCTAAGCCAATGCGTAGGTTCAGCCAATCGGTTTGCTCGTTATGTTTGTAGGCCAAAAAGTCGATGAGCACCGAAGAGTCGACTATCACCATGGTTTAGCCGGTTCTGCGGGAGTGGCTGGTTGCTGCTCCACTGCTGGCAGATGCGCGCTTCCTGGCTCTGCATCCTGTTCCGCCAAGCGCCGTTCCTTCAGGATCTCCTCGTCGGTGGCGAGCCAGTTGTCGTCGTGGCCGCGCCAAACCACTTTGCCGCGCAGCGCACGAAGGCCTTCCTGCGCTTTGAGCCGAACAGCCAAGTGCATACTGGCTTCCACTGCCGCCTTTTTGGTGGTGGTGTTGGTTGCAGCCATGGTTTTCGTCATCAATTCGTCGTCGATCTCGATATTGGTCCGCATAAGCCGCGCCTCTCGATGTGTAAGTATGGCACGATTTATGTGTATTGGGCAATGATACGCCCTGCACCCTGAAAATCCCAATCGAAGCTCATTTCAGCCGGGTGCCCCCAGGTCTCGACTTTGAGCCCTGGGAGCCACGAACCCCATGCGAGCGAGCAGCGAGCAGTTAGCCGCACCGCAGGTGCTTATTTCAGCCGCGCCCCCAGCGGTACCTCTTCCAGAAATCCCGCCAGCACCGGCGCCCCATCCTCGAGCGAAGCGGCCAGCAACATCCCGTTCGACTCCAGCCCCCTCATCTTGCGCGGAGCCAGGTTGGCCACGATCACGATCTTGCGCCCAACCAGCTTCTCCGGCTCGTAGTACTGCGCGATTCCGGCCAGGATCTGCCGCTTCTCGTAACCCAAATCCACTTCCAGCCGCAGCA
>PLSH01000191.1:0-550 GCA_003165095.1 Acidobacteriaceae bacterium
CCGTGGCCTGAATGAACAGGTAGCTAAACTGGTGCGGCTTTACCACTGAAGCAGCGTTGGGGTGAGAGAGAAACGCGCCGGTTGAATCTTTCTCAGGATAATCAATGACGAAGGGAACCTTCTTGCCAGCTGTGTCGAGCAAGGGCAGAGGAGCGCCGCTGGCATCGCGGAGTGTGGCTCCGGTCTTGTCGGTGGCGAACTGGTAATCATAGGTAGCCAGTGTCTGGTTGTCATACTGGAAGGCAGCCGTGCCCGCCGGATGGCTGACGCGATAGCCGANNGCCAGGAAGCTGAAGACGATCAGCGCGGAGATCTGAATCACGTTGATGGCCAGGTTGACGGCGGTGGAAGCGCCCGCGCCCTTGGATGCGATCCAGCCGACAAAGATCGAGAAGACAACCGCCACCAGCGCCATGAAGAGAGGTCCGGGATTCGAGCCGCTCATCGCGTTGGGATAGAGGAAGCCGACCACATAGCCAACAAAGACACCAGTAACTGCCACCATCACGCCGGGATAGACCCAGTAATAAAGGTGCGAGCCCCAGCCGAC